>JAPLOI010000017.1 GCA_026400815.1 Alphaproteobacteria bacterium
GGACACGACCCCGCACCGTGTCGGGGGAATCCTCTTCCGACAATTTGTCCACGCGGCCTAGAGCAACAGCCGACCGGATGGAATCATCCTGTCGGCTTAAGTTGCTCGCCAAAACAAAGAGCTAGAGCGGTAGCCGACCGTCTATCAGGTCGGCTACCGCTCTAGGCGCCCAGCCTTGCGATCCCCCAGTAAACGGGGCCGGGGCATGATGCCCCGGCCCTTTTTGCGTGTGGCAGGTGCTTTCCCCCCTCAGCCCGGGAGCACGCGCGGCTCAGTCGCCCAGGGCTGCAAAGACAGCGGCGGCGAGGCTGGTGCCGCGCGGGTTGCTGGCGATCTGGCCGCCCATGCGGTTCATCACATAGCCGATCCCCACCTGCCGGCGCGTGTTGGCGCAGCCGAAGGCGCCGCCCCAGCCGGTATGGCCGAACGTGTCCGCATGCGGGCCGAAGGCCGGGGCGACGTTGCTGGAAACGCCGGCGCCCCAATAGCGCGGGCCCACCATCTGGTCCGGCCCCAGATGGCGCGGGGCGCGCATCCGGTCGATCCCCTCCGGCGAGATGATGCGGATGCCATCCAGCGTGCCGCCATGGGCCAGCGCACCGTAGATGCGGGCCAGGCCCTGGGCAGAGGCCTGGCCGTTGGCGGCCGGGATCTCCGCTTCGCGCCAGGCGCGGGTATTGGGCAGGGCGGGATCGGCCACCGGGTTGGTCACGGCGCGGCGCGCGATCTCCGGCAGGCCGGGCCCGCCCGGGGTGGCATTGGCCGGCGGCGGGGGCAGCATTTCCGCCACGCGCCAATCATGCGCGGCGGGCAGGCCGACATGGAAATCCGCACCCAGCGGGGTGGCGATGGCGTCGCGGATGAACGGCCCGGGATGCTGGCCGGTGATGCGGCGCACCACCTCCCCGGCCAAATAGCCGTGGGTGATGGCGTGGTAGGAGGCGAGCGTGCCCGGCTCCCACGCCGGCGCCTGGGCGGCGAGGCGGGATGTGGCGGTGCGCCAGTTGTAGAGATCGTCCCAGGTGGTCGGCGCCTCCCAGCCATTGAGGCCGGACTGGTGCGACAGGATCTGGCCGAGTGTGATGGCCTCCTTGCCGTTGGCAGCAAACTCCGGCCAGTGCTTCGCCACCGGATCGTCGTAGCTGGCCGCCCCCTGGTCGACCAGGATCGCCACCGCCAGTGCGGTGATGCCCTTGCTGGCGGACCAGACATTCACCAGCGTATCGCGCGCCCAGGGGCGGGTGCGGGCGGTGTCGGTGAAACCGCCCCAGAGATCCACCACGCAGCGCCCTTCGAAATAGACGGCGAGCGCCGCGCCCAACTCGCTTTCGGGCTCCTCGCGATGGAAATTGGCGGCGAAGGCGTCCTCCACCACAGCGAAGCCCGGGGCCACCCAGCCTGAGATCACCGCTTCGCTGCCCATGGCCTATTCTCCCTGCATCGGGTTCAGGCTAGCCGAGAAGTGCGGCGCCGTTGAAGGGGTGCGCCAGTGTAGGATGTGCCTCGCTTGCCGCAACGCCAGGGGACCGAGATGGCTGCGTTGGACTGCCACGACATCGCCGACCTGCGCGCGGCCGCGCGCCGCCGCCTGCCGCGCGGGTTGTTCGACTATGTCGATCGCGGCTGCGACGACGACAGGGGCCTGGCGCGCAACCGCGCGGCGTTCGATGCCGTATCCTTCGCGCCGCGCGCCCTGCGCGGCATCGCCGAGCGCAGCACGCAAACCACGCTGTTCGGCCGAACGCTGGCCTTCCCCGCCGCCATCGCGCCGATGAGCCCGGCGGGGCTGTTGTGGCATGAGGGCGAGGGCGCGCTGGCCGCGGCGGCGCGGGAGGCGGGCATACCCTACACCCTGCCCACGGAATCCATGACCCCGCTGGCGGCGATTGCGGCGGCGATGGGCGGCGCGCCGTGGTGGTTCCAGCTCTATTTGTGGGCGGACAAGGCGGAGAGCCTGCGCCTGGTGGATCGCGTGGCGCAGGCGGGGGCCGAGGTGCTGCTGCTGACGGTGGACACCACGGTTTCGCCGCACCGCGCCTTCAACCATCGCAGCGGCTTCGCCACCCCGTTCCGGCCGGGCCTGCGCAACGTGGCGGACATGCTGCTGCACCCACGCTGGCTCGCCGGCACGATGGGGCGCTACGCGCTGGGCACCGGCGTGCCGCGCATGCTGAACCATCCGGGCCAGCCCGGCGCGCTCGGCGGCGGCGGGCCGGCGACGAAGCTGAACGGCGGCATCACCTGGGATGACGTGGCGGCGCTGCGGCGTGTGTGGCCCGGCAAGCTGCTGGTGAAGGGCATCCTGCGCGCCGACGATGCCCGCCGCGCGGTGGAGGCGGGGGCAGATGGCGTAGTGGTCTCCAACCACGGCGCCCGCAACCTCAATGCCGCCATGCCCTCCATCGCCGCCCTCCCGGCGATCGCCGACGAAATCGGCCGCCATGCCACGGTGCTGCTGGACAGCGGGATCAGGCACGGGGCGGACATCGCCCGGGCGCTGGCGCTGGGGGCAGATGCGGTGCTGCTGGGGCGCGCAGTCCTGTACGGCGTGGCCGCCTACGGGCAGGACGGTGCCGCCCGGGCACTGGCACTGCTGCGGCACGAGTTCGACACCGCGATGGCGCTGCTGGGGGCCACCAGCCCGGCGGAGATCACGCGCGAGCTGGTGGCGCCGTAAAGGCTAAAGCCCCGCCTTGGCCATCAGCGCGGTGGTGGTGGCAGGGTCCAGCGCATCGCCCTTGGGCAGGCCCTCCGCCTTGCGGAAGGCGGCGATGGCGTTGCGGGTGTTCTGGCCCACCACGCCATCGGGGTCACCGGGCGAATAGCCGAGATAGACCAGCGCAGCCTGGGCAGTGCGGGCGCGCAGGTCTCGCCCCACGCCGCTGCTGAACTTGTCGAAGGCGCTCTTCAGCTTCACGTCGTACTGGTTCTGCCAGAACGCCGGCCCGTTATAGCCGCGGGCGAAGGCGGCCCAGTCGCGCTTGGCCAAATGGCGGTTCAGCCGGTTGGCAGCGATGAACCTGGCCATCCCGAGCAGCTGCCAATCTTCGCCCTCGGCCATGCGGGTGGCCATGTCGGCGGCGCTGGCGAAGCCGGCGGCCACGGCGTTGAAGCCCATCACCTGGCCGAGGCCCCAGCTGGCGCTGCGCAGCGCCGGCTCCGGCGCCACGCCGGCGGATTTCAGCAGGGCGAGCGCACGGCCCATGCGGTCGTATTCCGGGGCACCGCCGATATAGCCGCCGCCCGAGGGGGCGGAGAGGTCGGGCGCCGCGGCAGCGAAGCGGCCACCGGTTTCCTTGTGGAAGATGTGGCGCTCGAACAGCAGCTTCGGCCGGCGGTCGGCCTGGAAGCCGAAGCCGCGGCTTTCCACCGTCAGCACCGACCACAGCACGGGCAGATCCGCCACCGGGTCCAGCTCCATGGCCACCAGCGCGGCGGCCATGCCGGCCTCGCTCATCGGCCGGCCTACCCCGGCAAACTCCGGCTTTCCGGCCATGCCCCATCCCCCCTGCTGGATCGCAGGAAGGATGCTAGCCGGACGTTGCGGATGGGCACAATCGACGTGTTCGTGACGAGCGCCCGCTACAGCCCCGCCACATAGGCGGCCACGCCCGAGAGCGCCCGCTCACCCAGCGGCTGGCCGAGCAGCTGCACGCCCAGCGGCAGGCCGCCAACCGAAAGCTTCGGCACGGAGATCGCCGGGCAGCGCAGGGCGGAGCCGGGCGCGTTGAAGATGGAGTTGCCGGTAGAGGCCAGCCCCACCGGCGCCGGGCCGGGGGCGGCGAGCGTGATGCAGGCATCGGCCACATCGGCCAGCAGGGCGAGCCGCTCGCGCATCATGTCCCGCCGGTGCAGCAGCACGCGGTACTCCTCCGGCGTCATGCTCCTTCCGGCGGCGATGCCGTTGCGCAGATGGGCACTGACGCCTTCGCCGTGGCGGGTTTCCAGCTCCGCCAGCGGCCAGGCCTTTTCCCAATGGTTGATCGCCTGGGAAATCGGGCTGGCGTCCGCGATCGCCTCCTCCAGCAGGGCGACGCGCGCAGAGGTTGTGCGGTCGATCAGATGAACGCCGTCGGCGGCCAGGCGACGCAGGAAATCCTGGAAGGCATCGATCGCGCCAGGCTCGGCCACGGCCCAGCCCGCGGTCTGCAGCACGGCCAGCGTGCCGGGCTTGCGCGGTGCCTCGGGCACCAGGCCGCCGGTGAAGGGCGGATGGCCGGGATCGCCGCCGGCGATGCTGGCCACCACGTGGCACACCGCCCAGCCATCCTCCAGCGTGGCCGAGAGCGTGCCGAGCGCGTTCTGGCTGAACTGGTCGCTGATGCCGCCGCGGTTGATCGCGCCGAAAGTGGGCTTGATGCCGACCACGCCGCAGAAGCTTGCCGGGCGCAGGATGGAGCCACCCACCTGGCTGCCGATCGCCACCGGCACCATCCCCGCGGCCACCGCAGCGGCCGAGCCAGAAGAGGAGCCGCCGGGGGTCCGCGTGGGGTCGTGCGGGTTGGTGGTGGGGCCCGGCACCATGTCGGCGAACTCGGTGGTGACGGCCTTGCCGACGATCACCGCACCGGCCCGGCGCAGCGCCCAGGCTACCGCGGAATCGCGGCCGGAATGCGTGCCAGCGAAAATCGGCGAGCCGAAGCCGGTGGGCAGGTCGGCGGTTTCCAGGATGTCCTTCAGCGCGATCGGCATGCCGTCGATCGCCGAAAGCGGCGTGCCGGCGCGCCAGCGGGCAGTGGCGGCATCGGCGGCGCGGCGGGCGGCCTCCGCACCGATGGCGGCGAAGGCGCGCACCACGGGCTCGCGTTCCTCGATGCGGGCGAGGCAGGTTTCCAGCAGGTCGCGCGGGGAGCCGATCCCCTCGGCAAAGCCGCGGCTGAGCGTGGCATAGGTGGACATGCGGATCTCCTGCGGTGCTGGGGCCGGAATGGTAGGCGGGGCCGGGCCGGCATGCCAAGGTGCGCGTAGAAGGAACGGCGCGATGCATCTGGGGATCGATCTCGGCACCTCGGCGGTGAAAGCGGTGCTGACAGGGATGGACGGCGGTTTGCTGGCCCAGGCCTCCGCGCCCGTGCCCAGTTCCTTCCCGCGCCCGCTGTGGAGCGAGCAGAACCCGGAGGATTGGTGGCGCGCCACCGGCCAGGCGGTGGCCGGGCTGGGCAAGGATTTGTCGCGCGTGCGCGGCATCGGCCTCTCCGGCCAGATGCACGGGGCCGTGCTGTTGGATGGCGCAGACCGCGTGCTGCGCCCGGCAATCCTGTGGAACGATGGGCGCTGTGCCGCGGAGTGCGAAACACTGGAGGCGGCCGGCGTGCGCGCTGCCACCGGCAACCTCGCCATGCCCGGCTTCACCGCCCCGAAGCTGCTCTGGGTACGCACGCATGAACCGCAGGTGTTCGCCGCCACGCGCCGCGTACTGCTGCCGAAGGACTGGCTGCGGCTGCGCATGGCCGGGGAGGCGATCACCGACATGTCGGATGCCGCGGGCACGCTATGGCTGGATGTCGGCGCGCGGCGGTGGTCGGAGGCGATGCTGGCAGCCACCGGGCTCTCCTTGAGCCACATGCCCGCACTGGTGGAAGGCACCGCCCCGGCCGGGCGGCTGCGGGCAGAGGTGGCCGCCGCCTGGGGGCTGACACCCGGCATCCCCATCGCCGGCGGCGCTGGCGACCAGGCGGCCGGCGCGGCCGCACTCGGCTGCGTGCGGCCGGGCCAGGGCTTCGTCGCACTCGGCACCTCCGCGGTGCTGTTCGTCTGCGATGCCGGCTTCCTGCCAGACCCCGACCGCACCGTGCATGCCTTCTGCCACTGCGTGCCCGATGTCTGGCACCGCATGACCGTCTCGCTCTCCGGCGCCTCCGCGCTGGCCTGGATCACCCGCGCCACCGGGGCTTCGAACGAGGCGGCGCTGCTGGCGGAGATGGAACAGAGCACCGAGGCGCCGCCGGTCTTCCTGCCCCACCTCACCGGCGAGCGCACGCCGCACAACGACCCCGGCGCCGAGGCAGCCTTCGTCGGCCTGCGCGCAGCCCACGGGCGCGGCGACCTCGCGCGCGCGGTGCTGGAGGGCGTGGCCTTCACCCTGGCCGAGGGCATGGAGGTGTTGGCCGCGCGCGGAGCACCGTTGGCCCCCCTGGTGGCGATCAGCGGCGGCGCCCGCTCGCCCGCCTGGATGCGGCTGGTCGCCGCCGCCCTCGATCTGCCGGTGGCCACAGTGCATGGCGGCGAGGTCGGCTCCGCCCTGGGCGCGGCACGGCTGGCCCGTGTGGCGGCCGGGGACGGCACGGCGGAAGAGGTGTTCACCCCCCTGCCGGTGGCGGCAGTGCATGCGCCGGACCCAAAGCTGCAGGAGGCATTGGCACCGCGCCGGGGCGTGCATCGCGCGCTGTATGCGGCGCTGCGGCCTTTGCGCCCCGCGGCCAGGCTCGCGGGATCGTGAAGCCGCTCCGGTAGATTTCCGCAACGATCGCGCAAACCCGCCAGAAGGCGGATCGGCAGCCGGAATCACGGCACGGCGGCACGCGTCGGCGTGCACCACCGCACATGCAGCCTAGCAACGGTGCCAGTTCCACAAAGGAGCTTTGCTTGACAGCGCCGTCGCGTCGGACCGAATCATCGGGCGCGGCTGCTGCTCCGTGGGAGATGCCGCAAGAAGAGGCCCGCCGGCACCGGGGCCTGGCCGCGCCGCGCCCCAGGGGCACGGCACAGCGACACGCTGCGGGGAGCCGAGGACCGAATGACCATCGCCGTGGAGACGCCGCAGACCGGGCCGGCCGTCTTCCGCCTGCGCCGCGCGATGGCGCCGCTCCCCTGGCTGTTGGCGGGGGCGGTGATGCTGCCGCTGCTGGTGGCCGGCGCCGGGGCCTGGCTCGCCTGGCGCGGCACCTGGGACAGTGCGCGCTCGGAACTCTCCCATGCCGCCGATTCCGCCGCCGAATACATGCGCCGCGTGCTCGATGGCCACCGCGCCGCCGCCGACCGGGTGAACGACCTGCTGCGCGGCCTGTCGGATGAGGAGGTCCGGGCGCAGGAAGCGGCATTGCACGCCCGGCTGCGTGCGATCGTGCCGGAGCTGCCGCAGGTCTCCACCGCCTATGTGAGCGACCAGGCGGGGATGCTGCTGCTCAGCGCCTCCATGGCGCCGGTGCCGCGCATCTCCATCGCCGACCGGGAATTCCACCTTCTGCTGGCCGGGCCCAACCCGCCGGCCACGGTGGTGAGCCGCGTGTATCTCGGCCGGGCGGAAGACAACATGTTCTTCGCCGTCGCCCGCCCGCGGCGCGATACCGGCAATACGTCGAACAACGCCTTCCACGGCCAGGTGAACGTCTCCGTCGATCCCAGGCTGGTGTCCAACGGGCTGGGCCGGCTGCTGGTGGGCCCGCAGGACTCGCTGGCGGCGATCCGCAGCGACGGCTTCGTGCTGGCCCGCCACCCTTCCTTCCACCAGCCGCTGCCGCAACTGCCCGCCGATGGCGCGCTGGCCCAGGCCCTGCGCAGCGCCGATCGCGGCGTGGTGATGGCGCGCTCCCGCGTGGACAACACCCCCCGGCTGATCGCCTTCGGCGCGGTGGAAGGCTGGCCCGGCATCCTGGTGGGCGCCGGGCGCGACCGCGCCGCCATCCTGGCCGCCTGGCGGCAGGAGGCACTGTTCCACCTGCTGATCGCGCTGCCGGCGATGCTGGCGCTGGCCGGGCTCGCCCTGCTGGTCTGGCGCGGGCAGCGCCGGCTGGCAGAGGCCAACGCCCTGCTGGAGCGCCGCGTGGCCGAACGCGCGGAGGTGCTGCGGGCCAGCGAGGCACGCTTCCGCGCCTTCCAGGAACTCTCGCCGGTGGGCTTCGTGATCCATCGCGCCGTGCGCAACAGCCAGGGCCAGGTGGCGGATTTCGAGGTGGAATACGCCAACCCCGCCGCCCACCGCGCCGTGGCCGCGCCCGCCAGCTCCCTGCCCGGCGTGCGGCTGCTGGCGCAGGTGCCGGAAGCCCGCACCGACGACCGGCTGTTCCCGCGCTACTGCCGCATCCTCTCGGGCGCGGAGCCGGGCGGCGAAGTGGACCTGGAACTGCGCAACACCCGCTTCAACGGCTGGTTCCGCAACGCCGTGGTCCGGCTGGATGCGGAACGCCTGGCCATCTCGGTGCAAGACATGACCGCCGAGCACGCGGCGCGCGAAACGTTGGCGCGCAGCCACGCCGAGCTGGAAGCGCTGGTGGAGGCGCGCACCGCCGCCCTGCTGCGCGCCGCCGACGAAACACGCCGTGCGGAGGAATCCGCACGCCAGCACGAGAAGCTGGCCGCCCTCGGCCAGTTGGTCGGCGGCGTGGCGCATGATTTCAACAACCTGCTCCAGGTGATCGGCAGCGGCGCCGCCCTGCTCCGCCGCCCGGCCATCACCGAGGCACGCCGCGCCGCCGTGCTGGAAGGCATGGAACGCGCGGGGGAGACGGCGCGCGAACTGACCGGCCGCCTGCTCGCCTTCGCGCGCCAGCAGCCGCTGGTGCCGGAGACCTTCAGCCTCAATGCCCGCCTCGTCGGCATGTCCGCCCTGCTGCGCCAGACGCTGGGCGGCGCGGTGCAGGTGGAAACAGAGCTGGCGCCCGACCTCTGGCAGGTGCACGCCGACCCGGGCCAGATGGAGCTGGCCGTCCTGAACCTCGCCGTGAACGCACGCGATGCCATGCCAAAGGGCGGGCGCCTGCTGCTGCGCACCCGCAACACCACCCTGCCCGCCACCGAAGGCCGCCAGGCCGGCGACTATGTCTGCCTGGACGTGGTAGATGTCGGCATCGGCATGCCGCCCGCCGTGCTGTCCCGCGCGTTGGAGCCGTTCTTCACCACCAAGGAAGCCGGGCGCGGCACCGGGCTCGGCCTGCCGCAGGTCTTCGGCTTCACCCGCCAGTCCGGCGGCGATCTGCGGCTCGAAAGCACGCCGGGCCAGGGCACCACCGTCACCATCAAGCTGCCGCGCGCCGCCGAAGACCACGGCACCGGCGATGCCACCGCCATCGGCTCCCTGCGCACGCCCAAGGGCAAATCCGTGCTGGTGGTGGAAGACAACGAGGCCGCCGGCGAATTCGCCGCCTCCCTGCTGGAAGAGCTGGGCTACCAGGCCCGCACCGCCACCACCGCGGTGCAGGCGCTGGAGATGCTGCGCGAAGGCACCACCGTGGACGCGGTGTTCTCCGACGTGGTGCTGCCGGGCGGCATGAGCGGCAACGAACTGGCCCAGGCACTGCGGGCGCGGTTCCCGCAGGTGGCCGTGGTGCTGGCCACCGGCTATGGCGGCCAGGCCGCCGCCGTGGCGCCGCCGCCCACGGTGGAAACACTGGGCAAGCCCTACCAGCTGGTGGAACTCGCCGCGGCGCTGGAGCGCGCGCTGGCGCGGGTGGAGCCGGAGCAGTTGGTGAAGGCCTGAAGCAAGGATTCTTCTTTTTCTGAAGAAAAAGAAGCAAAAAGACTTTTGATCATTGGGCCGAGGCGGTTCAAACACCCAGGACCAAAGTTCAAAAAGTTTTTTGGTTCTTTTTTTCAAAAAAGAACGCACTTTCTTGACCCTTTCCTCCCCACCATGACACGCTCCCGAACCTATGTGCGGGGAGGCGACAATGCCGGCAATGGCCTGGAACGAATGGGCGAAGCACGACGCAACCGCGCTGGCCGCGCTGGTGCGCAAGGGCGAGATATCGCCAAAGGAGTTGGCCGCCCAGGTGGCCGAAGGCGTGGCGCGCGTGGATGGCACGCTCTCTGGCGTACTGGGCCTGTTCCAGGACGTGATCGCCAACCCCGATGCCGACGGCCCCAACAAGGCCGGCCTGCTCTATGGCGTGCCGGTCTTCGTGAAGGATCTCGGCCAGGCCATGGCCGGGCGCAGGCAGGAAAGCGGCAGCAAGCTATGGGCCGGCTTCGTGCCCACGGTGAACGACCCGCTGATCGACAACGTGCTCGCCGCCGGGCTGGTGCCGATCGGTCGCTCCACCTCGCCGGAATTCGGCATGAGCTTCGACACCAGCACGGATTACCTGGGCGAGGTGAAGGTCACCCGCAACCCATGGAACCCCGCGCATACCCCCGGCGGCTCCTCCGGCGGATCGGCGGCGGTGGTGGCGGCCGGGGTCACGCCGATCAGCCTGTCGTCGGATGGCGGCGGCTCCACCCGCATTCCCGCCAGCTTCTGCGGGTTGGTCGGGCTGAAGGCCAGCCGCGGCCGGGTGCCGCGCCCCTGGGCGCAGAACGAATACATGATGCGCACCGCGGCGGACGGCGTGGTGACCCGCAGCGTGCGCGACACGGCGGCGGCCTACGAAACGCTCAGCCGCGTGCCGAACGGCGGCAGCTTCATGAAGCTGGCCGCCCCCCGCCACGGCTACGTGGAATCACTCTCGATCCAGCCCGGCCGCCTGCGCGTGGGCCTCTCCACCGGTCGATGGGGCCGCACGACGGAAACCGACCCGCAGGTGGCCGCCCGCGTGCGCGAGGTCGGCGTGCTGATGCAGACGCTGGGGCACATCGTGGAGGAGATCGACGACGCCACGATCTGCGATTGGGAGGTGATGTGGCGCGGCTACATCCAGCAATGGATCGGCAGCCGCGCCGGCTTCGTGGCCATGGCCCGCGCCCGCGGCGTGGAGGTGCAGGAGCTGAACCGCCACCTCTCGCGCATGACCTGGCGGCATTTCGAGGCGCATAGCCGCTACGACAAGTTCGACGTGTTCGACATGATGGCCGCCAACAACGCCACCACGCGCAGCTTCGGCCGGCTGATGGAGCGCTACGACGTGCTGCTCACCCCGTCGCTCGCCATCCGCGTGCCGGAAGCCAACGGCCCCTACTCCCTGCTGGCCGACGAGGACCTGGACAGCTGGATGGCCCGCCTGGCCGATGCCTGCCGCTACACCATGCCCGGCAACGAAACGGGAATGCCCGGCATCTCGCTTCCGGCGGGGCTGGATACGGATGGCCTGCCGATCGGCGTGCAGGTGCACGGCAACTTCGCCGCGGAAGATGTTCTGATCCAGGTCGCCGCCCAGATCGAGCGCGCGAAACCGGAGTGGTTCGGCGCGATACCCGGAGTTCACGTCAGCAAGTGAAGAGTCGTCTTGTTCCTCAAGCAAACCAGATGTCACCCGTTTGCGCCGAGGCAAGCCCCGGCGCAAACGAATGAAAGTTTTTTGGTTCTTTTTTTCAAAAAAGAACCGCTTCCTTGCTTCAGTCCAACCGATACGGCTTCGCCATCTCATCGTAGGCCGGATACCCCATCAGCTCCCGATGCGCGGCCCCCGAAAGCGCCAGGTCGGAGGCATTGCCCCCAGCCTTCAGCGCCGCCAGCCCCTGCAGCATGGCGTTGGCCGCCGGCGAGAGCATGATGGTGGGGTAGGTCCCGATCTTCACGCCCAGCGCGATGGCTTCCTCGCGCGACGGGATCGGCCCCGGCCCCGGCGAGAGCACGTTGAAGCACGGCTTGCCGCCGGCCGCTTCCACGCCCATGCGGTATTCCTCGTGCGTGGCCGGGCTGTCCAGGAACAGGATGTCCGCGCCTTCCTTGGCATACATCTCGATGCGCGCCAGCGCCTCGTCGATGCCCTGGGTCGGCCGGCAATCGGTGCGCGCCAGGATCAGGATGCCGCTGTCCTTGGCGGCATCGATCGCCGCACGGATCTTCATGCGCGCCTCGTCCCGCGTGATGCAGGGCTTGCCGGCGGAGGTCAGCGCGCGCGGCGTGATCTTGTCCTCGATCAGGATGGCGGCGGCGCCAGCGCGGCCATAGGCCCGCACCGTGCGCTGCACGTTCATCGCATTGCCATAGCCATGGTCGCCATCGGCCAGCACCAGCGTGTTCGGCGCGGCGCCGCGCACCATGTTGAAGCTGTCGAACATCTCGGCAAACGAGATCAGGTCCAGGTCCGGCCCACCCAGGCGCGAGGCGGCGCAGCAGGAACCGGAGAGGAACGCGGTCTCAAACCCGGCCTCGGCCGAGAGCCTGGCGGTCAGCCCGTCCCACACCGCGGGCATGGTGACAAAGCCGGGCTGGGCGAGCAGCGCACGCATGCGCTCGGGGGCGGTGGGCATGTGGTTCGTTTCCTCGTGTGTCGTGCCGCGAACGCTAGACCCAATCATGGGCCCAACCAAGTGGCAGACGCCGCGCGTGGTGGTAGAGAGGACGAAACGCGAGGGAGACGACGATGGCGATCTACGAAATGCGCACCTACACGCTGAATGTCGGCGCGATGGGTCCGGCGGTGAAGCTGTACCAGGAATTCGGCTACCCGGCGCTGGAGAAGGGCGGCCACACCAAGCACCTGGTCGGCTATTTCGTCGCCGACACCGGCATGATCAACCAGCTGGTCCATTTGTGGAAATTCGAGGACGACGCCGAACGCCGCGCCCACTGGAAAGCCGTCTTCGCCAACGTCGATTTCATCGAGGGCTTCGCCGCCAAGTTCCGCCCCCTGATGCAAAGCCAGGAAGTGAAGCTGCTCACCGCCGCCCCCTGGGGCCCCCACCCGTGACCGGTCGCAATCTGCCGCTGTCCGGCCAGCGCCTCTGGGACAGCCTGATGGAGATCGCCAGGATCGGCGGCACCGCCAAGGGCGGTTGCAACCGCCAGACGCTGACCGATCTCGACGCCGAGGGCCGCGCCCTGTTCCAGACATGGGGTGAGGCAGCCGGCCTCACCCTCGCCACCGACCGCCTGGGCAACATGGTCTTCACCCGCCCGGGCCGCGACCCCAGCCGCAAGCCCATCGCCATCGGCAGCCATCTCGATACGCAACCCACCGGCGGCAAGTTCGACGGCATTTTGGGCGTGCTCGCCGGGCTGGAGCTGATGCGCGCCCTGCACGAAGCCGGCGCCGAAACCGAAGCCCCGCTGGTGCTCATCAACTGGACCAACGAGGAAGGCGCCCGCTTCTCGCCCCCCATGATGGGCAGCGGCGCCGCCATGGGGATGTTCACCGAAGCCGAGGTGCTGGCCAAGCAAGACGCCGCCGGCCTGCGCTTCGGCGACGAACTCGCCCGCATCGGCTGGCAAGGCACCACCGACCCCACCGACCTGCAGAATCTCGGCGCCTATTTCGAGTTGCATATCGAGCAGGGCAAGCTGCTGGAGGATGCGGGCCTGGATCTCGGCGTCGTCACCCACGCGCTGGCCCAATCCTGGTACGAAGTCACCGTCACCGGCGCCGATGCCCATGGCGGCAGCAACATGGAAGGCCGCCGCGACGCGCTGATGGCCGCCGCCCCGCTCATCACCGCCGTCGAGGAAATCGCGCTGGCCGCCGCCTCCCCCAACGGTGAACTCGGCCGCGGCACCGTGGGCGTGGTCGATGTCCAGCCCAGCAGCCGCAACGTCGCCCCCGGCCGCGTCTGGTTCAGCATCGACACCCGCCACGGCGACCCCGATTGCCTCGCCTGGATGGGGAACGAGATCAAGGCCCGCGCCGCCGAGATCGCCCTCCAGCGCGGCGTCACCATCGAGGTCCAGGATTTCTGGCACGCCCCCATGACCCAGTTCGACCCGACGCTCGCCGAACACCTCCGCCAGGCCGCCACCGCCCGCGGCTACCGCTTCCAGGACATGCCAACCGCCATCGGCCACGACGCCGTCTACGTCGCCCGCAAGCTCCCCGCCGTCATGCTCTTCTGCCCCTGCCACGGCGGCCTCAGCCACAACGAGGCCGAGAGCATCACCCTGCAATGGGCCGAAGCCGGCATGCTGGTGCTGGCCGATGCCGTGCTCGCCGCCGCCAACGCCCGAGAGGCCACGCCATGACCGACTTCGCCAAGCTCCAAGCCGCCATCACCACCGCCGAAGCCGCCGGCTGCACCCTCGGCGTCACCGCCATCGCCCCCAACGGCACAAGCTTCTCCCACAACGGCACCCGCCGCTTCGTCGCCGCCAGCACCATGAAGATCCCCATCATGGTCGAGCTCTTCCGCCGCATCGACCAGGGCCGCGACAGCCTCGATCACCTCCACGTCCTGCGCGAGGAAGACAAGGCCACCGGCGGCGGCGTGGTGAAGGAACTCCACGCCGGCATCACCTTCACGGTGCGCGACCTCTGCTACCTGATGATGGCGATCAGCGACAATTCCACCACCAACATCCTCATCGACCGCGTCGGCATGGCGGAAACCAACGCCCTGATGAAGTCCCTCGGCATGCAGGGCTCCGTCCTCGGCCGCAAGGTCCGTGGCCGCCCGCCGGTGGAAGGCGAAACCGAGAACTGGGCCCTCCCCGAGGAATACGCCGCCCTCATCGCCGCCATCCTCGGCAACAAAGCCGCCTCGCCGGCCTCCTGCGCCGCCATGGTCCAGATGTTGGAAAAGCAAACCAACGACCGCCGCATCGCCCGCCATCTCCCGAAGGGCGAAGCTCGCCCGCGCTGGGGCACCAAAACCGGCAGCCTCCCCGGCGTGGTCAACGATGTCGGCTTCATCATGGCCCCCACCGGCCCGCTGGTCCTGTCGATCTACTGCGAAATCGCCGACCCCAACGCCGGCGAGGCGGTGATCGGAGACGTGGCCCGCGCCGCGCTGGCCTGCACCTAGCCGGCCGCCGAAAATGTGACGATCGGTAAAGCTTGCGACCGCCTCGCAATCCCGCTTGTATGTGCGCATACGAACAGGGTGGCGCAGATGTTGCCGGGCGAGGACATGCCCCTCGACGTGCTGGAGGATCGGGTGGAGGAGGCGGTGCGCATGCTCCGCCTGCTCGCCAACGAACGCCGCCTAATGGTGCTCTGCCACCTGCTGGCCCGCGGCGAGATGAACGTGGGCTCGCTCGCGGACCTCGTCGGCCTCTCCCAGCCCGCCCTCTCCCAGCACCTCGCCCAGATGCGCGCCGAAGGCCTGGTCGCCACGCGGCGAGAGGCACAAACCATCTGGTACCGCGTCGCCGACCCCAAGGTCGCCCGCCTGGTCGATGTGCTGCACGAGATGTTCTGCCCCCAGCTCTAGCCCCCTGGCTTGCATACCGTCCGTCAGGCTACATCTAAGGCCCAAGGTATTCGCGACGAGGACGGCCCCAGGATGGACCACATCATCGGACAAGCCCCTGCAGCGGGCGGCGCCGGCGCCAACATGATCGTCGATGGCGACCAGGCGACCTTCATGAAGGACGTGGTGGAGGCCTCGCGCCAGATCCCCGTCCTGGTGGATTTCTGGGCCACCTGGTGCGGCCCCTGCAAAACCCTCACCCCCACGCTGGAAAAGGTGGTGCGCGCCGCCGGCGGCCGGGTGAAGCTGGTCAAGATCGATATCGACAAGAACCAGCAGCTCGTCGCCCAGCTCTCCCGCCTCGGCCTGCCGCTGCAATCCGTGCCCACCGTGGCCGCCTTCTGGCAGGGCCAGATCGCCGACATCTTCCAGGGCGCCCTCCCCGAGAGCGAGGTGAAGCGCTTCATCGAAACCCTGCTGAAGGGCGCCGGCGGCACCATGCCCACGGCCGACCTGATCGGCGAAGCCAAGGCCGCCATGGAAGCCGGCACCCCGCAGGAAGCCGCCGGCCTCTTCAGCGAAGTGCTGGAGCAGGAGCCGGAGAATCCGGAAGCCTGGGGCGGCCTCGTCCGCGCCCTGCTGGCCATGGGCGAGATGGAGCAGGCGCACGAAACGCTGGAACAGGTGCCGGAAAAGATCGCCGACCACGCCGAGGTCTCCGGCGCCCGCAGCGCGCTGGCCCTGGCCGAGGAAGGCCGCGCCGCCCGCGAAAAGCTCGGCGCCTTCGAAGCCGCCCTGGCCGCCGACCCCGCCGACCACCAGGCCCGCTACGACCTCGCCACCGCGCTCAATTCCATGGACAAGCGCGAGGAAGCCGCCGACGCCCTGCTGGACATCATCCGCCGCCAGCGCGGCTGGAACGACGATGCCGCCCGCCTGCAACTGCTGAAGTTCTTCGAGGCCTGGGGCTTCGACGATGCGGCGACCATGACCGCCCGGCGCAAGCTGTCGGCCCTGCTGTTCAGCTGAGCACCGCCGCCAAACCACCCGGAGGGCCGATGGACGATACGCGCCAGGCACGGCTCGATGAGCTGCCAACGGAATTCCCGGTATTCCCGCTGCCCGGCGCCCTGCTGCTGCCGCGCGGCAAGCTGCCGCTGAACATCTTCGAGCCGCGCTATTTGGCGCTGGTGGAGGATGCGCTCGGCCAGGGCCGCATCTTCGGCATGATCCAGCCGGATCCGCAGAAAACCGCCGGCCCCAGCGGCCCCGGGCTCTACCGCATCGGCTGCCTCGGCCGCCTGTCCTCGTTCAGCGAGGCCGATGACGGCCGCCACCTCATCACCCTCACCGGCGTGTGCCGCTTCACCATGGGCACGGAGCTGGAAATGCGCCGTGGCTACCGCCGGGTGCGCGCCGACCTCGCCCCCTTCGCGCACGATCTCGAAACCCCGGCCGAACTGCCCGGCTTCAACCGCCCGCCCCTCATCGCGGCGCTCCGCAGCTACTTCCTGCGCCGCGGTTTCGATGCCAACTGGGATGCAATCGGCAAGATGCCGGACGACCAGCTGATCGTCACCCTCTCCATGGTCTGCCCCTTCGACGCCGCCGAGAAACAGGCGCTGCTGGAAGCGAAGGATGAGCCGGAACGCGCCCGCACCCTGCGCACCCTGCTGGAGATCGACACCCACCAGTCCGCCGAGCCCGGGCCCGATGGCCCGATGCGCGCCAGCTGAGCCGAGAACCCCCATGTCCGACACCCCCGCCCCGGTCCCCGTGGATCCCCGCCTGCTGGAAATCCTGGTCTGCCCCCTCACCAAGGGCCCGCTGGAATACGACCGCGCCGCCAATGAGCTGATCAGCCGCAGCGCGCGCCGCGCCTACCCGATCCGCGACGGCATCCCCATCATGCTGCCCGACGAAGCCCGCATGCTGGACGAGGCATGAGCCACCGCGTGCCCACGCCCACCGAAATCCACCTCCACCGCGCCGAAAAGCGCCTGGACGTGGCCTTCGACGACGGCGCCCGCTTCAGCCTGCCCGCCGAATACCTGCGCGTGGAAAGCCCCAGCGCCGAAGTCCAGGGCCACGGCCCCAACGAACGCCGCACCATCGCCGGCAAGCGCCATGTCGGCATCACCGGCCTCGAACCCGTTGGCAACTACGCCGTCCGCCTCCTGTTCGACGACGGCCACGACACCGGCATCTTCTCCTGGGACGTGCTCTACAGCCTGGGCCGCGACCAGGCCGGCAAATGGGACGCCTACCTCGCCGCCCTGCGCGCCGCGAAGCTCAGCCGCGACCCGAAATAGCTGGGAAGAAAGCGCAACCTCGCCCTTCAACGCCCCGCTCCATCCTACCAGCCACCCTTGATGTCGACCGATGCAGAACCGGTCGATGGCGGCCGGCATAAGGCGCGTCAGGCAGCCCGGCGTTCCGTGCCGTCGCCCAACAGGAACTCAACCTCATCCACCTCAAGCCCAGCGATGTCGCCCTCATTGCTCAGCGCAATGTTCGCGAGATCGGTCTTGCGCTGCTGCAACTCCACGATCCGGTCCTCCACCGTGTCGGCGGCGATGAGCTTGTAGACGAAAACGGATTTGGTCTGGCCGATCCGGTGCGCGCGGTCCGAGGCCTGGTCCTCGGCGGCGGGGTTCCACCAGGGGTCGTAGTGGATCACCGTGTCCGCCGAGGTCAGGTTCAGCCCCCTGCCACCGGCCTTGAGGCTGATGAGGAACAGCGGCACCTCGCCGCTTTCAAACACACGCACCGGCTCCGCACGGTCGCGGGTATCGCCGCGCAGCTCCACATAGCGGATGCCCGCGGTATCCAGGCGCGGCTTGATCAGGTCGAGCATGGAGGTGAACTGGGAGAACAGCAGGATGCGCCGCCCTTCCGGGATCATTTCCTCCACCATGTCCATCAGGTCGTCGAGCTTGCTCGATGTGTCCACCAGCCGCGCCGATTGCAGCTTCACCAGGCGCGGGTCGCAGCACACCTGCCGCAGCTTCAGCAGCGCATCCAGCACAACGATGCGGCTCTGGGCGGCGGTCAGCCCCGTGATCTGCTCGCGCACCTTGTCATAGAGCGTGCCGCGGATGGTCTCGTAGAGCTCGCGTTGCTCCGGTGCCAGGTTGATGCGGCGCAGGATGGTGTGGCGCGGCGGCAGGTCGGTTGCCACCTCCGCCTTGGTCCGCCGCAACAGGAACGGGCGGATGCGGCGGATCAGCTGCACCCGGCGCACCGCGTCATTGTTCTTCTCGATCGGCGTGCGGAAGCGCTTGGTGAACTGCTTGCGATCACCCAGCAGGCCCGGCATCAGGAAGGCGAACTCAGACCACAATTCCTGCAGGTTGTTCTCGATCGGCGTGCCGGAAAGGCACAGCCGGTGGCGGGTATCCAGCTGGCACACCGCCTTGGTGGCCTTGGCGTCGGGGCTTTTGATCACCTGCGCCTCATCCAGCACCACCAGGTGCCAGGCCAGCTTCCTCATCTCCTCCACATCGCGCGCCAGCACGGTATAGGTGGTGATCACCACATGCACCCCGTCCAGCTCGGCGCGCTTGGCATGGCGATCCAGCCCGTGCAGCACCGCCACGCGCAGCACGGGCGCGAACTTGGTGAGCTCGGCGGTCCAGTTGCTGACGAGGCTGGTGGGCACCACGATCAGCACCGGGCGATCCAGACGGCCTTCGGCGTGCTCGATGGCGATATGCGCGATGGTCTGCGCGGTTTTGCCCAGGCCCATGTCGTCGGCCAGGAAGCCGCCCATCCCGCTCGCGCGCAGGTGCTGCAGCCAATCCACGCCCTGTTGCTGATAGGGCCGCAGCGCGGCGGTGAAGGCGGCCGGCACCACCACCGGCGGAATCTCCGGCTGCTCGCGGAACCGCGCGGAATAGGCCGCAATGGCCTCCGCGTTGTCCCAGCGCGTGGTCAGCAGGTCCTCCAGGTCCAGCACGCTGTCGGCTTCGGTTTCCGGCAGCACCAGGCCGCCATTGGCGGTGTGCTGCGCCGCCTCCAGCAGGTCGGACATCACCGTGAGCAGGCGTCGGATGCGTTCGGCCGGCAGCTTCAGGATCCGCCCGTCCTCCAGGCTGGTGATCACCTCGCCATCCACGATCAGCGCCGCGTCCATGCCGCCGCGGTCAAGCAGGCGTGAGAGGATGGGCAGCAGCGGAATGCGCGCACCGTCGATCTCAATGCCGAAATCCAACGCGAAGCTGCCGGTCCCGGCATCGGCCACGCGCATATCGAAGTCGCCGACCAGCTGCACCACGCGCGGGCCGAAATCGCGGTCGATCAGGTTGCGCCAGCCCAGCGCCTGCAGCGCCGGGATGCGCTCGCTCACGAAGCTTTGCCACCGTTCACCGGCGTCCCGCCCACGGAACACGAACACCATGCGGCCCTTCGCAGTGGCGCCCTCGGCCACGCGCATCCGGCTGAAGCCGTCCTGTTGCAGCAGTGCCAGGGCGGCTTCCTCGGCAACGCGGTCCCGGCGCAGGAAGCTCTCGCTGCCGGGCGCATCGCCGGGGCGATGAACCCGCACGAACTGGCGCTCGTCATCCGCCGGGGTCAGCACACCTTCATAGTCGAACTCGATCACCAGCGCGTCGGTCACCTGCAGGCTGCCGAACTCATCAGGGCAGTTGAACTGCCGCAACAGCAGCACCGGCGTGGCGACGCAATCCTGGATGACAGGCTCGGCAGCGCGAACCAGCACCGGCTCGCTCCGCCGGCGCGGCGCGGGGGCGGGTGCGGGGGCGCGGGGCACCGGCCGTGCCGGCGGCGGCGGTGCCGGCCGAGCAAGCGCCGCCGGCGCCTGGCGCAGCCGCACCCGGCCAACAGCCCCGGTGGCGGCGTCCACATACCACGGGCCGGCCCCGCCCAGGAGGCGCAGCACCTGGCCCATGGCGTGCCAGCGCGCCTTGCCCATGCGCGCCAGCAATTCCAGCACGGAGGCCACGGCACCCGGCGCCACGGCCACGCGCTCCGCCTCCCCGGCGCCAAGCATCCGCGCCATGATCCGTACCGTCTCGGGGCTGCTGCGGTCGGCCAGGATACGGCCCGGCGTCGTGGGCTCCGCCTGCCCGGTCCGTTCGCCGATCAGCAGGGGGGCCACGTAGCAGGCATCCGGCGGCTGCCCCGGCGACACCTCGAACACCAGGCGCTGCCGCTCCCCGGTCACCTGGGCGGGCAGCGTGGCGGTGTTGGTCGGCTGGCCCGGCTGGGCCGTCTGGGCCGTCTGGGTCGGCTGCGCAGGCTTGCGCAGCCTGGCGTGGCGATCCAGCGCCGCCAGCGCACCGGCGGCCACATGGGCGCAGGAGGACTGGCCACAGCTGCACCAGTTGACAAACCCCACGCGCGGGCCGGCAGGCGATGGCCGGATGGTCGCGATGTGGCGCTGGCCCAGGTGCTCCACCTCGACCTCGATCAACGCCTCCTTCAGCGCCACGTGCACCGTCCCCATCAGCACCAGGGATCGCCCCCGGGTGAGTGTGCGCGCGTTGAAAACGCGCCCGAGGTCTTCGATCGAAAACGGCGTCAGCATCCGGGGGAAGGCGTCCTAGGCGATAGAGTGACCGGCCAAGCTACCGGCAATCGGGCGGGATGGCGAGGCGCTTGGACCGACTGGCCGCAAGCGCGGGCCTGCGCCAGGCCAGCACGGCCGATATGGCGCAGGCCGGGGCCGATGGTGACCTTCGCGCTGTCGCCGCCCGCCTTGGGCCCCGGATGCCGGCGCCAGACACGGGGCTTTGACCGTGATGGGGCACCGCTCAACGGCGGCCAGACGGTCCGCGCCGCGGTTTTGGTGCTAGGATGCCAACCTCCTGGGAGGCTCGCCGCTCTTGATTGAACAGTATGGCTGGACCGATGCGCTGCAGCAGGCTTTCGCCCCGCACGCGCGCGCCGGCCACGTCCCCGGCCGCATCATCGTCCAGCAGCGTGAAGCCCATACGGTGATCACGGATGCCGGCACCCTCAGCGCCCGGGTCTCCGGTCGCCTGCGCCATGAAGCGCGGGAGGCTGGCCACCCCGTCGCCGGCGACTGGGTGGCGCTGGCGCCCAACGCCGCCAATGGCACCGCCACCATCCACGCCATCCTGCCCCGCCGCACGGCCTTCGTGCGCCGGGCCGCCGACAGCGTGCAAACGCTGCAGGTCATCGCCGCCAATATCGACGTCGTCTTCATCGTCACCTCGATGAACGCCGACCTCAATCCGCGCCGGCTCGAGCGCTTTCTCGCCGCCGCCTGGCAAAGCGGCGCCAAGCCGGTGCTGGTGCTGACCAAGGCCGACCTGTGCGACCAACCCGAACGCGTGGCGGCCGAGATCGCCGCCCTGGCGCCAGGCTGCCCCGTGGTGGTCCTGTCGGTGCGCGAGCGCACAGGCATGGACAGCCTGATGGCGCACATCGCCCCGGGCGAGACCTGCGTGCTGATCGGCACATCCGGAGTCGGCAAATCCACCCTGGCGAACGCCCTGCTCGGCGAGGAGCGGATGGCAACCCAGGACATCCGCGCGGCGGATGCCCGCGGGCGCCACACCACCAGCAACCGCCAGCTGTTCCTGCTGCCCGGCGGCGGACTGATCCTCGACACGCCCGGCATCCGCGAAGTGGGCCTGATCGACGCCGATGAAGGGCTAAGCACGGTTTTCGACGACATCGAGCTCCTGGCGCAGCAATGCCGGTTCAGCGATTGCCGGCACGACAGCGAACCGGGCTGTGCGATACGCGGCGCGCTGGACGAAGGCCGGCTGGACGCCGAGCGCTGGGCGCATTTCCAGAAGCTGAGCAGCGAACTGGCCGCGCTGGGGCTGGCGAAGGACCGCGCGACACAGATCGCGCAACGCGGCCGGGCGGCGGCGTCACAGAGAGCATATCGGTCAGCCAAACGAGATTCATAAGTCCAGCGCTGGCAATGCCGGGCCGCCGCAACCGGCCAACGCCCGCCTGCTGCGCGGGAACGCACATCGAAAGGCGCTCCAGACCGGGCCTCCACCCGGCATCTCGTCCAATGGGCAAAAAAACCTTTGCACCGGTTTTCGTCAACGATGTAAACTAACCAAATGGAGGTTGTCCCCGCCATTCGGGCGCAGAGCCCTGCCCAATCCCGCGCCCCGCGCGCGGCAGGAGAAGTGCGCCTGCACGCCATTCTCCGGGCCCTCCTCTCCCTCCTCGCAGTCCTCCTCGGCCGCCGGCACACCGCCCGCACCCTCGCCCTGCCCGCGTGCGACACCCCCCAGGATTGGTGGATCACCCTCCCGGACTCCGACTCCGAGCCGGACCTCGAAGCCCTCCTCCCCAGCGAGCTCCCGCTGCAACTCCGTCGCCTGCTCTATCTCTTCGGCACCCGCCGCAACCGCGGCATGCACACCCTGCCGCGCGCCCTGCCCACGCCCCGCGCGCGCATCGCCCGTGGCCCCCCACGCCCGAACGCGCCCCACACACACCCAAATCAGCGCCAAATCGCCCCAACCCGGGGACGATGACGCACGCCCATCGCCCTGGCGCGCCTACCCCCGCACATCCCCCACCACCCGCGCCCGCACCCGCAAAGAATTGCCGGGCAGGTAGGCAATCGGAATGTCCTCCTGGTCCACCAGCGCCACCGTCGCCGGGTCCGCCCCGGCCCGCACCGCCCGGTCGGTCGCCACGCGCCGCGCCTCCTCCAGCGCCTGCTCGCGCGACAGGCCCTGGAACACCTGGTCCACCTCCCCGCTCACCTGCGCGATCGCCGCCCCCAGCGCATTGGCCACGCCCTGATGCGCCACCCGCACCACCTGGCTGATCCCCGCAATCCCGTCCGGCACCAGGAACGCAGCACCCCCCACCGCCACCAGCGGCCGCGGCGTCGCATCCGCCCGCATCCGGTCCACCGCGTCGGCCGCCAGCGCATGGATGCGCGCCAGCGCCGCGCGCACGAACCCGCCATCCAACCCCGCCACCCGCGCGGGATCGCCCAACGCCACCAGCCCCGCCGCCACCGCGATATCGGTGCAGGTCAGGTCGGCCCCCCCGAACACCAACGCCCGTTCCTTCAGCCGGAACCCCACGCTCACCGGCCCCACAAGCGCGGGGTCCGCCTTGTCCACCAGCGTCCCGCCGCCCAGCGCGATGCTCACCAGATCCGGCATGCGGAACAGCGTCCGCACCCCGCCCACCTCCACCACGTTGTTCGCCTCGCGCGGGAAGCCAGCCACCAGGCTGCCCACATCCGCCGTGGTGCCACCCACATCCACCACCATCGCGTCCGCCAGGCCAGAGAGGAACGCCGCCCCGCGCAACGAATTGGTGGGGCCAGAGGCAAAGCTGCGCACCGGATACCGCGCCGCTTCCTCCGCCGTGGCCACCGTGCCGTCATTCTGGGTGATGTAGAGCGGCGCATCGATCCCGGCCCCGGCCAGCGCGGCATGAAAGGCCGCCACGGTGCGCGTGGCCATCGGCACCAGGGCGGCGTTCAGCAGCGCCACGTTCTCCCGCGCCAGCAACCCGATCCGCCCCAGCGCGTGGGACAGCGTGGCCGAAACCGCCGGCGCCTCCGCCGCCAGGATCGCCGCCGCGCGCTGCTCGTCCGCCGCATTCAGCGGCGCGAACACGGCACAGATCCCCGCCGCCGCCACGCCAGAGGCCGCAATCTCCCGTGCCGCCGCCCGCATCGCATCCTCGTCGAACGGCACCAGCGCCCGCCCATCCACCTCATGCCCGCCGCGGATCATCGCCACCGGCCCTTCCACCGCCGCGCGCAGATCGGCCGGCCAATCGACAAAGGGCGGCAGCGTCGCCGCCGCCGGCAGCCCCACCCGCACCGCCGCGATCCGCGCCAGCCCGCGCCGCTGCACCACCGCATTGGTGAAATGCGTCGTCCCGATCATCACCGCCCCGATACGACCGGCCGCAACCCCCGCCCCCTGCAGCACCGCGGCCAGGGCAGCCAGAATGCCGCCGGTCACATCTTCCGTGGTACCCGCCTTGGCGGCATGCAGCACCGCGGTGCCATCTAGCAGCACCGCATCGGTATTGGTGCCGCCGACATCGATGCCAACCCGGATCATGCGCGTTCTCCGAACAGCGGCCGGAAATCGAGGTCGTAGCCAAAGGCCCGCGGCCCCACATGCGCCAGACCCTTCGGCGTCGTCAGCACCGGCGGCGCCGCCAGCGCGATCACCGAAACCCGCTGGCCGAACCGCACCGTCTCCGTTCCGATCGCCTCGCCCGAGGCGGTGTCGAGCAGGATCACCAGGTCGGGCACCGTGGCCACCACCTCGTCATCCCGCCACGCCACCGACCACTCATTCTGGAATTCGATCCGCATGGCATGGCCGGCATCGCCGCCCAGCCCCTCCAGCTGCACCGTGCCGCGCAGCCAGCCCTCGGTCGCCCGGCGCATCACATCGCCCACCTTGCCGGTGAACAGCATCACGCCGCCCTCGCTCTCCACCACGGCTGCCACCGCATCCGCATGGGCCGCCCGCGCCGCCCGCACCGTCCGCCCGATGCGCAACGCCCAGGACAGCGTGTGCAGGCAACTCGCCCGCTTCACCTCCGCCCCCGTCCGCGGCGCCTTGCAGGTGGCCGCCGTGGAGCCGAGCACCACGCACATCCGCCGCGTCATCCGCTCCATCCACGCCCAGTCCACCGCCTCGGTGAAGATCAGCGAGTTCTGCCGGATATCCACCATCGTCCACGGCGCGGCGCTCAGATCGGCAATCGCAAAGCTGGTCATGTCCGCCTGCGGAAACGCCCGCCCCATCGCATCCGCATCCACCACCGGCAGCCCCAGCAACTGGGCGGCCAGGATCGACTGGAACCCGTTATTGCCCCCGATCTCCCACAGCATCAGCGCATCGAAGCGCCGGCCAAGATGCGCCTCCATCATCGTCACCGTCCGCGCAATCACCGGGCCGTCGCACATGCGCTCCTGCATCGCCAGCGGCGCCCCCATCTGGCCCACGCACCCGATCATCGCATCATCCGGCAACCCCAGCGGATCGATCACCCGCACGCCCTTCCCGGCCGCGAGGTGCAGCTTGGCCTCCAGCAACGAGAAATACGGATCGCCCCCACCCCCGGTCCCCAGGATCCAGGCTCCGGTGGCGAGGTCCTCAAGGTCGGTCACGGTGAGGTTGTTCGGCATGGCGGCAGGCTGGGGCCGGGGCAGCGTTGCTGTCCAGGGGGCATGGCGGTTCTGGTAGCGGTTGAGCCTCAGCCCACCGCCACGCGGGCACTCGCGCGGGCCGTTCGCCCGCGCGCATCCGTCCAGGCCACGCTGATCTCCGCACTGCGCTCCATCCGCAGGAACACCACGTGGTACGGGTTGGGCGAGGTGCCGTTGCGCAAGTCGGCGGCGAACACCAGCGCGCCGTCACGGCGCACTTCCAGCCGCTCGATCAGGTCGCGCGGCGGGGCGGTGCTGCCGTCGTGGCGCAGGCCGGTTTCCATCGGGTGGTCGATCAGCATGCGCAGCTCGATCACCTCGCCCGGGCGGGCGCGGGCGGGGATGCGCAGGCGGGGGGTGCTGGGCAGTGTGCTCATGCCCCCCTCCTCATGAAAGGCACCCGCCGCGCGTGACCTTCAGCGCGGCGCTGGCGCGGCGCACCATGCCGTTGCCGTGCACGGCCAGCACCAGGATCGCCTGTTCCTCCGCAACCCGGATGCGGGTGTGGATTTCGGCGCGGGCCAGGCCGGGGAACAGGCGGAAGCTGGCCACGCCCGGTGTGGGGTTCCCTGGGGCGAAGACGTGGATGGCGGTGACGTGGTCGGCCTCCGTCATCGGGCTGTCAGCCACGATGGCCAGCGGCACCTGGGCGCCGTTCTCCGCCACCGCGGGCACGCGCAGCTCGATCCCGCCCTCGACGGGCACGGCATCGCCGATCGCCTCGCGGATCGCCGCTTCCAGCGCCGCGGCATCGGCGGCCTGCCCGGCCCAGGGCACCAGCGCGAGGCTGGCGACGAGGAAGACCCGCCGCCTCACCCCCACGCATCCGCGGTGATGGAGGCGTACCAGGCATCGGCATAGGCCGCCTCGGCGCGGCGCTGGTCCGGCAGGTTGCCGCGCGGGGACACGCCGCCGGAGTTCGGCACTTCCGTGATCCCCGTATCGGTCGGGCGAAACACGCCGACGATGGAGATGCCGTATTCGTCGCCGACATGGCTGTAGCAGGTGTTGAAATACACCGCCTCCGGCACCGGCTCCCCCCGCAGCAGGGCGGCGGCGGCGGCCACAGCCTGTTTGGCGGTGTTGTTGGCCACGAAGCCGGATTTGGGCATCGGCGCGCCGTTATTGGCATCGCCCACCACATGGATGCCGGGGGCTGCG
The DNA here is from genome assembly GCA_026400815.1 of Alphaproteobacteria bacterium. Classification (GTDB taxonomy): domain Bacteria; phylum Pseudomonadota; class Alphaproteobacteria; order Acetobacterales; family Acetobacteraceae; genus CAMDGX01. The sequence continues at coordinate 26,252 of JAPLOI010000017.1, forward strand.
CGGGATTCGAAGCTGCGCGGGTTCACCGGCACCCAGCCGGAATTGTCCGCGAGCCCGGCGGAGATGGCGATGCGAGCTGCGGATTGCGGCGGGATGATGTTGGCCACCGCCACCTGGTGCTTGGCGCCGAACTCCGTCTCCAGCGTGCGGGTGGCGGCGTCCACGCGCACCACCTTGCCGTCTTTCGACAGCGGCACCCATTCGATCATGTCGCCATACAGCTGCTTCCAGCCATCCTGGAACAGCGGCTGCTTGCTGAACGCGTCCTTGGCATCCAGCGCCAGGATCTTGGATTTCGGCTTATGGCGCTTGAGGTACTGCGCGATCATGCTGATGCGCTCATACGGCCCCGGCGGGCAGCGGAACGGGTTGCCGGGGATGGAGATGCCCACCACCCCGCCATCCTCCATCGCCTCCAGCTGGCGGCGCAGCAGTGCCGTTTGCCCGCCATCGGCCGGCACCCAGGCATGGGGCAGCAACTGGGAGGCAGCTTCGTCGTAGCCCTCGATCGCGCCCCAGCGCAGCGCGATGCCGGGGGAGAGGATCATGCGGTCGTAGCCCAGCGTGGCGCCGCCGCGCAGGCGCACGGATTTCGCCACCGGGTCGATGCCCTCCACCCAATCATGCACCACGGTCACGCCGCGGGCGCGCAGGCCATCGAAGGAATGGTTGATGTCGGCCATGCCGCGCTCGCCGGCCAGCACCAGGTTCCCATAGGGGCAGGTGACGAAGCGGCTCTGCGGCTCCACCAGCGTCACGTCGAGCCAGGGATAGGCGATGCGGGCGAAGCGCGCGGCAGAGGCACCACCGAACCCGCCGCCGACCACCAGCAGGCGCGCGGCGCCCTGAGCGCGGGCGATGGAGGGCATGGCGAGGGCGGTGGCGGCGGCCGCGGCGAGGAAACCACGCCGTGAAAGGGTGGAATTCATCGACTTCCTCCCGCCGGCAGCGCGGCGAAATGGGCGGCGAGTGCGGCGATCTCGGCCTCGGTGTAGCCGCGGGCGATACGGCCCATGATGGTGCCCGGCCGCTCATTGGCGGCAAAGGCGCGCATGGCCGCCGAAAGCTCTGCCGCCGGGCGGCCGGTAAGCCCCGGAATGGCCGCGGAGCCCGCCCCGCTCGCACCATGGCAGCCCAGACAGCCCTGCGCCGCCAGCGGTGCCTGGGCGGCAGCTGCGGTCGGCAAAGCCAGGGCCAGGGCCAGCCCGAGTGCGGCGCGTTGCATCCTTCCTCCTATTTCACGATCAAATTTCGTGATTACCGAGATTAATTCAACACGACAGCACGGGGATTTGTCAAATCTCCCGCTCAGCTATCCCTGATGCCAAATCCAGGCCGCAGCCGCAGGCCGAGCCAGTTGCCCAGCAACGCCGGCCCGATCCAGAGCCAGCCATGCATGCTGCCGGAGGCGATGCCCGACACATAGGCGCTGATGTTGCAGCCGGCCCCCAGCATCGCGCCCACCCCGAGCAGCAACCCGCCCAGCACGCTGGCCGCCGCCTCCCCTGCCGGGAGCCGCCAACTGCGCGCCAGCCGCCCTGCCAGCACGGCGGCCACGAAGGCGCCGGCCAGCATGCCCAGGTCCATCGCCGTGGTGCGATCCGCCCATACCGGGCGCAGCAGCGCCTCGATCCGCGTCGGGTCTTCCCACCAGGGCCAGAAGGCCGGCTCGTCCAGCCCCAGCGCTGCCACCACCTTGGCGCCCCACAGCGGAAACGCCGCGGTGATCGCCCAGGGGCGGCCTACCACCAGCAACGTGGCGACGTTCAGCCCCGCGAGCGCCAGCGCCGCCCATAGCAGGCCGCGTGGCAGTGCCATCGCCGTGCCATGCCTGGCCCGCTCCAGCCACCACACCACTGCGAACGCCAGCGCGAGGGTGGCCAGCGTTACGCCCAGCCCCAACCCCGGGCCCAGCACTACCCCGAGAGCCACCGGTGCCGGCGCCCACCAGCCCGTCCACCATTCCGACTGCCAGCTGGCCAGTGTCGCCCCCAGCACGAAGAACAGCAGCGTCAGCCACAGCCGCGCGCTGCCGCCGCCGGCACCGAACAGGCACCCGCTGGCGCAGCCGCCGCCCAGCTGCATCCCAACCCCGAACAGGAAAGCGCCCACCACCACCGCCAGCCCGGGCGCGAACACCAGCCCGCGTACCGCCTGCCCCAGCACCTCGCCCGAGGCCGTCGCCGGCAGGATCAGCGCCGACGCCGCCGCGATCATCAGCAACTGCGCCCGAACGCCTGCCCCTCGCCGCTCCGCCAGCAGGCGCCGGAACGCGCCAGCGAAGCTGAAGCTGGCCTGGAACATCACGAAGCCCAGCGCGGCGCCAAGGGCCAAGGCGGTGCCCTGGCGCCAGCCCTGTTCCACCGCGAGCCACAGGGTGCCCGCCACGGGAAGCAAGAAAGCGTGTTCTTTTTTGAGAAAAAGAACCAAAAAACGCTTCTCCCTTGGCGCGTTACCCTGGCCGAGACCCGGGCGAAGACCGTCTTTTTGCGTCTTCTGCGTCAGAAAAAGAAGTGCCCTACCCCTGGATCACCCGAAGCGCGGTCAGCCCACCAGCCAGAACCTCCAGCAGGTCGGCGCGCACCAGGGCGACGCAGCCGGCCGTGGGGCCGTAATCGGGCCGTGCCAGGTGCAGGAAGATGGCGCTGCCATGCCATGGCACCACCGGGGCGTCGTTCCAGCCCAGCTCGCCTACGATGTCGTAGAGCTCGTCGGCGCGCCACATCTCCTCGTGGCTGGCGTCGAAGGGCTTGCGCACCAGGCGGTTGTAGCTAGCGTGGGTGGGGGCGTCGCACCAGAGGTCGTCCGGCGCGATCGGGGCGCGTGGGAGGGGGGTGGTCGGTAGTTTCACACGATCGGCGCGGTAGTGGAGGCGGCGCAGGGGGAGCAGGCCGGTGGGGGTGCCGCCATCGCCTTCGCGCTTGCGTTCGGCGGGCACCACGCCGGCGCGGCCGAGGGCGCAGCGGAAAGTACGACCCTGGAAGACGAGGTGGCCGTCGGCGTGGACGACAGCCTCTGTCATGGTTGCAGCTTCAGGCCGAGCAGGTGGCCGAAGCGGCGGGCCTTGGTGGCGAGGTATTCGTCGTTCACGCCGTTGGGCTCGATCTCGTGCTGCTCGCGCACCACGCTGCGCAGGCCGGCGGCCTGGAGGGCGGCGACCTTGCCGGGGTTGTTGGTGAGCAGGCGTACGCGGTCGATGCCGAGTTCCTGCAGCATGGTGGCGGCGATTAGGAAGTTGCGTTCATCCGCCCCCCAGCCCAGGGCGCGGTTGGCATCCAGCGTATCCAGCCCGCGATCCTGCATGGTGTACGCGCGCAGCTTGTTCATCAGGCCGATGCCGCGGCCTTCCTGGGCGAGGTAGAGCAGCACGCCGCCGCCCTCGGCCGCCATGCGGGCGATCGCGCCGCGCAGCTGGGGCCCGCAATCGCAGCGCAGGCTGCCCAGCAGGTCGCCGGTGAAGCACTCGGAATGGATGCGCACCAGCGGCGCGGCGCCGGCCTGCGCAACGTCCTCCGGCCGGCCGACCAGGATCGCCATGTGCTCGATCCCTGCATCCGGGGCGCGGAAGGCCACGATGCGGGCATCGGGCGCATCCTCCAGCGGCACAGGCACCTCGGCCACGCGGCGCAGGCCGAGCGAGGCTTCCACCGGGTGCGCCAGCACGGCCTCCGCCCCCACCACGATCAGGCCCATGGCTTCGGCGCGGGCGGCGGCATCGTCGGGCGCGGGGGCGGCCAGCACGGCGGGCAGCAGCCGGGCGAGCTTGGCCAGGGCGAGGGCGGCCGGGGCCAGGGCGGGGCAATCGGCCGGCACCGGCTCTTCCGGCAGCATCTGCGCGGCGGTGGGGTCGGCCAGGCCCAGCAGCACATCCGGCTGCAGCAGGGCGGGAGAGGTGCGGAGCGCGATGGCCGCCTCTGCCGGCTCCATTCCCTGGGCCACCGGGCGGCGCAGCACGTTCGCGGCCCGCGTGGGCGCCAGCAACAGCACCGTGGGCCCGGCCGAGAGCGACTTCAGCTCTGCCAGGCCGCGCGCGCCCACGGTTTCAGCCGGCACCATCACCAGCGGGTTAGCCCCCAGCAGCAGCACCGGGGTGCCACGCTGCAGCTCTCCCACCGCCCGGTGCACGGCGCGCAGACGGGCCAGCATCTCCGGGCGCGGGGCGGCCGCATCGGACGGTGCCAGTTCTGTCCGTGGCGGCAGGTGGTCTGCTGGATTCATTCGGGCCCCGGCGTTTCGCGATCGCATTACCATGACCTTCATGTGTGGCCAAAATGGCGCCTGCCTAGGCAGGCGGGCGCATGCCGCCTATACGGTTGAGCGGCAGCGCTGGATGCGTCGCTCGCGCAATTTGCGCGGCAGCACGATAACGTGACGCTTCGATGCATCCCTTGGCCAGGATGCACGTTCAATCCATGCTTGCTGCGACTCGATTGCGGCGGTCTGTTTTGGTTGGTGCAAGGCGAATTGTTCGCAAGTCGGGGATGCAGTCGGGAGAAGGAGAACGGCATGGCGGGCGAGCGCCCCATCCTGATCGTGGATGACGACCAGGCTTTGCGGGAAGTCCTGACAGAACAGCTCGCGTTCGACGGCGAGTTCACCGCCACGGAAGCCGCCACCGCCACAGAGGCGGAGGCACGGCTGCTTGCGGGCAACGAGCGCTACGACGCGCTGATCGTTGATGTCGGCCTGCCGGATGGCGATGGCCGGGATCTGTGTGCCCGCTTGCGCCGCCAGGGCATCAAGGTGCCGATCATCATGCTCACCGGGTCCGACGACGAGTCCGACGTGGTGCGCGGGCTGGATGCCGGTGCCAACGACTATATCGCCAAGCCTTTTCGGCTGGCGGAGCTGCTGGCGCGGTTGCGGGCCCAGCTGCGAACCTTCGAGAACAGCGAGGACGCGGTCTTCACCATCGGGCCCTACACCTTCCGCCCGGCGGCGAAGCTGCTGCAGGACGTTGCGCGCAACCGCAAGATCCGGCTGACGGAAAAGGAAGCCGCGATCCTGAAATACCTGTATCGCGCCGGCAGCCGGCCGGTGGCGCGCCAGGTGCTGCTGAACGAGGTGTGGGGCTACAACGCCGCCGTGACGACCCACACGCTGGAGACGCATATCTACCGACTGCGCCAGAAGATCGAGCCGGACCCGAGCAATTCCCGCCTGCTGATCACCGAGGGTGGTGGCTACCGGCTGGACCCGATCGGGGTGAAGCCGGCGATTGCCTGACAACGCGGGGCGGGGGAAACCCCGTCCTAAGTGTTTTTGGGCTCGTTCGCCTTGGCCTGGGCCTCGGCCGCCTTTTCGCTGGCCGGCTTGTGCAGCGCCAGGAAGGCGGCGCCCAGCATCAGCGCCATGCCCGCGGCATCCACCAGCCCGACCTGCTCGCCGGCCACCAGGATGCCCACCAGCACCGCCACCACCGGGGAGATGAAGGCGTAGGTGCCCACGCGCCCTGCCCCCCAATCGCGCATCAGCCGGAAATAGATGATCGTGGCGCCGAGGGAGGCCGGCAGCAGCAGGTACCACCACGAAAGCCAGGCCACCCAGCTCCAGTCCAGCCGCGCCGCGCGCAGGGCGCCGGGCTCGAAGGGCAGTGCAAAGACGAGCAGCACCACGCCGCCGATGAAGTTGGTGATCGCCACCAGGTGCACCGGCGGCAGGGAGCGCATCAGCGGCCGGGCGGAGACGGAGGACCAGCAATACAGCAGGTTGCCGATCATGACGCCGAGCGCCCCCAGCACCTCCAGCGTATCGAGCGCCCCCACCGCCGCCTTCGGCCCGAACAGCACCAGCACGCCGGCCACGCCCACGGCGAGTGCGCCCAAATGGCGGCGGCTGAACCGCTCCTGCCCCAGGATGGCGGCGAAGCCGACCATGGCGATGGGGGTGAGGGCGGAATTCAGCACGGCGGCGAGGCCGCTGGAGACGTGGCGCAGGCCGTAGAGCATGATCACCGCGTTGAGCGGGATCATCATGATGCTCACCCAGATGATCCGGCCCCAGAGCCTTGGCGGCACGCGCACGGGATCGCCGCGCAGCGCCAAGAAGATCAGCAGCACGGCGCCGGCCACGGTCCAGCGCAGGCCGGAATAGATGCCGGGCGGCACCTCTGCCGTGCCGGCCTTCATCGCCAGCCAGTTGGTGCCCCAAACGAGGCACAGGAACAGGAACAGGCCGCGCTGCGTGGCGGCGGTGGAAAGCGCCATGAACGGCCCTGGTCAGGGGAAGAAACGCATCCTAGCCGCGGTGCCCGTTGCTTGGCCGTGCCGTGTCGGCATATCGGGGTGGCGCTGGCTGCCCCACTGCCGGGTGGCGTCAGGTGGCGCCCACGGCAGTTCGGGCAGCGCGCGCGAAGGCGGCCACCAGCGCGGGGTCCTTGATGCCCTTCTGCCGCTCCACGCCGGAGGCGACATCCACCGCCGTGGCGCCGGTGGCGCGGATCGCCTCGGCCACGTTGTCCGGGCCGAGCCCGCCGGCCAGCAGCCAGGGTGCGGGGGCGTGCCAGCCCGCCAGGATGGACCAGTCGAAGGTGACGGCGTTGCCGCCGGGCCGCGTGGCCCCCGGCGGGGCCTTGGCCTCGATCACGAAGCCATCCACGCCGCCGGGATCGCGCGGCAGGTCGGTGGCGGCGGAAACACCCACGGCGCGCCAGACCGGCAGGCCGAAACGGGTGCGGATCTCCGCCGCGCGCGGGGCATCGACATACACCTGCAGCACGTCGAGCTTCACCGCGGCCAGCACGGCGGCGATCTCCGGATCCTCGGGCTTCACGAACAGGCCGACCAGCGTGGGCAGGCCGGGCCGGGCGGCCAGTTCGGCGGCGCGCCGCGGCGTGACGTGGCGGGGCGAGGCGGGGAAGAAGTTCAGCCCCACCCAATCGGCCCCGGCCGCCACGGCGGCGTCCATGCCGGCTTCGGTGGTGATGCCGCAAATCTTGACCCGCGCGGTCATGCCCGCACCACGTCCCGCCCGGCGGGGGGCAGGATCGTCTGGCTGGGGGCCCGGCTTGCGCGGGCGAGGCGCGTCTGGGCGGCTTCCAGCTCCGCGCGCAGGCGCACCGCTTCCTGCTCGAAGCGCCGGGCGCGCATGCGGGCGCCGATGCCCACCACCCAGGTGGAGATGGCGCCGAACAGGAAGGCAAGGCCCATGGCGCCCAGGATCATCAGTGAGAGCGGTGCTTCCACCATCAGGTCGGTCGGCCACAGCCCGATCCGGGCCGGTTCGGTGTTCGAGAGCGCGAACAGCACGAACAGCAGGAGGAACGGGCTGAGGAGGATCAGGCGCCAGAACAGCGAACGCATGTGGGGCCAGCCATGGTGTTGGGGTGAGCCGGTTTAGGCCAGAACGGCAAACGGGGGAATGGCGGTGGCGTTCCGTATCTCATGCCGGCCGCCATCGACCGATGAAGGATCGGTCGATGGCGGCCGGCATGACTCTTTGCTTTGCGCGCCGCCACCGGCCAACCCGGCGCGCGATACCAAGCGCCTGAAATGCCGGAAGAGTCGGCATTTCAGGCGCTTGGTATCAACCACTGGCTTCGTCGACCTGATGCGGCGGGGACAGGGCGCGGTGGCTGGTCATCGGGCTTTGTATCCCGGTGGCATCGAAGCGCTGCTTGATGCGGCGGTTCAGCTCGCGGCCCACCGCCCAGCGCTGGCCCGGGGTGGTGCGGATGCGGATGCGCAGCACCAGGGCGTTGTCGATGAAGCGGTCGATGCCCAGCACCTCCAGGTCGGCGCTGATCGCGGTGGCCCATTTGTCCTCCACGCGCATCTCGGCCGCCACTTCGCGCAGGATGCCGCCGATGCGCTCCGGGTCTTCGTTCAGGCTCAGGCTGACATCCACCACGGCGTAGCCGAAATCGCGCGTTTGGTTGGTGACGGTCGTGACCGCGCTGAACGGGACGATGTGCATGGAGCCGTCCATGGCGCGCAGGCGGATGGTGCGGATGGAGAGGTTCTCCACCGTGCCGCTCATGCCGCCCAGCGTGACCACGTCGCCCACCTGCATGGTGTTCTCCAGCAGCAGGAACAGGCCGGTGATCACATCCTGCACCAGGCGTTGGCTGCCGAAGGCCAGCGCCACGCCGAACACGCCGGCGCCGGCCAGCAGCGGGGCGATGTTGATGCCGATCTCCGACAGCACGATCAGGCCGACGAACACGCAGATCGCCACCAGCAGGGCGGAGCGGAACATCGGCAGCAGGGTGCGCAGACGGGCGGAGCGCGCCGCCTGGGCGCTGGCGGCGAGCCCGGCGAGGTGGCGCTCGATGGCGAGGTTCGCGATTTCCCACACGCCCACCGCGAGCGCGATGGTGAGGGCCACGGAGCCCAGCGTGCGCAGCAGCCTTACACCTAGTTCGGCGCGCAGGAACCAGCCTGCCACCGGCAGGCCCCAGGCCTCCAGCAGGCCGGCCACGGCCAGCGTGACCACCACCACCCGCAGCACGGCGCGCAGGATCGGCTCGTAGGTGGCAAGCCGCCCAGCCACGCCGATGCGCCGCTCCGCCTCCGGCTCGTCTGCCTGGGCGTTCAGCAGCCGGTGCAGGCCGCCCAGCGCCAGGATCAGCGCCACGCGCGCCAGCCCCAGCACGGCGGCCGTTTGCACCGAGACCATCAGCAGCCGGATGAAGCCGCGCGGCACCTCCAGCGCCAGCACGAACCACAGCGCGGCGACATAGATCACCGCGATCACGTGCCACACCGGGGCCAGCATGGCCCGCGCGCGGAGCACCAGCCCCTCGGCCTCCTCCGTCGGGCGGATGCGCGCGGCCACGGCGGCGCGCTGCTGCAGGATGATGGCCACCACGAAGCCGGCCAGCGCCAGGAACAGCAGCTTCACCAGCGCGTCGTGCGCCAGGCGGTAGAGACCGAACAGCAGCCCGGCCTCGATGGTGGCGTAGCCGAAAATGCCCACTGCCGTGCCGCGACGGGCCCAGCGCGCCATATAGGCCGCCACCTCGTCCGACACCGGCAGCAGGCGCATCCGCGCCTCCCGCGGCGCCACCAGCATGCCCACCATGCCGTTCAGCATGCGATAAACGACATAGGCGTTGATGGCGGCAAGGATCACCAGCCGCGGCGTGGGCTGGTCGCCGAACACGCCGCCCACCAGGATGTAGCCGGTGGCGAGCACGGCCAGCATCGGCAGCAGGTCCAGCGCCAGCGCGGCCACGCCGAACGGCACCCGGCGCAACCCGGCGCCGAGGCGGCGCGCCCGGCCCCAGATGCGCGCGGATTGCCTCGCCTCGTCCTCCAGGCGCGTGGCGGGCCGTGCGACATCGGCCCCTTCCCCGGCCTCCTCGGCGGCGGACGGCACCGGCCCGGCGGGCACGCGCTCGGCCAGGCGGCGGTAGAGCGGGCGCAGGGCGCGCGCCACCAGCCATTCGGCGGCCAGCCCCGTGCCCATCACCAGCGCCAGCCGCCACAGCGTATCCAGCATCAGCCCCTGGCGGCCGGGATCGCCGGCCAGCTGCACCAGCCACAGCACGATCAGCGGGAAGCTGATCACCGTCTGCACCGCCATCACGATATCCTCGGACAGCGTGGCCAGGCGGTCCGACAGGCCCATCAACACCTGCGCGCCCAGGCTGTCCGGCGCCAGCGGCGAAGCATCAGGGGCCGCTTGGGCAGGCGCGGGGGCAGGGGCTGGCGCAGGGGCGGCGCCGGGGGGCGTCGCGGGGCCGGAGTCTGCCGCGCTGGTCTCCTCCACCGGGGCGGCCGCCGGGCGCGTGCCTGGGGCGGGCTGGGACGGGGAAGCGGCGGGGCGGCCTGCCCCCGCGCCTCCCGGCGCAGCGCGGGCGAGCGTTTCCAGCACGGAGAGGATCTCCGCGCGGCGCTGCGGGTCGCGCAGGATCTCCAGCGCCTGTTGTGCCTGCTGTGGCGTGACCGTCGGGATTGGCTGGGCCTGGGCGAGGGACGGGCCGGCCAGGGCCATCAAAGCCATGGCAAGCCAGGCCAGCAGGGCAGGCCATGCGCGGGCAGTGGGGTTCGGTCTCATGCGGCTAGCCCCATCATGGCACACCGGGCGGTGTCAATGCCGGCGTTAGGCCGCGGCGGTTTCCGTCAACCCGCCGCCGGCCGCCGGGCAGCCCCGACGGATAAGCGTTGCCGCCTTCGCGCCTGCGTGCCTAGCTAGCGGGCATGAAGACAGCGATGATGATCCTGGTTGTTCTTGCCATGCTCGCCACGCTCGGCGTGCTGTTCGCCGGCCTGGTGGGCCTGGCCCGCAACATCGACGGCACCCGCCAGAACCGGCTGATGCAGGCGCGCATCGGCCTGCAGTTCGTGGCCCTGGCCCTGTTCGGCCTGCTGCTGCTGATCTCCAAGTCCTGATGCCAGCCCTGACCTGCCGGCGTTTGACAGCCGCGCAAGCGCACAACTATGGTCCGGCCCATCTATTTCGCAGGTGCGAACCAACGGGCGCGGGCTGTTCCTGGCGACCGTCGAACGCCCCGCCCTCATCCAGGAAACGGCACGGCAGCCCATGAAAATCCTTGTCCCCGTCAAGCGGGTGGTCGACTACAACGTGAAGGTCCGAGTGAAGTCGGACGGCACGGGCGTGGAAACCGCCGGCGTGAAAATGTCGATGAACCCGTTCGACGAGATCGCGGTGGAAGAAGCGGTGCGCCTGAAGGAAAAGGGCGCCGCCACCGAGATCATCGCCGTCTCGCTCGGCGTCGCCGCGTGCCAGGAAACCATCCGCACCGCGCTCGCCATGGGCGCCGATCGCGGCATCCTGGTGGAATCCGATGTGGACCTGCAGCCGCTGGCCGTCGCCAAGATGCTCAAGGCGATCGCCGAGAAGGAACAGCCGGGCCTCATCATCCTCGGCAAGCAGGCGATCGACGACGACATGTCGGCCACCGGCCAGATGCTCGCCGCCCTGCTCGGCTGGTCCCAGGGCACCTTCGCCAGCAAGGTCACCATCGAGGGCGACAGCATGACCGTGATCCGCGAAGTGGATGGCGGGCTTGAGACAGTGGTGCTGAACCTGCCGGCGATCATCACCACCGATCTGCGCCTGAACGAGCCGCGCTATGCGTCGCTGCCGAACATCATGAAGGCGCGCAAGAAGCCGATCGACACCATGAAGCCCGCCGATCTCGGCGTGGACCCCACCCCCCGCCTGACGGTGGTGAAGGTGGAAGAGCCGGCGAAGCGCCAGGCCGGCAAGAAGGTCGGCTCGGTGGCCGAGCTGGTTGAGAAGTTGCGCAACGAAGCCAAGGTGATCTGAGAATGACCGCTCTTGTCCTGATCGACCACGAGGGCGGGCTGATCAAGCAGCCGTCCCGTTCCGCCATCGCCGCCGCCGCCCAGCTGGGCGAGGTGCATGCGCTGGTGGCCGGCTCCGGCGTGCAGGCCGCCGCCGATGCCGCCGCCAAGCTGCCCGGCGTTTCCAAGGTGATCCTGGCCGACGCGCCGGCGTATGCGAACAACCTGGCCGAGCCGATGTCCGCCCTGATCCTGGCGCTCGCGCCTGGCTATTCGCACCTGATGGCCGCCACCACCGCCATCGGCAAGAACATCATGCCGCGCGTCGCCGCCCTGCTGGACAGCCAGCCGATCAGCGACATCGCCGGCGTGGTGGATGCCGATACCTTCGTGCGCCCGATCTACGCGGGCAACGCGATGGCGACCGTGAAGAGCAGCGACGCCAAGAAGGTGATCACCGTGCGCGCCGCCAGCTTCGACCCGGTGGCGAGCGAGGGTGGTTCCGCCAGCATCGAGGCCGCACCTTCGGTGGAGTCGCCGGTGGTTTCCAAGTGGATCTCGGCCGAGCTTTCCAAGAGCGAGCGCCCGGAACTCACCGCCGCCCGCGTGGTGGTTTCCGGTGGCCGCGGCATGCAGAACGGCGAGAACTTCAAGCTGCTGGACCCGATCGCGGACAAGCTGGGCGCTGCCGTGGGTGCCTCGCGCGCCGCCGTGGATGCCGGCTTCGTGCCGAACGACTACCAGGTGGGCCAGACCGGCAAGATCGTCGCGCCCGACCTGTATGTGGCCGTCGGCATCTCCGGCGCCATCCAGCATCTGGCCGGCATGAAGGACAGCAAGGTGATTGTCGCCATCAACAAGGACGAGGAGGCGCCGATCTTCCAGGTGGCCGACTATGGCCTGGTGGCCGACCTGTTCCAGGCCCTGCCTGAGCTCGCTGCCGAGCTGGAGCGCGGCTGATGAACGTCCAGGCGCCGGCCGCCGCGTCTGATTCCGCGGCGGCCAGCGCCGAGATGCCTGTGATCCGGACGGTCGGCGTGATCGGCGCCGGCCAGATGGGCAACGGCATCGCCCATGTCTGCGCGCTCGCTGGCTTCCCGGTGGTGCTGCTGGACGTGAAGCAGGAGGCGCTGGACCGCGCCATGGCCGTGATGGGGCGCAACCTGGATCGCCAGGTGAACCGCACCCTGATCTCCGAGCTGGACAAGCTGGAGGCCCTGGCGCGCATCACCACCAGCACCGACTATGCCGCCTTCGGCGATTGCGACTTCGTGATCGAAGCCGCCACCGAAAAGGAAGACGTGAAGCGCGCCGTGTTCAAGACACTGGTGCCGCACCTCAAGCCCTCCGCCATGGTGGCCTCCAACACCTCTTCCATCTCCATCACTCGCCTTGGCGCCAGCACCGACCGGCCCGAGAAGTTCATCGGCATGCACTTCATGAACCCGGTGCCGGTGATGAAGCTGGTGGAGGTGATCCGCGGCATCGCCACCGATGAACCCACCTTCCAGGCCATCCAGGCGCTGTCGCGCACGCTGGGCAAGACCACGGCGGTATCCGAGGATTTCCCCGCCTTCATCGTGAACCGCATCCTGGTGCCGATGATCAACGAGGCGGTGTATGCGCTGTACGAGGGCGTCGGCTCCGTGGTGGCGATCGATACCGCGATGAAGCTGGGCGCCAACCACCCGATGGGGCCGCTGGAACTGGCCGACTTCATCGGGCTGGATACCTGCCTTTCCATCATGCAGGTGCTCTACGAAGGCCTGTCGGACAGCAAGTACCGGCCCTGCCCGCTGCTGGTGAAGTATGTCGAGGCCGGCTGGCTCGGCCGCAAATCCGGCCGCGGCTTCTACGACTACAGCCAGACCCCGCCCCGCCCGACGCGCTGACCGTGCCGTGAGCCGCCCCGCCCTGCTCGGCATTGGCGGCCACGTGGTGGGCGCCCTGGTGGAACAGCTGGGCGCCGTGCCCGGCCTGGCCGAGGCGGTGGATCTGCATCTCTGCCCCACCCGGCCAGGTGGCCGCCCGCGCGCCGCGCCCGATGTGCTGGCGCGCGCCGCCGTGGTGCTGGCCGAGGCCGGCGCGCTGGATCCGGCGGAGCGTGCCCTGCTGCCGCCCGGCTGCGCGCTGATCACCCTGCCCCGGCTGGAATTCGAAAGCCTGTGGCCGCTCGCCGCCGAGCACCCGCCGCGCGGGGCCCTGCCCGGCGTGCCCGCCGCGTTCGGCGACCGCATCGCCCTTGGCGTGCTGCGCAGCCCCGCCCCGCCCTCCAGCCGCCGCGCCGCCTATGAGGCCGTGGCGCTCAATACCCTGGTGGATCTGGACCGCATGCACGCCTTCGTGGCGCGGGAGATGTTCCGCCGCGAGGAGGGGTGCGACATCCATCTGGCCGGCTTCGCGCTCGCCCGCTTCCGGCAGGAGCGGCTGTTCCACAGCGCCCTGCATCCCGCCGAACCGCTGCTGGCCGTGGCCATGTCCCAGTTGCTGGGCCACCCCGCCATCGCCGCCCTGGGCACCGGCAGCCACGATGCCCGCCTCGCCGCCGTGCTGCCCGGGCTCACCTCCCTTTTCGCCGACCAGCAGGCGCCGGTGCATCCCGCGGTGGCCGCGCATTTCGGCCTGGCCTGGTGGAGTCCCGCCCTGCGCTACCGCCAGGGCGAGGCCGAGCGCAGCTTCGACGAATGGCTGGACTGGCACCTGCAGCCGGCACCTTCCGCACCTGCCACCCCAACCGTGGCGCCGGGCCCCGATCTGGCCGCGCTGCGCGCCTCCGGCGCCCTGCCGCACATGGCGAAATTGCAGGCCGCCGCCGAAGTGGTGCGCGCGCCCCCCTTCTTCGCCACCACCATCAACCCCGATATCGCGCCGCACGGGGCCGCGCTGCTGCATCCGGATTCCGGCCGCTACGCCCTGCCCGCCACGCTGATCGCCCAGCTGGACCAAGCCATCGTGCTCAGCGGCAGCGGCACCGTGCTGTTGCAGGGCCTCGCCCTGGCCGACACGCTGCCGCAGCCCCCGCCGCCCGCACCCGTCAGCGCGCGCCAGGCCAGCGCGGCCCAGTCCCTGCTCGCCTTCGGGCCGGGCTGGGAGAGCGATCCGCACGGCATGCTCACCCTGCTGCCGCGCCTCGTCACCGCCGCCCGCCTGCGCCGCCAGCACCCGGAGCTGCGCGTTCTGCTGCCGCAGGCCGCCCGCGCGCCCTGGCTGGAGGAGATGCTGGCCCTGCTCAACCTCTCCGCCGCGACCGACTGGCTGGCGGAGGAGGCGGTGGCCTGCACCAACCTCGTCGTCACCGGCCGGCTCGGCCTGGCCGAAGTCTCGCCGCTGGCCCGCAGCACGGCACAGGCGCTGGCGACCCTGGTGCCCATGGCACCGCCCGGGCCCAGGCGCCTCTATTTGCGCTCGGCCGAATTCGCCGGCAGGCTGCTGAACGAGCCCCTGGTCGCCGCCACCCTGGCCGCCCGTGGCTTCACCCTGGTGGATGCCGACCGCACGTCGCTGGCCGATCGCATCGCCCTGCTGCGCCACGCCAGCGCCGTGGTTGCTCCCCAGGGCGGCGCCCTGGCCGAATGCGCGTTCTGCCCCGATGGCGCCGCGGTGCTGGAGTTGCTCGGCCCCGCCGATGCCTCGCCGATCTTCTGGTCGCTCGCCTCCGTCTGCGGCCTAAGCTACGGCTACGTGGTGGGGGAGGCCCAGGGCGCCGCCACGCCCGGCAGCCCGTACCAGGTGCCGCTGCCCATGCTGGAGCATGCCGCAAGCCTCCTGCCCGCATGAGCTTGGCCGCCGGCCTCGCCCAGCGCCTCGCCCGCTTCCCCCGCCTAGGCCTGGCCACCCTGCCCACGCCGTTGGAACCGATGCCCCGCCTCTCGGCCCATCTCGGCGGCCCCCGCCTATGGGTGAAGCGCGAGGATCTCTGCGGCCGCGGCCTGGGCGGCAACAAGCTGCGCAAGCTGGACCTCGTGCTGCATGAAGCGGTGCAGGCGGGCGCCGACACGCTGGTTTCAGGCGGCGTTGTGCAGTCCAACAGCCAGCGCCAGGTGGCTGCGGCCGCGGCGCAACTCGGCCTTGCCTGCCACCTCGCCGTGTATCATGGCCGCGTGGCACCCCAGGGCCCCGCCTACGGCACCTCCGGCAACGCCCTGCTCAACCGCCTGTTCGGCGCCACGCTGCACGACGTTCCCTGGACCGGCGACCGCAACGGCGCCATCGCCGCCCTGGTTGAAACCCTGCGCGCCGAGGGGCGCCGCCCCTTCCTCGTGCCCTATGGCGTCTCCAGCCCGCTCGGAGCCGTGGGCTACGCCTCCTGCGCGCTGGAAATCGCCGGGCAATGCGCTGCCCTGGGCTTCACCCCGGCCGCCATCGTGTTCTGCTCCGGCAGCGGCGCCACCCAGGCCGGCCTTGCCGTGGCTGGCGCCGCCTGCCTGCCGGGCACCGACATCGTGGGCATCGATATCGACGCGGAACCAGACCGCGTGCGCGCAGATGTGGCCCGCTACGCCACCGGCGCCGCCGCCCTGCTCGGCCTGCCCTTCGATCCCCGCACGCTGGAAGTGGTCGCCGGCCATGCCGGACCGGCCTATGGCGTGCCGCACGACGCTACGTTGGAAGCCCTGCACCTGGCCGCCCGGCAGGAAGCGCTGGTGCTGGATCCCGTCTATTCCGCCAAGGGGCTCGCCGGGCTGATCGCGCTGCTCCAGGCCGGGCGCTGGCGGGCGGACCAGCACGTGGTGTTTATCCACACCGGTGGGGCGCCTTCGTTGTTTGCGCATGAGGGGGTGGCGTGAAAGAAAGAGTCTTCTTTTTCTGAAGAAAAAGAAGCAAAAAGACTCTTATTAGTTCGCAGCGGCACTGCCCGTTTTATCGAACGAACAAAAGTTTTTTGGTTCTTTTTTTCAAAAAAGAACGTTCTTTCTAACTGCCAGCCGCCGCCCGCGCCAGGTTGGTGATCTGCTCGTCCAGCCCCGCCTGCGCGCCCAGGAACGCCGCCAGCAATTGCTGCGCCCATTCGCGTTCCCGCACTCCGATCGGGCTGCGCGGGAACTGCAGCGTGGCGGCCACCAAAACGGGCGCCGCCTCCGCGCCGGCCACGCTGTTGCGCGCCTGACGAATCCGCTCGCCTAGCCCGCCGCGGCTCGGCGCGCCATCCAGCCACAGCCGGGTTGCTGCCATCGCCGCCGGGTTGGCGCTGGTGGCGAGGCGCCAACTGCCCTGGCCCTGCACATCGAGCGCGCCGAATTCCATCTCGTCGGCCAGGTCCTCGCGCGCCAGGCTGCGCCGGGCCTGCACGATGGCCGACGGGTTGGCGCGGGTGGAGAACACCTGCACCGTCATCGTCAGCCGCACCGGGCCGCACACGAATTCCGCCACGCTGCGGCTACCCTGCGGATCCACCGCCCCCGGCGTGCCGGGCGGGGTGGTGACCATGGGCCCGGCCGCGATGCAACCGATCGCCGGCTGCAGCGAGGGCGGCGTCACCTCGGCCACGGGCATCGCCCGCTGGTCCAGAAAGGCGGAGGCACTGGCCGCACTCGCCGCGAAGGCCGCCACCAGCACGGCCGCCGCCACGGCGCGCAGGCGGGCCCCGGGCAGCCGCTCCGCCGGCTCCACCTCACGCACCGTTGCCACCGTGTCCTCGCGGAACGGCATGCCGGCCAGGATCAGCAGCAGGATCACGATGGAGAAGAAGATCCAGCCATACAGGATATGGTCCGCCGCCGCCGCCTCCGCGCTGCCCAGCGCCTCACCCAGGAGCACGATCCCCAGGGCCCGGAACCCATTGGCCACGATCGGGATGACGATGGAGGCGACCAGGAACAGCGCGCGCTTATGGTAGCTGCGGTAGATCAGGCAGGCGTACAGCACGCCGAAGGCGATTGCCGCGATCAGGAAGCGCAGCCCGGCGCAGGCCTCGGCGACGAAATACCGGCCGGAGGGTGTCTCGATCAGGAACGAGTCGGCGTAGAACGGTACTCCCAGCACCGTCAGCCCCACCAGGCTGAACTGCAGGGTGAAATGCTGCAGGTACGGCGTCAGGAACGCGCCGAAGGGCACCAGGAAATACAGGTAGAGCAGCGGGGCGGACATCGCCCAGAACACCCGCCAGCCCAGCACGGCCAGGAACAGCAGCTGCACGAAGCTCATCGCCACCAGCTGGCGGCCTTCCATGATGCCCATGCGCTCGGCCGCCATCCAGGCCGCCACGCCGGGGATGGCCAGCAGGCCGAGCCAGGGCAGCGGCTCCACCCGCAGCCCGGCCAGGTTCTGCCGCCGCTCCCAGGCGAGATAGAGCGCGATCGGCAGCACGAACCAGCAATGGGAATAGGCGGTGGAATCGTTCCACACCTTCACCGCCGACATCGCCTCCTCGTGGAACAGCAGGCCAAGCACGGCCAGGCCTGCCACCAGTACGAGCCCGGCATCGGCCGCGATCCTGCCCGCATCGGGCGACAGGTCGGCGGGCAGGGAGCGGGCGCTCATGGGGTGGCCTCCTCGGGCATGGTCGTGCGGGCGGGGTGGGCGGCGGCCGGGTTTTCCCGCACCTGCGGCAGGCTGTCCATCAGATCGTCAAGCCGCGACAACGTCGCCCCCCAGGCATAGGAGGCTTCCATGGCCGCGCGGGCGGCGGCCGGCAGGGCGGGATGGCCACCGGACAGGATCGCGCCGACAGCCTCGGACATCGCTTCGGCCCCGTCGGCCACAAGCAGGTCGCGGCCCGGGGTGGCCACCACGCCTTCGAAGGCCTGCGGTGAGGCGACCACGGGGCGGGCCATCGCCATCGCCTCCAGCACCTTGTTCTGGATGCCGCGGGCGATGCGCAGCGGGGCCACGGCCACGGCGGCATGGGCCACCCAGGGCCGCACATCCTCCACCCGGCCGGTCACCTGGATGTCCGGCCCCGCCAGCGCCTGCACCGCGGGCAGCGGGTTCGCACCCACCACGGCGAAGCGCGGCGCGGGAGACAGCCGGCGCAGCAGGGGCATCACCTGGCCGGCGAACCAGATCGCGGCCTCGGCATTGGGCGGGTAGTCCATGTGGCCGGTGAACACCACGCGCGGCGCGTCGTCGGCCCAGGGGCGCGGGAAGGTGTGGCGCGGGTGGAAATAGTCCAGGTCCACCCCGTTCTGCACCGCGAACACGCGCCCTTCCGTCTGCGGCGCCAGGGTGGCGAAGCGCCGGCATTCCGCCTCGCTCACCAGCAGCGACAGCTCCGCCTGCCGCACGGACTGCGCCTCATAGGCCAGCAGCGTGCGGGCCTCGCGCGCCCAGACATGGCGCATCGGCCAGCGCCCCTCGGCGCCATAGGCGGCGAATTTTTCCGAGTCCACGTCGACCATGTCGAGCACCCAGGGCACGCCCGCGCCGTCGAAATACTGCGCCATGGGCGTGGAATAGGCGAAGCCGAGCCCGATCGGCCGCTCCGCCAGCAGCTTCTTCACCCAGGCAGCGAGCCCGGCATCGCCGTAATAATCCACCATCAGCGGCCGCCCCGGCCGCAGCCGCGCCAGTGCCCGCAGCTTCTGCCCGCGCGGCGAGATCGGAAAGCTCGCCACCTCCCCGCACACCGCGCGCACGGCCTCGAGGTGGCGCGCGTCCTCGCCATCCACCGACAGGCAGCCCAGATGCACGCGCCAGGTTTTCGCCAGGTGCCGGATCATGTTCCAGCTGCGGATCTTCTCACCCTTGTCGGGCGGGTATGGGAAGCGGTGCGCGAGAAAGAGGAGTTCTCTCATCTCACCCCAATCCGCGCACGATCGGCGGCCCCAGCAGGTTCGCCACCGGCAGCGGCAGCCGCTTCCAGGCGGCGATGAACAGCCGGTATTTCGGGTTGAGCGGATTGATGTCCGGGATCGATGCCCCCGGCGCCAGCCGGAACCGATAGGCCAGCGGTGCCGGCTCGAACCCCCAGTTCTTCTTGAAGGAATAGGCGCCAGTGCCGACCTTGCTGCGGCCATAGTCGAACAGCCGGAAGCCCCGCCCCGCCGCCCGGCGCATCACCTCCCAGTACATGAAGTCGTTGGCGTAGCGATCGCGCGCCGCCCGTGTGCCGCCGCCGTAATAGGGCAGCACCTCGTCGCGGAAATAGAAGTTCATCACCGAGGCGATCGGTGTCGCCCCGTCCAGGATGGTCACGATGTCGGCATCCTCGCCGAACGCTTCCATCAGGATGTCGAAATAGCGCTGCGGGAACACCGGCGTGCCCAGGTTGCGCACGCTCTCGGCATAGATCGGATGCAGCCGGCGCGTATCGCGGTCGATCTCGGAGGTGAGGCCCGCCGTGATGCCCTTGCGCACCATCGCCCGCTGCTTGCGCGGGATCGCCTTCATGTTGGCGTCGTCGTCGCCGGTGATGGCGCGGCGGAAGATCACATAGAGGTCCGATCTCACCGGCCAGTCCGCGGCGTCCAGCCAGCCTTCCGGCGGGGCATGCAGGAAGCGGAATTCCAGCACCGGCACGCCGGCGCCGCGCATCACGCTTTCGGCATGCGCCACCAGCGCCTGGAACGCTTCCTGGTCCGCCGCCAGCGGCCCGCCATTGACGCTGAACGGCACCGAGATCAGCGAATCCCCGAACAGCATCGTGCGCACGCGGGCCAGCGGCAGCACGCCAACGATCGCGCCGTCGCGCTCGGCGGCCACATAATGCGTGGCATGGCCGAAGGCGCGCGCGATCACCCGGCGCCAGGCGGCGCGGTGGAAGAAGGTGCCCTCGGGATGCGCCAGCACGAAGGCATCCCAGGCCGCCTCCAACCCGGCAGCATCGGCGGCATCGTCCAGCGGGCGCAGGCGCAGGGTCATGCTTGGGGTCCGGCGTTCAGGCAGCGGATGCCATGGGGGCCGGGGGCGCGGCCAGTTCAGGGAACACCTCGTCCATCCGCCCCCAGGCGAAATCGCGCAGCAGCCGCTCCAGCCGTGGCGCGGTGCGGGCGAGGTTCAGGTAGTGGCGGAAACGCGAAAGCCGGCCGGCCCCGCCGATGCGCGGCTGGCCGGGATCGATCTCCCACGGGTGGGTGTAGAACATGCCGCCCCGCCCCTCGGCCTGGTTGAAGGCGGCCAGCCCGCGGCGGAAGACGGCATAGGGGAGCAGCCGGAAATACCCGCCACCGGAGATCGGCAGGTTCTGGCCACGCATCCGGATGGTAGTCATCGGCACCTCCCACAGCGCCCCCTCAGCCACCGCATGCGGGAAGCGCGGCGCATCCGGCGCGCCATACAGATCGTGCCGCACCGGATAGATGGAGGAGCTGTAGCGATGCCCGGTCTCGGCCAGCACGGGATAGGCAAAGGGCGTCGCCGGCCCGATCGAGAAGGTCGGCGCGCGATACCCGGCCACCGCCACGCCGCCGATATCCTCCAGCAACGCCTTGGCGCGCAGCACATCCTGGCGGAACTGCTCCGCCGACAGCGTTGCCACCCTGGCGTGGCCATGGCCGTGGCTGGCCAGCTCATGCCCCGCCGCCACGATGCGCCGCACCAGCGCGGGATGCCGCTCGGCCACCCAGCCCAGGGTGAAAAAAGTCGCGCGCACCCCGGAAGCGGCGAACAGCGCCAGGATGCGGTCGGTATTCGCCTCCACCCGGCGCGGAAACCCCTCCCACGCGTCGCGCGGCACGGTGCGGGCGAAGGCTTCCACCTGGAAGTAGTCCTCCACGTCCACCGTCATCGCATTCACCAGCCTGGCGCCGGGCACGGCCATCAGGACAGCCCGCTGCGCTGCTGGCTGAAGCCGCCGAACACGTCCATCAACCGCTGGAACACGCGCTCGCGCCGCGCCACCGTCTCCTCCAGCACCTCGATGCGCCGCACCAGGTCCTGGTAGCTGCGCTCGGGGACCCGCTCGACGCTGCCCGCGGCCGGGCACAGCGGAATCACTTCCGCCCCCAGCTCGGTGTCGCCCACGCCCTCGCCGCCACCTTCGAGGTCGGCGCGCAGTTCTTCCGCGGTGGCATCCACCATCCGCACCTCGATCCGGTGTGCCTCCTCCAGCGCCGCGTACAGCAGCACGCGCGCGGCCAGCCGGTTGATCCGGCGCGGCATGCCGCCGGTGTGGCGATGGATCGCGGCATGGGCTTCGGGCGTCCATTCCGGGTCGCCCTCCCAGCCCACCTCGGCCAGGCGGTGCTCGATATAGCCCTGCGTCTCCTCCTCCGAGAGCGGGCCGAGATGGTAGCTGGCAAGCACGCGCTGGCGCAGCTGGTCGAGGTCGGGGGAGGCGAGCTTGCGCCGGAACTGCGGCTGGCCCAGCAGGATGGTCTGCAGGCTGGCCTGCCCGTCCTCGGTGATGTTGGAGAGCATGCGCAGCTCCTCCAGCGCGGCCAGGGTCAGGTTCTGCACCTCGTCCACCACCAGCAGGCAGCGCCGCCCGGCGGCGCGGTGCTCGGCCAGCATGTCGGCGAACAGGCGGATCAGCGTGGCTTTGTCCGTGGCGTCGGTCTCGATCCCGAAGGCGCCCATGGTCAGGCGGAACAGGTCGTCGTTGTTCACCTGCGTGGTGTTGATCCGCGCCAGCGTATAGGTCTCGCGGTCCAGCTCCGACCACAGCCGCTCCACCAGCGTGGTCTTGCCGGCACCGACCTCGCCGGTGACGATGATGAACCCCTCGCCCTGCGACAGCCCGTAGATCAGGTGTGCGATCGCCCGGCCATGCCCGCGGCTGGCAAAGAAGAACCGGCTGTCCGGCGTCAGCTGGAAGGGCATCCCAGTGAAGTTGTAGAACCGCTCGTACATGGCTCGGGGCGACCTGTAGGTAAAAGGGGGCCGGCGCTCAGAAGGTCTTGCGCACCCCCAGGCTGATCAGGCTGCCATCATAGCCGAACCCAGGCTGCGGGGAGGCGACGCGCGTATACGTATAGGTCGCACGTGTCGACAAGGTTTCCGACAGCGACCAGTTCAGCCCGGCGGAGAAGGTCGAGATGTCCTGGCTGGCCACGCCCTTGGCGCTGCGCGCGCCGTAGGTCGCCTGCGCATTGCCGCGCAGCCCCGGCAGGATCTCGCGCTGCCAGGCCAGGCTGGTGCTGTAATAGGTGATCCCCGGCGCCGCCCCCGCAACATCCGCGCTCAGCGTGGTCCGCTCGTCGCGGTTGAACGAAAGCGTGAAGCTGTCGATATCCTGCAGCAGCACGCCGCTCACCGAGGCGCGACGCACGCGCGAGATGCCGCCCTGGGTGCCGGCGAAGTTGTTGTTCACCAGCACCGGCATGCCGGTCGCCGGGTCCACCACCAGGGACGGCCCGGCGACCCGGGATCGGCTCAGCGAGGATTGCAACTCGTCGGCCTGGCTCACCATCGCCTCGGAGTAGCTGGCCGACACGCGGGTGCGCGCGGTCGGCGCCGTGTTGCCCTCGAAGAAGAAGTTGGTGCCGCCGTCGCGGTGGCCGAAGCGCGCCGTCATCGTGGTGTCGGGGTCCGGGTTCCAGCGCAGCCCGAGCGACCACAGCATCTCATTGATCCGGATCGGCTGCACCCCGCCATAGCGGATGTCCTGGTGCCCCACCTGGCCCAACAGCGTCACCGTGCGCGTATAGGCATAGCCGAGATCCAGCGTCTCGGTCTGGCGCGCCGCGCCACGCAGCGCGCCGGGGCCGTCGTAGTCGATCCGCAGCACGCTCAGCCCGAAATTGATCCGCCCGAACTCCTGGCCGCTGGTGAAGGAGGCCTGGGTGGTGTTCGTGGTGGTGTCGCCCGGGGTCAGCGCCGTCGCGAACGGCGTATTCGTCCGCAGGTTCTGCCCGGTGCGGGTCAGGAAGGTGTAGGTATAGCCAAGCTCCGCCACGCCGTAATCGCCAAAGGCATGCCGCAACTGCGGACCAAGCGTGAAGCTGGTGGTCTGCACCCGGTCCTGGCGCGCAAGGTTGCCACCCGTCCCCTGCCCCAGCCCGCCTGCGCGCGAGAACTCGCTGGCATAGGCCGAGGCATTGAAAAACAGCAGATCCTCGAAGATCGTGGCCCGTGCCGAAGCATTCAGATTCTGGCCGACTGAATTCTGCTTCGAATCATTCTGGAACGAACGGAACTGCGGCGCATAGTAGAAGGAGCCCGTCAGCCGCTGCGAGGCACCCTGCACCAGCAGGCTGGGCGTCACGTTGGTCACAAGCTCGCTCTGCCGGCCCTTGCCCGTGGTTCCATAGCCAAGGGCCCGGGCATTGTCGGTGCCCGTGATCTCCACGTCGATGCCCGGGGTCACGGTCCAGTTCGGTGAGCCCGGCGCCACAGCTACCGGCCCGTAGGCCTGCTCGAAGGCGCGCCGGAGATCGCCGAGTTCCACTGTGGTGCCCATCTGCGGCAGCAACTGGGCCCGCGCGGCCCCACCAGGCACAAAGGCCGGCAGGGTCGCCGCCAGCCCCGCCACGGCCCATCGCCCGGCGCGTCGGCTTCCGCCGGGCCGGCGGAGCAGGTCAGCCCTCAACAAGGCAGTGCTGCATGGTGCCGGCTCCATCCGTCAGGAAACTCCGTGGGCACCATACCCCGGCATGCCAAGGATATCGCACCGAATCCTTATATCCGGACTCAGGAGTACGAGCCAAAATAATGATATGCGCCGAAGGTGTAGCTGGTCGTCACACGGATCTTGTTAAGCATCAGCGTGATCGTCGGGCACGCCTTGATCAGGTCCAGCGCCGCCAGCACCTCGGAACGCTGTGTCCGTTCCGCCTCCACCACCATCACGATCTGGCCCACCAGGGGCGCCATCGTGCTGGGATCGGAGGTGGAAAGGCAGGGCGGCGCGTCCAGGATCACGATATGGTTGGCAAAGCGCCGCCCCAGCCGCTCGATCAACGCCGTGATCGGCCGTGCCACCGTGCCCTCGGCACCGCCTTCCAGCGAATCCACCCGGCGCACGCCCACCGGCATGAAGGACAGGTTCGGAATGACGGTGCGCACCACCGTGTCCTCGATGCGCAGGCTCGGCGTCAGCGCCAGGTCGATCAGCCCGGGCCGGTCGCCCACCCCCAGCTGGTCCGACAGCGCGTTCTGCTTGGCGTCCACGTCCACCAGCAGCACTTCGCGCTGCGTGTGCTGCGCGATGCTGCCGGCCAGGTTCAGCGAGCTGAAGCTCTTGCCCTCGCCCGGCCGCGCGGAGGTCACCATCACCAGGTTGCCTGCGCCGCGCCCGGGGGTGTAGCTGCCACGCACCGCGCGCAGCACCTGCCCCACAGACACGCGGAACTCCTCGGAGATGCGGGTGCGCGCCTTGCGCCCCACCACCATCCCCGCCCGCTCCAGCGACACCAGATCGAGCGTCAGCGGCGCCGGCACCATCGTGTCGAGGTTGACACCCAGGGCAGGGGCAATCTCGTCCCGGCCGCCCTCGCGGCGCGGGCGCTCCAGCACCAACGTGCCGGCCACCTCCTCCGTCCGCTCGGCAGCCTCGGCGACCACCGGCGGCGGCGGCAGGTCTGCGTCGTCGCCATCGGCGCGCACTGCGTCCACCGCGTCGGCATGCTCCGGCGGCACATCAGCCATCACCGGCGGGGGCTGCGGCAGCGCCTCCCCGGTCGTCGGGGCAGCCCGGCGTGGCTCCCCACCCTCGGCGGCAGCGCCAAGCCCGCCCACGCCACCCAGGCGCGCGGCCAGCCGTTCCGCGAGATGATCGGGTCCCTTTGCCATGGTCAGAGCGGCCCCCCCGACCGGGCTATGCGGAACAGCAACCCGCCATACACCCCCAGCAGCAGCACGATCGCCACGGTGAACGACACCACGGAGATGATGCGCGCGCTCGGCGAGGTCACCGCCACCATGGAAATGCTGCCGGCCACCGGCAGCCCGAGGTCGCGCAGCTCATCGAGCGTATGGAAAGATTGGTCGAACTGCGCCAGCAGCAACGCCAGGCCCACGCCCAGCGCCAGCGCCGCCACCAGCACGCCACTCGTCATCAGCGCCCGCTTCGGCTCCACCGCATTCTGCGGCACCTGCGGCGGGTCGATGATCTGGATCTTGATCTTGTCGGCATCCGCCTCCGCCGCCGAGCCAATGCGCATCGCTTCACGCCGCGACAGCAGCTCCTCGTAATTCTTGCGCAGCACGTCGTAGTCGCGGTTGAGGTTCATGAACTCGGCCTGCAGCCCGGGCGCGCCGCGGGCGATCTCCTCCAGCCGGTTGCGCTCGCGCGTGGCATCCGAAAGCTGGCGCTGCAGCGACGACAGCGCCGATTCCGCCTCCACCAGCCGCACCTTCAGCTGCTCGTACACGGGGTTCGGCTGCGAACGGCTGCGCGATCCCGCAGCCGGGGCCGTCGCGTCGCCCGCCGCGGCGGCACTGGCGCCGGCCGCCTCGCGCGCCAGCTGCTCGGCCTCGCGCAGCGCATTGGCGCGGTGCGTCTCGATCTCGCGCCGCGTGAACACCACGTCCGGGTGGTTCGGGGTGTAGCGCAGCAGCAGCTGCTCCAGCCGCGACTGCGCCTCGTCCATCTTCTGCTTGGAAGGACCGGTGAGGCTGCGCAGCAGCGCCTGCGCGCCGCCGGGCCCGCTGCCCTGCGTGTCGGTCTCGGTCACCAGCAGCGGCGGCACCGCGGCCACCTCGCTGCGCAACATGTCGCGCTTGGTGTTCTCGTCCTGCAGCGCGCCCTGCAGCGCCCGCACCATCTGCGTGGCGGTCTCAAGCCGGGTCACGCCGTTCATGTCGTTCGGCAGCAGGTCCATGTATTTGGCGCGGAAATCCGCCCGCCGCCGCTCCGCGTCGCGCAGCTGCCGCTCATAGGCGGCGATCTGCTGCTCCAGGAACAGGGTGGCATTCTGCATTTCGGAGCGGTTGGCGCCGGTCTTGCTCTCGATGAACGTCGTCAGCACCGTCTGCACCACGTCGAAGGCCAGCTTCGGGCTGGCATGGCGATAGGTAATGGTGAACAGGTTGCGCGTGTGCGGCGTGATCTTGATCGCGCCAGCCAAGCCCTGGACCATCGCCTCAAGATCCGAGGAGCCGGAGATCTGCAGGTTGAGATCGGTGTTGGCGATCAGCTTCTCCAGGTTCGGCCGGCTCAGCAGCGTGCGCTGCAGCATGTCCACCTGGCCGCCCACCTGGTTCTCCACCGCCAACCCGCGCAGCAGCGGGGTCAGCACAGCGTCGGCCTCCACATACAGGCGCGCGCTGGCTTCGTAGCGGTTGGGGATCATCGTCACCGCAACCCAGCCGATGGCGCACACGATCCACGTGCACGCCACCATGGCCCAGCGGAATCGCCAGGCCGCGGATGCCTGGCGCCGTACCAGGACGCGGAGATGTTCCATGCTTCAATAACCCCGGTTCAGAACCAGCTCTGTGGAATAATCAGCGTATCGCCAGGCTTCATCTCCACATTTTGGCAGATGTCGCCGCTCTTAATCAGGTCGTTCAGGCGAACGGGAACTTCCTCGTTTCGGCCGTCCACGCGCCGCACGATCTTGGCGCTGTTGCCCGAAGCATAGCGTGTCAGGCCGCGCGTGGCGATCATCACGTCAAGCACGGTCATGCCGTCGCGGTACGGAATCGCCGTCGGCTCCGTCGCCTCGCCCACCACCTTCACCTGGCGTTCGAACGGGCCGATGAACCCGGTCACCATCACCGTCACGATCGGGTCCTGCACGTATTCCTTCAGCCGGTCCTCCAGCTCCTTGCCGAGCTGGGTCGGAGTCTTGCCGGCGGCCACGATGTCGGGGATCAGCGGCATGGAGATCCGACCATCCGGCCGCACCGGAATACCCGGCATGCTCAGCTCCGGCGCGCGATAGACGGAGATGCTCAGCGCATCGCCGGCCCCGATCACATAGGAAGATGTCGTCACCACCCGCCCGGCCGCGGCACTCTGGGCTGCCGCGGCCTCGCTGCCCGGGGCCGGGCAGGCGGGCCCCACCCCGGGCGTCCCGCCGGAGCAGGCGGCCAGGAACATCAGCGCGGGCAGCGCCAGCACCGGGGGCAGCCAGGCAGTGCGATGGGCGGGGCGCTTGAATGTCATGTCGCTCTCTCGCTGCAAAGGGTGCGGCCGGCCGGCCGAAGGAAGCGGCCCCAGGGGCCCCACGGGCGCACAATCGGCGCGCGGCGGGCCCGCCATGCACCCCGCCGTGCGGAACTGGTAGGCGCGGAAGGAATCGAACCCCCAACCTCTGCCATGTGATAGCAGCGCTCTGCCTTTGAGCTACACGCCTGAAAACCCTTACCCTCGAACGCGGGCACCCTCATCCGAACCGTCGCCTGCACGGCACCACCGCAGCAGGCCGCATAGAAGTCTCGCGAGTGTTGCGACCTACCATGCAGCCCAGGCTCCGGTAAAGAATGGCTCATACGCACCGCGACGCTCCGCTCACGGCATGGTGACGAAGACGAAAAAAGAACCGCCCGGCTTGCATCGCCACCCCGCTCCCCCCGCACCGGCTCCCCAACGGCCACGCCGCATGGGCGCCTCTCACTCCACTTCCGCCCATATCTGGCCTGGGCCTAAAGGGTGTAGCAGCGAGCTGCAGTACAATTCCTTACAAAACTCCCTCTCGAAATGAGACGGAGCCCCCGCCCACGTGCATGATCCCGCAACGGGCCAGGGGCGATCCCAATGTCCCTGCTACTTCACGTTGCGCCATCGCCGCGCAAGTCAACGCGATGTGAATGAAACATGAAGATCCTTTCAGGCACGTTCGTGCTGCGGCAGAGGCACCCCGCCGGGAGCCTGTTGCATGCATGCCTAGCGGCGCGGTAACACCCGCAGTGTTTATGAAACGTCAGCGGCCGCCATTTGGCCGCCCGTCGATCGGAATTTTTCAGGAGCGGGTCATGGCACGTCTATTTGACGGATTCGTTGCCCTGGAGATGGTCGTTCTCGGCATTCTCGAGATCAGCCTCTGTTTTATCGTTTTCTATATCATCCTCCTTCCCGGAGACGTCGTCGCGGCCGCGGCGCCACAAGGCTTCCTCGGCCTGCACCACGACACCGCCAACCACGCCGCCATCCTCTCCCTCACGATCGGCGTGATCTCCATGACCATTGGCATGTACCGCCCGGAGATCTGCCTGCAGACCCGGCGCCTGCTGGTCAATTCCGTCGTCGCCGGCGTGCTCGCCTTCCCCGCCATCCTTGCGCTGAGCGTCGTCACCGACCTCGACCCCAGCTTCATCCTCGGGCAGGACGCGCTCTGGCCGATGAAGATCCTGCTGTCCTGGATCCTGTTGCTGTTCATCACCCGCCTCTGCTTCCGCGTCGTCCTGCGCAGCGGCATGCTCAGCCGCCGCGTGCTGATCGTCGGCAGCAGCGCCCAGGCTGCCGCCACGGAGGCCGCCATCCGCTCCATGCGCCGCGGCTTCTTCAGCCTCGTCGGCGTGATCGAACCGGCAGAGGCCGCCACGCTCACCCCGCCCGCGCTGCGCCTGCGCCGCATCTGGGGCGTCATCGTCACGCATGATGCCCTGCCCCCCGCCCGCGCCACGCTGGCCGCCGCCCTCGGCGCCAACAGCCGCACCCGCCTGTTCGACGACGTGAGCTTCCGCGAACAGCAACTCCGCCGGCTCGACCTCGCCCAGCTCGCCTCCGGCTGGCTCGATGGCCTGGAACGCCCCGGCCGCGCCGCCCAGGCCCTGCGCCGCACGGCGGACATCGCCATCAGCCTCGCCATCCTGGCCGCCACCCTGCCCGTTATCGCGGTGGCTTCCCTGCTGGTCTGGTGCACCAGCCCGGGCCCGATCCTCTACCGCCAGGTCCGCGTCGGGCTGCACGGCCGCACCTTCACTTTGTTCAAGTTCCGCTCGATGCAGGTGAACGCAGAGGCGATGGGCCCGGCCTGGGCCTCCCGCCACGACCCGCGCGTCACCGCCTGGGGCCGCATCATGCGCCGCACCCGCATCGACGAGCTGCCCCAGCTCTTCAACGTGCTGCGCGGCGAGATGAGCATGGTCGGCCCCCGGCCGGAACGCCCGCACTTCGTCGAGCAGCTCGACAGCGCGATCCCTTTCCATTGCGACCGCACCCACGTGAAACCCGGCATCACCGGCTGGGCCCAGGTGAACTACCCCTACGGCGCCTCGGTGGAGGATGCCCGCCAGAAGCTGTCCTACGACCTCTATTACGTGAAGCACCGCAACCTGTTGCTGGACATCACCATCCTGCTCGCCACAGTGCGCGTGATCCTGTTCCAGGAAGGCGCGCGCTGATTCACGCGCACGGCCCCGCCATCCCCAGGCCAACCGCAACCGGCTATGCAGCGCCCCGCCCGTGGCCCGCGGCGGCAGGCCTTGGCCCGCGGGGCACGGAGGAACAGCAGAAGATGGCGGCACAGCGGATGATCGCAGCCACATGATCGCGGCCGTAATGCTGGCCCATGCCGGCTGCGCGGCGATCTACGCCGCCCTCTCGGCGCTGATCCTGGTGCGCGCCCGCACCAGCCGCACCGGCGGGCTGCTGGCCCTGGCCGCCGCCATCACCGCCGCCTGGGCCGCCAGCGTGGCGCTGGCGCCGCAGGCGCCGTTCTCCGGCCTCTCCGGCGCGCTCGACCTGCTGCGCCTGGTGGCCTGGTACCTCTTCATCCTGCATCTCTACCGCCGCACCGTACGCGCCCGCGGCCAGCTCACGCAGGCCTTCGCCATGATGGGCTTCGTGCTGCTGCTGGTCACCGCGGTCACCGTGCTGGTCGATCCCGCCGGCGCCAACGGCCCTTCCCTGCTCTCGGCCGGCGTGGCCGTCCGGCTGGGCCTGGCCGTCTGCACCATCCTGCTGATCGAGAACCTGTACCAGAACGTCGCCGAGGACGCGAAATGGTACATCAACCTGCCCTCGATCGGCCTTGGCGCGCTGTGCGTGTTCGACATCGTGCTGGCGGCAGATGCGGTGCTGTTCCGCCAGGCCTCGCCCAGCCTCGTGGGCGGCCGCGCCGTGGCCACCGCCATGGTCGCCCCCCTGCTGGCCATCGCCGCCGCCCGCAACCGGGATTGGAAGATCGACATCCACGTCTCGCGCAGCGCCGCCTTCCACAGCGCCACGCTGGTCGTCGCCGGCATCTTCCTGCTCGGCCTCTCGGCCGCCGGGGAGCTGTTCCGCCACCTCGGCGCCGGCTGGAGCGGCTTGGCCGAAACCAGCCTGGTCTTTGCCGGCCTGCTTTCCACCGTCGTGCTGCTCACCTCCACCAGCGCCCGCTCGCGCCTGCGCAGCATGGTGGTGGACAATTTCTTCTCCAGCCGGTTCGACTACCGCCGCGAATGGCTGCGCTGCATCGCCAAGCTCTCCGCCGGCGACGCGGAGGGCACGCTGCCGGTGCGCGTCATCCGCGCCGTGGCCGACGTAGTGGATAGCCCCGGCGGCATCCTCTACCTGCGCCACAGCGAGGGCCCCGCCGCTTCCTATCACGTCGCTTCCTACCATTGGGCCGCGGCCTGGAACCTGCCCTCCGGCGGCATGCCCGTGGCCGCCGACGCCCCGCTGCTCGCCGCCCTGCACGGCCCCAACTCCGGCGGGATCGTGGAGCTCACCCACGCCAACCGCCCGCCGGAACTGCCCCAGGCCACCTGGCTCGCCGTCCCGCTGCCGCTCGGCCCGGCCCATCTCGCCGGCGCGGCCGAAACGCCGGGGGCCGAGGCCGCCATCCTCGGCTTCATCCTGCTCGCCCCGCCGCGCGCCCCCTTCCGGCTGGACCGCGAGGTGTTCGAGCTGCTGCGCATCCTGGCGCGCGAGGTCGCCACCTACCTCACCGAGCAGCGTGCCACGGAAGTGCTCACCCAAAGCCGCCAGCTCGCCGAATACGGCAAGCGCTTCGCCTTCGTCGCGCACGACATCAAGAACGTCTCCTCCCAGCTCTCCCTGCTGCTCTCCAACGCCGAGCGCCACCTCGCCAACCCCGAGTTCCAGCGCGACATGCTGGCCACCGTGCGCGCCTCGGTGCAGAAGATCTCCGCCCTGCTGCGCCGCCTGGAAGCGCCGGAGCCGGCCCCGCCCGCCGCCACGCTGCACCCGGTGGAACGCCTCGGCACCCTGCTCCCCAGCCTGCGCCGCGGCCACGACACCGATCTCCTGCTGGAGTACGACCGCACCGGCGTCGGCGTCGCCATGCCGGAAGCCGCGTTCGACGCCGTCATCACCCACCTCGTCACCAACGCGGCCGATGCCACCCTGGCCCGCCACGCCGGCACCGTGCCGCCACCGCCGGTGCGCGTCAGTCTCAGCCATGTCGGCAACCGCGTGCTGGTGGACATCGCCGACCAGGGCACGGGCATGAGCGAGGCCTTCGTGCGCGACACGCTGTTCCGCCCCTTCGGCACCGCCAAGCACGGCGGCACCGGCATCGGCGCCTTCCAGGCACGCGAGCTGGTGCGTGAGGCCGGTGGCGACCTCGTCGTCACCAGCCGCCCGGGCCAGGGCACCACCATGCGCCTCGTGCTCCCGGCCGCGGCCACCCGGCCGCAGCCGGCGCTGGCCAGCGAACAGGCCCAGGCCTGATGCCGGCCGCCGCCCGCGCCACCGAGATACCGCTTCCCGACGCTTTCGTGTATGCGGAACGGCCGTTCACGCTTCGGTAGGAAGCGCCGGCAGGATAATGTGGAACCATGGCACAGGGATCGAACAAACCGAAACTCCTGATCGTCGAAGACGACGAAGGCCTCT
This sequence comes from Alphaproteobacteria bacterium, assembly GCA_026400815.1. GTDB lineage: Bacteria > Pseudomonadota > Alphaproteobacteria > Acetobacterales > Acetobacteraceae > CAMDGX01. Next base: position 58,013 of record JAPLOI010000017.1, read on the forward strand.
GCAGCCAGTACCGCTGGGCCTTTCCGGATTACAGCCTGCTGATCGCGCATGCGCGCGCCCAGGCGCTCACGCTCGCCCAGAAGGAACAGCCCGCCGTCGCGATCATGGATCTCGGCCTGCCACCGGATCCCGACGGCGTGAGCGAAGGCTTCGCCACGCTGGAGGCTCTGGCCCGCCAGAACCCCGATATGAAGGTGATCGTCGCCACCTCCCACGGCGACCGCGTGCACGCCCTGCGCGCCATCGGCAACGGCGCCTACGATTTCTGCGAGAAGCCGGCCGACATCGACCTGCTGCAAACCATCGTCGCCCGCGCCCTGCGCCTGCGCGACCTGGAGGATGAGAACCGGCGCCTGGCCACCAATGGCGGCTCCGCCTCGCCCATCAAGCGCATCGTCACCGCCAATGAGTCGATGCTGAAGGTCTGCCGCACGGTCGAAAAGCTCGCCACCGCCAACGTGCCCGTGCTGCTGCTGGGCGAAAGCGGCACCGGCAAGGAAGCGCTGGCCCGCGCCCTGCACGAACTCGGCCCGCGCGCACGCGGCCCCTTCGTGGCCATCAACTGCGGCGCCATCCCGGAAAACCTGCTGGAATCTGAACTGTTCGGCTATGAGCGCGGCGCGTTCACCGGCGCGGTCAAGCAGACCATCGGCAAGATCGAGGCCGCCAACAAGGGCACCCTGTTCCTGGATGAGATCGGCGACCTGCCCTTCCCGCTCCAGGTCAAGCTGCTGCGCTTCCTGCAGGAACAGGTGATCGAGCGCGTTGGCGGCCGCCAGCCCATTCCCACCGATGTGCGCGTGGTCTCCGCCACCAACATGATGCTGGAGGAACAGGTCGCCGGCGGCCGCTTCCGCAACGACCTCTACTACCGCCTCAACTCCGTCACCGTGCGCATCCCGCCGCTGCGCGAGCGCCCCGGCGATGCCGGCCTGCTGGCCCGCTTCTTCCTCGCCCGCTTCAACCAGGAATTCAGCCGCTCCCTGCGCGGCTTCGCCGACACCGCCATGGCCGCCATCGCCGCCCACGCCTGGCCCGGCAACGTGCGCGAGCTGGAAAACCGCATGAAGCGCGCCGTCGTCATGGCCGAAGGCCGCCTGATCGAAGCCGCCGACCTGGAGCTCGCCCCGGTCGAGCCGGAGGAAGACGACCTCGACCTGCGCGCCGCGCGCAACCGCGCGGAGCTGGAGGTGCTGCACAAGGCCATCGCCCGCAGCCGCGGCCGCCTCGCCCATGCCGCCAAGATGCTTGGGGTCAGCCGCCCCACGCTTTACACGCTCCTCGAGGCCCACGGGCTCAGCGTCGAAGCCGTCACCAGCACCCTTCCCGACGCAGAGGCCCCGCCCCCCGGCGACAGCGTGCCCCTGCACAACATGGACTGAATTTCCATGCTCAAGAAAATGATCCTCGCCCTCGTGGTCCTGGGCGTGCTGGCCGGCGGCGGCGGTGTCGCCTGGTTCAAGTTCATGCGCCCGGTCGATCCCTTCGGCGCCGCCAAGGCCGCCATGGACAAAGGGGACCTGCGCACCGCCCAGATCGAGCTGCGCAACACCGTGCGCACCGATCCCAACAACGCGGAGGCGCATTTCCGCCTCGGCGCCGTGCAGCTGCGCATGGGCGACCCGGTCTCCGCCGAGCGCAGCCTGCGCCAGGCCCGCGACAACGGCTTCGACCCGCGCCCGATCGTCCCGCTCCTGGCCCAGACCTACATGGCCCAGGGCAAGTTCCGCGAGCTGCTGAAAGATTTCCCCCTCGCCCAAACCCCGCAAGACACGCAGGGCGCCATGCTCGTCATGCGCGGCACCTCGCACCTGCAACTCGGCGAGATCGACGAAGCCCAGGCCGCCTTCCTCGAAGCCGAGAAGGCCGCCCCCGCCGCGGTGGAGCCGCCGCTCTCCATGGCCCGCGTGCTGCTCGCCCGCCGCGACTTCCAGGGCGCGGAGCAGCGCGTGGACCGCGCCCTCACGCTGAACGCCCGCTCGCCAGAGGCGCTGGTGCTGAAGGCCCAGCTGCTCAACCTGCGCGGCGACCGCCGCAACAGCCTCTCGGCACTCGATTCCGCCATCCAGCAAGCCCCCGCCATGCTCGCCGCGCGGCTGGAGCGCGCCAACCTCCTCGTCGCCCTGGGCGACGACGCCAAGGCGAAGGAGGATGTCGCCACCGTGCTGCGCATGGAGCCGCGCAGCGCCGGCGGCATCTACCTGCAGGCCGTGCTCGCCGCCCGCGCGCGCGATTTCCAGACCGCGGATGCCTCCCTCACCCAGATCGCCAACCTGCTGCCCCGCTTCCCGCGCGGCTACTATTTCCTCGGCGTGGTGAAGTTCAACCTCGGCCAGGGCGAGCAGGCCCTCGATGCCGCCCAGCGCTTCGTCCAGCGCAACCCCACCGACCTCGACGGCCTCAAGCTGCTCGCCCGCGTCAACATCGCCGCCCAGCGCGCCACAGAGGGCGTGCAGGTGCTGCGCAAGGCCATCGCCGACGGCGTGCAGGCCGATGCCGAAGTATATGACATCATGGGCCGCGCCCTGGCGCAGGACGGCAAGCCGCGCGAGGCGCTGGAGGCCTTCGAGCAGGCCGCCAAGCTCGCCCCCGAAAATGCCGACATCGTCACCCGCCTCGCCGCCATGCGCCTCGGCATGGGCGACGCCACCGGCGCCGCCCGCGACCTCGATACCTCCCTCGAACTCTCCCCGCGCCAGGTCGATGCCAACGAGGCCCTGATCGTCGCCGCCCTGGCCGCCGGCGACATCGAGCGCGCCAGCACCGCCCTGGAACGCGCCAAGCAGTCCGGCCTGAAGTCGGAGAACCTCGCCGTGCTGGAAGGCCTCGTGCTCTCCGGCCAGCTCAAGTTCGATGCCGCGCGCGCCGCCTACATCAACGCCCTGCGCGACTATCCGGGCTCGCTGCGCGCCCGCTTCAACCTCGCCCGCCTCGCCAACATGCAGGGCCGTAACGGCGAGGTGGAGCAGTATCTCGGCGACATCCTGCGCCAGGAACCGGCCAACGAGCAGGCGCTCACCATGATGGCCGGCGTGTTCGCCAGCGATGGCCGCCTCACCCGCGCCATCAGCCTGGCCGAGGCCGCCCGCACCGCCGCCCCCGCCAACCCCGGCGTCGCCGCCCTGCTCGCCGATCTCTATGTCCGCAACAACGAGGCCCGCCGCGCGCTGGAGGTCACGGATGCGGCCATGAAAGACCTACAGACCCCGCCGCCCAACCTCATCCTGGCGCGCGCCCGCGCCCAGGTCACCCTCGGCCTGCTGAAGGAGGCGCAGGAAGGCTTCCGCCTGATCCTCGCCGCCGACCCCTCCGACATCGGCGCCCGCCGCGCCCTGGTCGAGATCATGCTGCGCGACAACAGCCCGGATTCGGCCCGTGCCCTGCTGCGCGACGGCCTCGCCGCCCAGCCCGGCCACCCCGCCCTCATCCAAACGCTCATCGGCATCGACCTGCGCGAAGGCCAGCCCGCCCGCGCGCTCACCACCCTGGCCGAGCTGCAGAAAGACCCGCGCAACCTGCCCGCCTCGCGCGGCCTGCGCGGCGACATCTACATGAACGGCAACAACTTCGTCGCCGCCGCCCAGGCCTATCTCGACGACTTCAACGAAGCCCCGCGCCCCGACCTCGTGCTGCGCGCCGCCAACGCACTCGGCGCCGCCAACCGCCCCGCGGAGGCCAGCCGCCTGCTCACCGACTGGGTGGCAAAGGCGCCGGATGACATGAACGCCCGCCTGGCGCTCATCTCCTACGACATCGCCGCCCGCCGCCACTCGGAGGCGGAGGCACAGCTGACCCAGGTGCTGGAAAAGCAGCCGCTCAACCCGGTCGCGCTCAACAACCTCGCCTGGCTCTACCACCTCAAGAACGACCCCCGCGCCCGCGCCCTGGCCCAAAGGGCCTGGCTGCTCGCACCCAGCGCCCAGGTCGCCGACACGCTGGGCTGGATCCTCACCAGCCAGGGCGAGGCCGTCGCCGCCCTGCCGCTGCTGCGCCAGGCCGCCCGCGAACTGCCTAACGAGCCCACCATCCAGTACCACCTCACCGTCGCCCTGTCGGAAGCCGGCATCCGCGACGAGGCCATCACCATCCTGCGCCCCCTCGCCGCCGGCACCGCCACCTTCGACGAGAAAGACGACGCCACCCGCCTGCTGGAACGCCTCAACCGCCGCTGAACCACCCGTGGCCACGCAACTGCGCCTTCTCACCTTCACCACGCTGTTCCCCAACGCGGCGCAGCCCAACCACGGCATCTTCGTCGAGAACCGGCTGCGCCACCTGGTGGCAGATACCGGCACCGAAGCCACGGTGCTGGCCCCCACCTGGTGGTTCCCCTCCACCCACAAGCGCTTCGGCGCCTGGGCGTCCTATGCCGCCGTGCCCCGCCACGAACAGCGCCACGGCCTCGCCGTGCACCACCCGCGCGCCCTCACCATGCCCAAGCTCGGCATGTACACCGCCCCCTACGCCCTCTACCGCGCCGCAAGCCGCGAACTGCGCCGCTTCATGGCCCAGGGCCAACGCTTCGACGCGATCGACGCCCACTACCTCTACCCCGACGGGGTCGCCGCCCTCTTTCTCGCCCGCGAATTCCGCCTTCCACTGGCCATCACCGCCCGCGGCTCCGATGTCACGGAACTGCCGGACTACGCCCTCCCCCGCGCCCAGATCCGCCGCGCCATCGCCGGCGCCGATGCCCTCATCGCCGTCAGCGCCGGCCTCAAGCGCCGCCTGGTCGAACTCGGCGCGCCCGATGAAAAAGTCACCGTCCTGCGCAACGGTATCGACACCACGCTCTTCCACCCCGGCCCCTGGCCCGACATCGCTGGCCGCGATGCCATGCGCGCCCGCCTCGGCCTTACCGGCCCCACCCTCATCTCCGTCGGCGGCCTCATCCCGCGCAAGCGCCACCACCTCGCCATCGACGCCATGGCCCTGCTCCCCGGCGCCACCCTGCTGATCCTCGGCGCCGGCCCGGAACACGCGGCCCTCGAAGCCCGCGCCACCCAGCGCGGCGTGGCCGACCGCGTCCGCCTGCTCGGCCCCCGCCCGCACGCCGAGCTACCCGCCTACTACGCCGCCGCCGACCTCTCCATCCTCGCCTCCTCGCGCGAAGGCTGGGCCAACGTGCTGCTGGAATCCATGGCCTGCGGCACCCCCGTCGTGGCCAGCGACATCCCGGGCAACCCCGAAGTCGTGCAACGCCGAGACGCCGGACTCATCGTCCAGCACAACACCGCCGAAGGCATCGCCGAAGCGGTGAAGGACCTCCTCGCCACCCCGCCCGACCGCGCCGCCACGCGCCGCTACGCCGAAGGCTTCGGCTGGGCAGAGACCAGCACCGGGCAGCTGGCCCTGTTCCGCCGGATCACCGGGGGGTGAAGGAAGGAAGCAAGATTCTTCTTTTTCTGAAGAAAAAGAAGCAAAAAGACTTTTTTGACCTGGCCTCGATCTATCCGTCTGGCGCGCGCACTAAAACGAATAAAAGTTTTTTGGTTCTTTTTTTCAAAAAAGAACGCTCTTTCTTATGTCATTAAGAAAAATCTTCTCCGCCACCCTCTGGGTCGTCGCCGCCCGCTGGGGCTTGCGCGCCATTGGCCTGATCAGCACCGTCATCCTCGCCCGCCTGCTCACGCCGGCCGATTTCGGCGTCGTCGCCTTGGCCATGCTCGTCGTCGGCCTGATCGAGATCGTCAATGAAACCGGCCTGGCCATCTACATCATCCGCCACCCCAACCCGCAGCGCAGCCATTTCGACACCGTCTTCACCCTGCAGTTGATCGTCGGCGCCGCCCTCACGCTCACCATTTTCGCCATCGCCCCACTCGGCGCCGCCTTCTTCCGCACGCCGGAGATCGAGCCGGTCATCCAGCTTCTCTCCCTGCGTTCCCTGCTCTGGGGGCTGGAGAACCCGGGCATCATCTGGTTCCGCAAGAACATGGTGTTCCAGAAGGAATTCCAGCTCCTGGTCGGCGCCAAGCTCGGCTCCTTCGCCATCACCCTGGTCGCCGCCATCCTGCTGCGCAGCTACTGGGCGCTGGCCATCGGCATCATCTCCGGCGGCGTCATCACCGTGATCCTGTCCTACGTGCTGCACCCCTACCGCCCGCGCCTCAGCCTCGCGGAAGGGCGCGACGCCTGGAGCTTCTCCACCTGGATGTTGCTGGTCCACGTGCTGGAATTCGCCAACATGCGCATCGACGAGGTCATCGTCGGCCGCACCCGCACCACAACGGAGATGGGCTACTACAACGTCGCCTCCGACATCGCCGCCACCCCGGTGCAGGAGCTGGTCTATCCCATGACCCGCGTCTGGCTCCCTGCCTTCGCCCAACTGGCAGACGACCCCGATGCCCTGGAACGCACCTACCGCTGGATCATCGCCGCCGTCGGCATCCTCGCCCTCTCGATCGGCGTCGGCCTCGCCCTGGTCGCGCACGACGCCGCCCTGCTCGTGCTCGGTGCCCAATGGCTCCCCGCCGTGCCCGTCATGCAGATCCTTGCCGTCACCGCTTCACTCTCCGCCATCACCCTGCCGCTCGGCTCCGTCCTCGGCGCCACCGGGGACCCGCGCGTCGTGCTCTTCCTGCACGCCACCCGCAGCGCGCTGCTGCTCGCCGCCCTGATCCCCGCCGCCCTCTGGTACGGCCTGGCCGAAATCGCCCTCGGCCGCGCCATCGCCACCGCGCTGTCCGTCGCCATCGCCTTCACGGTGTTCGAACGCGCCACCGGCCTGCCCATCTTCACCCTGGCCCGCGGCCTGGCCCGCCCCGCCGGTGCCGCCCTTGCCATGGCCGCCGCCGTGCTCACCCTCCAGGCTGCGCTGCCAGACCTGCCGCTGCTACGCCTCCCCCTCTCCATTGCCACCGGCGCCCTCACCTTCGCCGCCGTTCAGCTGGCCCTCTGGGCACTCGCCGGCAGGCCGGAAGGGGTGGAGCGCGATGCCCTCGCGTGGATCAGGGCGAAGGCAAAGGCGTTTCCTACCGCCCCTTGAACGCCGGCTTCCGCTTTTCCAGAAACGCCTTCCGAGCCTCCTTGGAGTCTTCGCTCGCAAACGCCTTATGGATATTCGCCACCTCGTACCGCAGCTGCGTGGTCATGTCCGCCGAATACATCGAAGCATTCATCACCCGCTTCAGCAGCCGCAGCGTCACCGGCGACCAGGCGCACAGCATCTCGCAGTATTCCGCCAGCCGCGCTGCCAGCTTGTCGTCATCCACCGTCTCGCCCGCCATGCCCCAGGCCACCGCCTCATCGCCCTGCAGCGTGCGATTCTCCATCATGAAGCGCATGGCCTTTTCGTAGCCCATCGCCTGCGGCAACGTGATCGAAAGCCCGGCATCCGGCGAAGCCCCGATGCGCGTGTACCCCGCCATCAGCCGCGCCCCGCGCGCCAGAATGCGCGCATCCGCCGCCATCGCCAGGCCCAGCCCCGCGCCCACCGCCGCCCCGTTCACCCCGGCCACCACCGGCTTCTCGCAGCGCTGCCGCGCGGCCAGCAGGAAGTTGCCCACCCAGCCCACATCATCCAGCTGCGCCGTCAGCGGCGAATGCGGCGAATAGGGCGCGCTGCCAGTCAGATCGAGCCCGGCGCAGAACGTATCCCCCGCCCCGGTCAGCGCGATCACCCACACGTTGTCGTCCTTGGCCGCCGCGTCGATCGCCTCCACCACGCCCCAGGCCAGCTGCTGGCTCAGCGCGTTCTTCTTCTCCGGCCGGTTGAGCGTGATCGTGCGCACATGCCCGCGATCCACGGACGTGACGAGGTCGGACATTGTTTCCTCCACTTGGCTTCGGTCTGCCCCGCATCATGGCGCCCTCTGCCCGCCTTGTCGCCCCGCCCGCAAGATGGAACGCTGCCCCCATGTCCGACCCAGCCCCCACCCAATCCCCCTACGACCGCATCGGCGGCGAACCCACCATCCGCCGCCTGGTGGAACGCTTCTACGACCTGATGGAAACCACGCGGGAAGGCCACGCCGCCCGCGCCATCCACGGCCCGGATCTCGGCCCCAGCCGCGAAAAACTGTTCATGTACTTCACCGGCTGGCTCGGCGGCCCACCCCTGTTCACCGACCGCTACGGCCCCCCCATGCTCCGCCGCCGCCACCTCCACGCCGCCATCGCCACCCTGGAAATCGAAGCCTGGCTCACCTGCTTCCGCCAGGCCTGGTCCGAAACCGTCAACGACCCACCCCTCACCGCTGTCCTCATGCCCCAGATCGAAAACCTCGCCCGCCACATGCGCACCCGGGAAGACCAGGCATAAGAAAGGACGTTCTTTTTCTGAAGAAAAAGAACCAAAAAGACTTTCCCGACACGTACGTCACCACCCCGCGTAGGGCGGAACGCGAAGCGGTTCCGCCATCTTCCTCCTCCCTTGCCTTTCTTCTCTGTGCCTCTGTGTCCACTTTCTTACTGCCATTCCTCGCCCCCAAGAGACCAGGGCGCGAGCGCCACCCCGCCGCCCAGTACGTACGTAAATTATTCCCATTCCCTCCGGTCAAATTGTTAGTTACAAAATTTCCCATGACCCAGCACGCGCAACCCCAGGAGGCCCCGTCCTCCCCCGCCCAGGCCTTCGCTGCCCTGGCGGGAGAACTGCGCGCGCTCGCCAGCGCCATCGCCGCCACGCGCGACCCGGTCGCCATCGCGAAAGCCCTCATCCTCCTCGCCCTCGCCCGCATCATCCTCACGCTGGAAACCATGGCCCTCGCCTGGCAGGAAGGCCGCCTCACCCTCCCGCCCGTCCCGCGTCCGCTGTCCACCCGCCTCGCGTGCGGCGAACGCCTGACCTACGCCCGCACCGCCCCCCGCCGCCCTCGCGCCCGCCCCCCCATCCAACGGGCGCCCGCCCGAACCGCGCGCACCACCCTCCCGCACCCCATCCAAAGCCCGCGCGCCGCACCCAAGCACCCCCACCCCATCCCCATCGCGGCCCCGCCGCACCCCCATCCACCCCAGTTCCGAAAAATCGCCTTCCACGCCTTCAAGCCAACCCACGCCTATTTTATTGCGTTATCGTAATTAAATAAACAAACCCCCGCCTCGCCTACCCCACCCCCAACTCCCGCGCGAAATTCGCCCGCGCCGCCCCCTCAAACGCCGCATGCAGCACCGGCGTCCGAAACAGCCGCTCCGTCTTCGAAATCCCCCGCAGAAACGCCCCCCGCCCCGCCACCCACGCCTCGTCCGACAGATGCCCGAACTCCAACCGCAACGCTGCCGTATTGGCATCGAACACCGGCGGCACCTCCCCCAGCGGCGTCAAATCCAGATCCAGCATCCAAACCCGCGCCGCCCAGGCCGCCTCGCCCATCCCGTCCTCCGGCACCGCCGCCAAATGGTTCGCCGTGGCCAGGATCGTCCCCGTCACCCAGGCAATCCCCTCCCACGGCAACGCCGGCTTCGCGTCCTGCCACATCACCGCCGACCGCGCCTCATTGTCCTTCCGCGAAGCGTCATAGATCGCATCGTGATAACAGATCGCGCAGGCCAGCCACTGGTGCCAGGGCGCCTCCCGCACCACCCCGGCGCCATACGCCAGATGCCGCTCCCACAGCAGCGCCACATGCGCCGTGCCGTGATAGTGCCGGTCCGCCCCCGCCAGCAGCCCCCGCAACTCAGCCTTGGCGCCGTCCGAAACCGGCACCAACGCCAGCACCTCGCTCAGGGCATCCGCCACGTCACCACTCCCCAGGGCTTGGCCGCCACGGCCAACCCTCGCCATCCTGCCGCTTTCGCAGGAGAACCGCCATGTCCCGCAAGCTCGCCATCATCACCGGAGGTGCCCGCGGCATCGGCCGTGGCTGTGCCCACGCCCTCGCCGAGAAGGGCCTGAACATCGCCCTCGTCGACCTCCTGCCCGCCGAGATGGAGCGCACCAAGGCCGAGCTGGAAGCCATGGGCGCCACCGTCACCTGCCACGAGGCCGACGTCTCCGATTTCGCCCGCGCCGCCACCGTGACCGCCGAGATCATGGCCGCCCATGGCCGCATCGACGTGCTGGTGAACAACGCCGGCCGCGGCAACCCAAAGGGCATCACAGAGATCACGGAAGATGAGTTCGACCGCACCATCGCGGTGAACCTGAAAAGCTGCTTCAACTACATCCATGCCGCCGTGCCCCACATCCAGGCCGGCGGCGGCGGGCGCATCGTCTCCATGTCCTCGCTCAACGCCTTCTCCGGCGGCGTCACCAGCGCGGTGTCGAAATTCAGCTACGCCACCGCCAAGGCCGGCATCCTGGGCATGACCCGCGCCCTGGCCAAGGAACTCGGCCCCAGCATCGCCATCAACGCCATCTGCCCCGGCGTGATCGAAACCGAACTCGGCAACAGCCTCACCAAGGCCCGCGGCCCCGAACTCATGAAAGGCATCGCCCTCGGCCGCCTCGGCACCCCGCAAGACGTCGCCCAACTCGTCGCCTTCCTCGCCACCGTCGAACCCAACTTCATCACCGGCCAAAGCTTCGTGATCGATGGCTTCCAATGGGTGTGCTGAGGGGGTGAGGCAAGAGAAGGTCGGGGCTTTGCCCCGAACCCCACCAGGGACCTGAGGTCCCTGGACCCGCTCACTTTTGCCCATGGCGATAGGGGGGTTACCGGACCAAGGTCCGGTAACCCCCCTATCGCCATGGGCAACAAACGAATGGGGTCTGGGGCCTAAGGCCCCAGCGGGTCCAGGGCGGAGCCCTGGCCTTCCTGTCTCAGCCACTCACCACATCATGGAACAGCACGACCCACGAAGCTCGGGCGAAGTGGTAGCCTTTCTTGGCGCTGCGGTAGGCGACTGTCTGCACCTGGTTGTGCACCGGGAACCACAGCGCGCTGTCCATGATGATCTTCTGCGCGTCGGCATACACCGCGTTGCGCTTCTCCGGATCGGTGATGGCGCGGCCTTCTGCAAACAGCGCGTCCAGCTTGGGGTCGTTCAGCTGCATCCAGTTGTAGCGATACTTGCCAGGGGATGGGATGTTGCTGCTGTGGAAAAGGTTCTCCAGGCACATCGGGTCGGCCTGGATCCAGCGCACTGGCAGGATGTCGAAGGCATTGTCGAACACAAGTTGCTGGTTGCGGGCGAAGGTGATGGTTTCCACCTTCAGGTCGAAGCCGACGCGCTTGGCCACGGCCTGGATTTCCACGGCGGTATCCGGCTCCAGCGGCGGCGGCGCGCCGTAGAAGCCGGACAGCCGCTGGCCGTCCTTCACGCGGATGCCGCCCGGCCCCGGCTTCCAGCCGGCCTGGTCCAGCAGGGCAGCGGCGGCGCGCGGGTCGGGCTTGTAGTAGTCTTCCACGCCCTTCCAATAACCCGGCGTGTCGGCGGAGAGCGGGCCATAGGCCGGGTCGATCAGGCCGAAGAACAGGTTCTCGCTGAGTGCCTTGCGGTCGATCGCCATGGCGAAGGCACGGCGCACGCGCACATCGCTGAAGATGCCCTTGCTGCCGTTCAGCTCCAGCCCGAACGGAATGCCGGCGGCATTGCCGATCATGGTGGCGTAGCCGCGGGTGTCCTTCAGCCGCTTCATGTCCAGGATCGGCGTGATGTCGGAGATGTCGATCTCGCCCGCCTCCAGTGCGGCCACGCGGGTGGAGGCATCGGGGATGAAGCGGGTGACGACGCGCTGCACCTTGGAAGCGCCCTTGTTGGCGAAGAAACCAGGCGCCCAGTTGTATTTGTCGAACCGCTCCATCACCACCTGGCGGCCCGGCTCCCAGGACACGAACTTGAACGGGCCGGCACCCACCGGCGCGCGGGCGAAATCCTGGTTGCCCATGCGCTTCACCGCGCTGGGCGAAACCGGCGCCAGCGTGCCCTCCGCAAAGCTGGCCACCGCGGCGCCGAAGGGCTGGGTGTAGTCGATGCGGATCGTGTGGCTGTCAATCACGGTGGAGCCGGCATAGGGGCCAAGCTGCGTTACCGCGCCTTCGCTGGCGGTCTTGGGGTCGGCGATCGTATCGAAGGTGAACTTCACCGCTTCCGCGTCGAACGGCGTGCCGTCGTGGAAACCCACATCGGTGCGCAGCTTCAACGTGACGCTCTTGCCATCCGGCGCGGCCTGCCAGGCGGTGGCCAGGCCCGGCGAGAGCTTGTTGGTGCCGTCGGAGGCCACGAGCGTGTCGAACATCTGCCCGATCACCTGGTATTCGTGGCGGGAGGAGGTCACGCGCGGGTCGTAGGTGCGCGGGCTGGCATCGTCCTCGCCCCAGGTGACGGTATTGGCGGCCTGGGCGGAGGCACCGCGATGGACCATGGGGGCGGCAAGCAGCCCGCCGACAACGGCGCGGCGGGAGACGGAAGCCTTTTTGGCGGACACGGGGCTCTCCATGGTGCGGTGCGGAAAATCTAGTCTGCGGCGCTTCGCCACGATCGCGCAATCGGCAATTTGCCGCTTGTGCACCGGCCTGTCGGTCCGCATGGTTGCAGTTCTTGTTTCACCAAAATCCGATCAGAGAGGCAGATGAGCGCACGGGCCATCCTGGGGCGCCTGCTGGGCGTGATCCCGACTTTGCTGATCACCTGGACCTTCGTCTTCGGCGCCATGCGGCTGGTGCCGGGCGACCCGGTGCTGCTGATGCTGCAGGGCACGCCGATCAGCGATTCCGCGATGGAGGCGGCGCGCGCCAAGCTCGGCGTCGATCGGCCGCTGGTGGTGCAGTACGCGAGCTTCCTGGCCAATGCCGCCGTGGGCGATTTCGGCGACAGCTTCCGCAGCCGCCAGCCGGTGACCAAGCTGATCGCCGCCGAGTTCCCGAAAACGCTGGAACTCGCCCTCGGCGGCTTCCTGGTTGGCGTGGTGCTGGGCACCACTCTGGGCGTGATGGCCGGGGTGCGGCCGAATGGCTGGGTGGATACGCTTTGTATGACCACGGCGCTGGTGGGCCTGTCGCTGCCCAGTTTCTGGATCGGCATGATCCTGATCCAGGTCTTCGCCACGCAACTGGGCTGGGTGCCGGTGCTGGGTAGCGGGTGGGATGCGCTGATCCTGCCCAGCATCACCGTGGGCCTGTTCCTGGCCGGCGGGCTCGCGCGCCTCACACGCAATTCGATCATCGAGGTGATGGGCCAGGACTACATCCGCACCGCCCGCGCCAAAGGGCTGACCACGGTGCGCGTGGTGGCCAAGCACGCCATGCGCAACGCGATGATCCCGCCGCTGACGCTGCTGGGCATCCAGTTCGCCCTGCTGATCGGCGGCGCGGTGGTGACGGAGACGGTGTTCGCCCGGCCGGGCATCGGCAAGCTGCTGGTGCAGGCGGTGCTGGAGAAGGATTTCCCGGTGGTGCAGGGCATCGTGGTGCTGACCACGGGGGTGTACGTGCTGATCAACGTGCTGATCGACATCGCCTACGGGATCATCGACCCCAGGGTGCAAGAATGAGCGTGCAAGAATGAGTGCGGCCGTGAGCGACGCGGTGCTGCCGCGCCAGCCTTCCTTCTTCACCCGGCTGCTGGGCGCCCCCGGCGCAGTGATCGGCACGGTGGTGATCGTGGTGGTGCTGGGGCTCGCCGCCTTCGCGCCGTATCTCGCGCCTTATGACTGGAACGCCACCAGCCAGTGCCGCCGGCTGGCGCCGCTTTCGGCGGAGCACTGGTTCGGCTGCGACCTGTTCGGGCGGGACATCTTCAGCCGGGTGATCTACGGCGCACGCTTCTCACTGGCCATGGGGCTGACGACGGTGGCGATCAGCCTGGTGTTCGGAGCACTTCTGGGCATCGTGATCGCCTATGGCGGCGGCAAGGTGGACCGGATCGGCGCGCGGGTGATCGACGCGATGCTGTGCTTCCCGCCCATCATCCTGGCGATCCTGATCGTGGCGGTGCTGGGGGTGGGGCTGGTGAACGCGGCACTCGCCGTGGGCATCTCCGGCATTCCGCGCTTCGCCCGCATCACCCGCGCCGCCACCCTCACGCTGGTGGCGCGAGACTTCGTGGAATCCGCACGCGCGGTGGGGGCGACCCATACGCGCATCGTGCTGCGCCATTTACTGCCGAACCTGGCACCGATCCTGATCGTGATTGCCACGCTGGATCTCGGCAGCGCGGTGCTGTTCACCGCCACGCTGTCCTTCCTCGGCCTGGGCGCGCAGCCGCCCACGCCGGAATGGGGCGCGATGCTGAACGCCGGGCGGGAATACGTGCGCTATGCGCCCTGGACGATGATCTTCCCGGGCCTCGCGCTGTTCCTGACCGTGATGGCGGTGAACCTGGTGGGCGACCGGCTGAGCCTGATCCTGGATCCGCGCCAACGCGACCGAAGCTGAAGCCAGCCGATTGTCGACACCGGGGTTGCCATCGCGGCGGGACGATCGGTAACGTCCGTGCAGGGGGGAAGCGCCGCTTCGGCAGATTCCTTGAATGTCCGAGAAGACAACAGAATGCGTCGGCAAGGGGGAGACCGCCCACAGGGCGGCGCGGCGGACCGGACCGGGGGGCGCGCATGAGCGATGCGCCGCTGCTGGATGTTCGTGGGCTCGGCATCTCCTTCCTGATCGGCGGTGGCAGCGTGCATGCCACGCAGGATGTCAGCTTCTCCGTGCAGCCCGGCGAGCGCGTGGGCATCGTGGGCGAAAGCGGCTGCGGCAAGACCATAACCGGCCTCTCGCTGCTCGGCCTGCTGCCGCGGGCGACCACACACGTGGCCGGGCAGGCGATGTTCGAGGGCGAGAACCTGGTTGGCCTGCCGCTGTCGCGCATGCGGCATGTGCGCGGGCGCAAGATCAGCATGATCTTCCAGGAGCCGATGAGCGCGCTCGATCCGGTGTTCACCATCGGCCAGCAGATCGGCGAGACGATCCTGACCCACTTCAAGGTGGACAAGAAGCAGGCGCGCGAACGGGCGATCGAAGCTCTGGCCAGCGTGGGCATCCCCAGCCCCGCGCGGGTGCACGACAGCTATCCGCACCAGCTTTCCGGCGGCATGCGCCAGCGCGCCATGATCGCCATCGCCCTGGTGTGCGAGCCGAAGCTGCTGATCGCCGACGAGCCGACCACGGCGCTGGACGTGACCATCCAGGCGCAGATCATCGACCTGCTGATGGAGCTTTCGGCCAAGCAGGGCACGGCGCTGCTGTTCATCACCCACGACCTCGGCGTGATCGCCGAGACCTGCACGCGCATGATCACGATGTATGCCGGCCAGGTGGTGGAGGATGCGCCGGTGGACAGCGCGCTGGTGCGGCCGCGCCACCCCTATACCTCCGGCCTGCTGCGCTCCTTGCCGCGCCTCTCCGCCCGCGGCGCGGTGCTGCCCTCCATCGCCGGGCGGGTACCGACGCTGCGCGACATGCCCACGGGCTGCCGCTTCGCCGAACGTTGCGCCCATCGGCAGGAGGCATGCGCGGCGCCGCAGGTGATCGAGCCGGCGGGCGGGCACCTCGTGCGCTGCTGGCGCCACGGCGAGTTGGTGCTGCCGGGCGCGCTGACCGACCGGGAGGCCGCGGCATGAGCGCCCCCATCGTCAGCGTCGCCGACCTGCGCATCCACTTCCCCACCCAGGACCGGCGCGAGACGGTGAAGGCGGTAGACGGGGTGAGCTTCGACGTGATGCCCGGCGAGACCTTTGGCATCATCGGCGAGAGCGGCTCGGGCAAGTCCACGCTGGGGCGCGCTGTGGTGTGCCTGCTGAAGCCGACCGAGGGCCAGGTGAAGCTGGGCGGCATCGACCCGTACTCGCTGCCCTCGGCCGAGTTGCGGCGGCGCCGGCGGGCGTTCCAGATCATCTTCCAGGACCCGAACGCGGCACTCAACCCGCGCATGAGCGTGCTGGATTCGATCCGCGAGCCCCTGGACATCATCGGCGAGGGCAGCCGGGCAGAACGCGCCCGCATCGCGCAGGAGATGCTGGAGCGCGTGGGGTTGCGGCCGGAATTCGGGCTGCGCTATCCGCACGAGCTCTCCGGCGGGCAGAAGCAGCGCATCAACATCGCCCGCGTGCTGACGGTCCGCCCCAGCGTGATCGTGTGCGACGAGGTGGTGGCAGCACTCGATGTTTCGATCCGCGCCGACATCCTGAACCTGTTCGCGGAATTGCAGCGCGAGTTCGGGCTGACCTACCTGTTCATCACCCATGACCTCGGCGTGGTGAGCCATGTGAGCTCGCGCATCGCCGTGATGTATCTGGGCAAGTTCATGGAGTTGGGGCCGGCGGAGGAGATCGCCGAGCGGCCGCTGCACCCCTATACCCAGGCGCTGCTCTCGGCCGAGCCGATCCCGCTGCCTTCCAGCATGCGGGCGACGCGGCGGATCATCCTGCAGGGCGAGATCCCGAGCCCCACCAACCCGCCCAGCGGCTGCCGCTTCCGCACGCGCTGCCCGTTCGCGCAGGCAGTGTGCGCCAGCGAAATGCCGGAATGGCGCGAGGCGGCCCCTGGCCGGTTCGTGGCCTGCCACTTCGCCGGCGAGGTCACCGGCCATCCCATCGACGCAAACACGACCAAGGAGGCGATCGCATGAACGCGCCCATCAAGCTGCCCAGCGGCCGGATCGACCGGCGGACCTTCCTGGCCCTGACCGGCGCTGCCGCGATGGCCGGTGGCGAGGCGAAAGCCCAGAAGCGCGGCGGCACGCTGCGGCTTTCGGCGCAGAGCAATCCCTCCAGCCTGGATCCACAGACCGGCAATTCCGGCTCCGACCACGTGATCCTGTATCCGCTGTACGATTCGCTGGTGGAATGGGACTACACCACGCTGCAGGCCAAGCCGGGCCTGGCGGAGAAATGGGCCTATCCGGACCCGAGCACGCTGGTGCTGACCATCCGCGACGGGGTGACCTTCCATGACGGCACCAAGCTGGATGGCGCCGCGGTTCGCTACAACCTGATGCGCGCGATGAGCCACGAGCGCTCCAACATCAAGTCCGACCTCGGCACCGTCGCGGAGATCACCGCCTCTGGCCAGACCGTGACGCTGAAGCTGAAGCAGCCGGATTCCGCGCTGCCGCTGATCCTGTCCGACCGTGCCGGCATGATGTCCTCGCCCAAGGCGATGGAGGAACACGGCCGCGACTACGACCGGCGCGCGGTGGGCACCGGGGCGATGAAGCTGGTGTCCTGGGCGGACAATGAGCGCGTGGTGATGGTGAAGAACGATTCCTACTGGAAGAAGGACCGGCCGCTGCAGGACGGCATGGTGTTCCAGATCATCCCCGAATTGCCCACCGGTCTGCGCAGCGTCACGGCCGGGCAGAACGACCTAGTGTACTACCTGGTGCCGCAACAGAAGCAGCTGATCGACCGGGCGCGCACCCTGGGCTCCGCCGTGGGCCCGTCGCTGCTGTGCGTGCATGCCTATTTCAACTACGGCCGCGCCCCGCTGGACAATGTGAAGGTGCGCCAGGCGCTGAACTACGCGGTGGACCGCGAGGAGTTCAACAAGGCGACGCATGGCGGCATCGCCGAGACCACCTCCACCATCCTGCCGCGGGCGCACTGGGCCTGTGCGACTGAGTATTCAGGGACCTTCACCTACGACCCCGACCGGGCGCGCAAGCTGCTGGCCGAGGGCGGACATCCGAA
Source organism: Alphaproteobacteria bacterium (assembly GCA_026400815.1). Classification (GTDB taxonomy): domain Bacteria; phylum Pseudomonadota; class Alphaproteobacteria; order Acetobacterales; family Acetobacteraceae; genus CAMDGX01. Next base: position 75,525 of record JAPLOI010000017.1, read on the forward strand.
CGGGATCGACATCCTGGGCGTCGGCTATGCCGAGCAGTTGCAGGTGCAGCAGCAGGAAGTGCTGATCGAGCAGATGCGCAAGGCCGGCATCCGGCTGCGCTGGGAACGCTACACCGGCCCGCCGACGCCGGCGGCGTTCTTCGCGGAGAAGAAGGGCGACATCCTGCTGGCGCCCTGGACCGGGCGGCCCGACCCCAGCCTGACCTACCAGCTGGTGTTCGGCACCGGCAGCTACTTTAACGCCGGGCGTGGCGAAGGCGCACCAGGGCTGACCGAGGCACTGCTGGCCACCCGCGCCTCCGATGACCTCACGGTGCGCAAGGAGGCATTCCGCAAGCTGCAGAAGATCGTCACCGAGAACGCGCTGCACCTGCCGCTGCTGTTCCGGCCGGAGCTGACCGCCTACAGCGCCAAGGTCAAGGGCTACAAGCCGAACCTGCTGGGCAAGCCCAAGTTCGAGGATGTGTGGCTGGAGGGCTAGGAGCCATGTTGGCGAATGCCCCCCGGCTGATGCTGGTGGGGCGCCGGCTGGTGCAGTTCGTGCCGGTGATCGTGCTGGCCACCTTCGTGGTGTTTGGGCTGCTGAAGCTGGTGCCCGGCGACCTCGCGGCCACGCTGGCCGGGGAATACGCCACGGAGGAGCGGATCGCGCAGATCCGTGAGTCCTATGGGCTGAACGACCCGTTCCTGGTGCAGTACGGGCGCTGGCTGTGGAACGCGATGCAGCTGGATTTGTCGCGCTCTTTCCAATCGAACGAGCCGGTGCTGGAGCAGATCATGCACCGCTTCCCCACCACCATGCTGCTGGTGGTGGGCGCGCTGCTGGTCTCGCTGGTGGTGGGCGTGCCGCTGGGCATCCTGGCGGCCACGAATGCGGGCTCGCGGCTGGATGTGGCGGTGACGTCCTTGTCCTCCTTCGGGGTGGCGCTGCCGAATTTCTGGCTGGCGATGATCCTGGTGGCGACCTTCTCGCTCTCCTGGGGGTGGTTCCCCGCCACCGGCGCGGTGCGCTTCGGCGCCGATCCCGCCGGGGCGATCTGGCATGCCGTGCTGCCGTCGATCGCGCTGGCCGCGGGCGGAATTGCGGAGGTGGTGCGGCAGCTGCGCTCGGCGCTGATCGAGATCCTGTCTTCTCAGTATGTCCGCACGCTCTATGCCAAGGGGCTGTCGCCTTCCGCGATCCTGTGGAAGCACGGGCTGAAGAACGTGGCCGTCACGCTGCTGACGGTGATCGGGCTGCTGGCGAGCCGGCTGCTGGGCGGGGCGGTGGTGATCGAGGCGGTGTTCGCCATACCCGGCATGGGCAGCATGGTGGTGCGGGCTGCGATCGTGAAGGATTTCCCCGTGGTGCAGGGGGTGGTGTTCACGATGGTGATCCTGGTGATCGCCATCAACCTGGTGATCGACCTGCTCTACACCATCGTCGATCCGCGGGTGGCGCTGAAATGAGGGCTCTTCGCGCCTGGCTCGGGGGCAACAGTGCGGCGGTGCTGGCGCTGTTCTTCCTGGTGGCCCTGTTCACCCTGGCGCTGATGGCGCCGCTGATCGCGCCCTATGTGCCCACGGCGCAGAACCTGGGCAACACGCTGGCCGAGCCGAGCTGGCAGCACTGGATGGGCACCGACGATCTGGGCCGCGATGTGCTGAGCCGGCTGATCCATGGTGCGCCGGCCTCGCTGTTCGCCAGCCTGCTGGCCGTGGGGGTGGCCACCGCGATCGGGGTGCCGGTGGGGCTGCTGGCCGGGTTCCTGGGCGGCTGGGTGGATGATGCGATCAGCCGGGTGATCGACACGCTGCTCTCCTTCCCCGGGATCGTGCTGGCGATCGGGGTGACCGGGGCGCTGGGCATTGGCCTCACCAACGCCATGCTGGCGGTGGGGATCGTGTTCGCGCCGGGTCTCGCGCGGCTGATGCGGGCGCAGACGCTGGTGGTGAAGCAGGAGCTGTATGTGGATGCCTCGCGCTGCTTCGGGGCGAGCCTGTCGCGCATCCTGCTGAAGCACGTGATGCCCAACGCGGTGCAGCCGGTGATCGTGCAGGTAACGCTGCTGCTGGCGGTGGCGCTGCTGGCCGAAGCGAGCCTGTCCTTCCTCGGCCTGGGCGTGCAGCCGCCGCAGCCGAGCTGGGGCGGAATGTTGGCGCGGGCCTACAATTACATGGAGCTGGCGCCGGAGCAGATGTACGCGCCGGGCATCGCCATCCTGCTGACCGCGCTGGCCTTCAACACGCTGGGCGAGGCGTTGCGCCAGGCGCTGGACCCGACGCGCCGGCGGCGCTGAGGTTCCTGGCACGGATGTTGCGTTGGGTGGCACCATGCTGCCCTTCCTTTCCGACCATCCGCCCGTTTTCCCCTCGCCGTGCAAGGTGCCCGCATGAGCGAGAAACCTCTCTCTCGCGCGCGCCGGGCGCTGGCGCGCGATGCCGCCGTGGCGGACCCGGCGCTGTGGATCACCCGCCTGCCGGATGAGGCGGTGCTGGCGCGGGCTGCGGCGCTGGAGGCCGGGGAGGCGCTGCCGCTGCAGGGGCTGACCGTGGCGGTGAAGGACAATATCGACGTGGCCGGGCTGCCCACCACGGCGGCCTGCCCTGGCTATGCCTACGCGCCCGAAACCTCCGCGGTGGCGGTGCAGCGGCTGCTGGCGGCGGGTGCCAACGTGATCGGCAAGACCAATCTGGACCAGTTCGCCACCGGGCTGGTGGGCGTGCGCAGCCCGCATGGCGTGCCGCGCAACGTGTTCAGCGCGGCGCATGTGCCGGGCGGCTCCTCCTCCGGCTCCGCGGTGGCGGTGGCGGCGGGGATCGTGGACGTGGCGCTGGGAACGGATACCGCGGGCTCCGGCCGGGTGCCGGCGGCGTTCGGCAATATCGTCGGGCTGAAGCCGACCATCGGCAGCGTGCCGGCCACGGGAATGGTGCCGGCGTGCCGGTCGGTGGACACGATCTCGGTGTTCGCGCGCACGGTGGATGCGGCACTCGCGGTGCAGCGTGTGATCGCGGGGTATCACGCGCCCGATCCGTATTCGCGCGCGGCGCCGGCGGGGTATCTGCGCCGCGCGGCGCTGGCGCCGGGGGTGCGGGTGGCGGTGGCCGATGTCGGCCATCTGTGCGCGCCCGATTGGGCGGCGGGCTACCGCGCGGCCGGGGCGCTGTTTGCCAGCGAGACGGTGGAGATCGGGCCGTTCCTGGAGATCGCGCGGCTGCTCTACGACGGGCCGTGGGTCGCGGAACGCAGCTCCGCGTTGCGAGAGGTGGTGGAGGGTCGGCCGGAGATCATCCATCCCGTCACGCGCGCGATCGTGGCAGGCGGGTTGTCGCGCCGCACGGTGGATGCCTTCGATGCCTTTCACGCCCTGGCGCAGGTGCGGCGGCAGGCGGAGGCGCTGTTCGCGCAATACGATGCGCTGCTCGTGCCAACCGCGCCATTCTGCCCGACCCTGGCGGAGCTGGAGGCCGATCCGATCGGGCCGAATTCCCGGCTCGGCACCTTCACCAATTTCGTCAACCTGTGCGACCTCGCGGCCATCGCGGTGCCGGCCGGGTTCGGGGCGGATGGGATGCCGGTGGGGGTGACGGTGCTGGGGCCGGCCTGGTCCGAGGGGCGGCTGGCGGCGATCGCGGACCATATCCATCGCAGCCTGGGGACGGATGTGGCCCCGGCGGCGGCGCCCGATCCGCTGGCAGCGGACGAGACGGCGCTGTTCTGCATCGGAGCGCACATGTCCGGCCTGCCGCTGAACTTGCAGGTGACCGGGCTGGGCGGGCGGTTCCTGCGCGAGGCGCGGACACTGCCCGAGTATCGGCTGCATGCGCTGGGCAACCGGCCCGGCATGGCGCGCGCGGCGGCAGGGGCTGCGATTGCCGGCGAGGTCTGGGCATTGCCGACCGCAGCAATCGGGGCGCTGCTCGCGCAGGTGCCGGCGCCGCTGGGGTTCGGGACGGTGGCGCTGGAAGACGGGCCGTGCCTCGGCTTCCTGGCCGAGGCGCATGCGCTGGGCGGCGCGCCGGATATCACCGCGCATGGCGGATGGCGGGCCTGGATCGCGGCAGGGAGGCCGGCATGACGGACGCGGAACTGGAAGCCTACATGGATGCCTCGGCCGCCGTACTGGGGATTGCGATTGCGCCGGAATGGCGCGATGCGGTGCGGGCCAACTTGGCGCTGAGCCTGCGCATGGCAACGGTGGTGGCGGCGTTCCCGCTGGAGGATGAGGCGGAGCCGGCCCCGGTGTTTACGCCATGAGCGATACCGCATGGATGACCGCAAGCGAGATTGCCGCGGCCGTGGCGGCGAAGAAGGTCTCGGCGCGCGCGGTGGTGGAGGCGGCGCTGGCGCGTATCACCGAGCGCAACCCGGTGTTGAACGCCTTCACCGACATCACCGCCGCGCGGGCGCTGGCACGGGCGGACGCGGTGGATGCGGGCCGGGCCGGCGGGGCGCTGGCGGGCGTGCCGTTCGCGGTGAAGAACCTGTTCGACGTTGCGGGCCTGCCGACGCGGGCGGGCAGCGCGATCAACCGGGAACGGGCGCCGGCCGCGCGGGATGCGGCGCTGGTGCGGCGGCTGGAGGCGGCGGGTGCCATCCTGGTGGGCGCGCTCAACATGGGCGAATACGCCTACGACTTCACCGGCGAGAACCGGCATGACGGGCCCTCGCGCAATCCGCACGACACCACGCGGATGTCCGGCGGCTCCTCCGGCGGCTCCGGCAACGCGGTAGCCGGCGGGCTGGTGCCGCTGGCCCTGGGGTCGGACACCAATGGCTCGATCCGCGTGCCAGCCTCCCTGTGCGGGTTGTTCGGGCTGAAGCCGACCTTCGGGCGGCTGCCGCGGACCGGGAGTTTTCCGTTCGTCTCCAGCCTGGACCATCTCGGCCCGCTGGCGCGCAGCGTGGGCGACCTGGCGTTGAGCTACGACGCGATGCAGGGGCCGGACGCGGAAGACCCGATGTGCGCGGGCCGGCCGGCGGTGTCGGTGCTGCCGGCGCTGGAGCAGGGGATCGCCGGGCTGCGGGTCGCGCGGGCCGGTGGGTATTTCCGCACCAACCTGATGCCGGACGCAGCCGCGGCGGTGGAGAAAGTGGCCTCGGCGCTGGGCGTGGCGCGCGAGGTGGAGCTGCCGGAAGCCGCGCGGGCCCAGGCGGCGGCGTTCCTGATCACCACCACGGAAGCAGCGGCGTTGCACCTGGAACGGCTGCGGGCGCGGGCCAGGGAGTTCGACCCGGATGTGCGCGACCGGCTGATCGCCGGTGCCGTGGTGCCGGCGGCGATGGTGGGGCGGGCGCAGAAATTCCGCCGCTGGTATCGCGATGCGGTGCTGCGGCTGTTCGGCGAGGTGGATGCCATCCTGGCGCCGGCCACGCCGTGCAGCGCGCCGCTGCTGGGGCAGAAGACCTTCGTGCTGGATGGGGTGGAACTGCCGGTTCGGGCGAATCTGGGCATTTTCACCCAGCCCATCTCCTTCATTGGGCTGCCCGTTGTGGCCGTTCCGGTGACCGGCGCGCTGCCGGTGGCGGTGCAGGTGATCGCGGCCCCGTGGCGCGAGGACGTGGCCCTGCGCATCGCCCGCCACCTGGAAGCCACCGGCGTGGCCGTGGCCCAGAGGCCGGCGTGATGGAGGTGAACCCTCCCCGCGGTGGTGGCGGAGGTGGAGGCCGCCTTCGCGCGCTACGAGGCCGCCCTGGTGGGCAACGATGTGGCGGTGCTGGACGAGCTGTTCTGGGGCGGGCCGCACACCATCCGCTACGGCATCGGCGAAAACCTGTACGGGCCCGCGGAGATCGCCGCGTTCCGCGCTTCCCGCTCCCCGGCCGGGCTTTCGCGGCGGCTGAGCCGCACGGTGATCGCCAGCTACGGGCGCGACATGGCGGTGGCGGCCACGCTGTTCCATCGCGACGGCGCGCCAGGCCGGGTGGGGCGGCAGATGCAGACCTGGGCGCGCATGCCCGAAGGCTGGCGGGTAGTTGCCGCACATGTGAGCATCATCGAGGGGTAAGCCGGCCATGCCTTTAGATTGGGCGATCCCTTTTGCTGCGGCCCGGATGAATGTGCATTCGCCTCTGAATTGGTCAGTCGATGGCTAAATTATCATCCGATCCCGAGCCGCTTGCGATCGAGGCCGAGCCCTATGCCTTCGCCCTGCGGCCCACCGAGGCGGCGCTGCTGATCATCGACATGCAGCGTGACTTCCTGGAGCCCGGCGGCTTCGGCGCCGCGCTGGGCAACGATGTCGGCCAGTTGCGCCGTGCCATCGCACCGCTGCGGCACCTCCTGGCGGCGTGGCGCGCGGCGGGGCTTCCAGTGATCCACACGCGCGAGGGGCACCGGCCCGACCTGTCCGACCTGCCGGAGAGCAAGCGGGTGCGCGGGCGCGGGGCGATGACCATCGGTGATCGCGGGCCGATGGGGCGCATCCTGGTGCGCGGCGAGCCCGGCCACGCGATCATCCCCGAACTGGCGCCGCTGGGGGGCGAGCCCGTGGTGGACAAGCCCGGCAAGGGCGCCTTCTACGCCACCGACCTGGGCGCGATCCTGGCGCATCGCGGCATCCGCCAGCTTGTGGTCGCCGGCGTGACCACGGAGGTATGCGTCCATACCACGGTGCGCGAGGCGAATGATCGCGGGCTTGATTGCCTGGTGCTGGCGGATGGCTGCGCCAGCTACTTCCCGGAGTTCCACGAGGTGGCGCTGCGAATGATCAAGGCGCAGGGCGGAATCTTCGGGTGGGTGGCGCAGAGCCAGGCCGTGATCGGCGCCATCCCCGGCATGAGGGAGCGCGGCGGCGCATAGGCGGATCGCCCGGTTTGCAGCCTGCTGCAATGCGGCATGGTTCTTGCTGAACCCCAGGGGCAGATCCCTGGGGGTTCCATGAAGCGCCGTTCGTTCCTGAAGACCGCTGCCGGGGCCGCCGCCCTCGCCACACCTTCCGTCCGCCGCGCCGAGGCGCAGGGCGCGCCGACGCGCAACGAGACGCTGCTGCTGGTGCAGGAATATGGCCCGAACAGCCTGGACATGCAGGGCATCGGCTCTGCCCAGCCAGTGAACGGCGTTTCGCTGAACTGCTACGACACGCTGATCCGCTTCAAGCGCAAGGAGTTCGCCGAGGGCATCACCGTCTTCGACCGCGACAACTACGAGCCCGGCCTGGCCGAAAGCTGGCAGGTGGCCAGCGACGGGATGAGCGCCACCTTCAAGCTGCGCGAGGCGAAGTTCCACAGCGGCCGGCCGGTGCGCGCGGCGGATGTGAAATGGTCGATGGACCGCGCGGTCACCATCGGCGGCTTCGCCACCACCCAGATGGCCGCCGGCAGCCTGGAGAAGCCCGAGCAGTTCGTGGCGCTGGACGACCGGACCTTCCGCATCGACTACCTGCGCCGCGACAAGCTGACGATCCCCAACCTCTGCGTCACCATCCCGTTCGTGATCGACAGCGAAACGGCCAAGGCGAATGCCGGCGGCGATCCGCTGGCCAAGGACTACCTCAAGAACAACGTCGCCGGTTCCGGTGCGTTCAAGGTGGAATCCTGGAAGCCGGGCACGGAGACAATCTATATCCGCAATGAGGAGTGGGCCAGCGGCGAGCGGCCGAAGCTGCGCCGGATCATCGCGCGCGACATCCCCTCGCCCTCCACCCGCCGCGCGCTGATCGAGCGCGGTGACGCCGACATCTCCTACGGCCTGCCGCCGAAAGACTTCAAGGACCTCGCCGATGGCGGCAAGGTGCGCGTGGCCGCGGTGCCGGTGCCGAACGCGATCTGGTACGTGGCGCTGAACTCCGCCCTTGCGCCGTTCAAGGATGTGCGCCTGCGCCAGGCAGTGGCCTGGGCCATTCCGTACGAGAAGATCATGCAGGCCGCCCTGTTCGGGCGCGGCACGCCGATGTGGGGCGGGCCGCAGAAGATCGATACCGTCGGCTGGCCGGTGCCGTCGCACTATTCCTACAACCTGGAGAAGGCAAAGGCCCTGGTGGCCGCGGCCACCGGCGGTGCCGGCTTCAGCACCAGCCTGGTGTTCGATGCCGGCAGTGCCACCATCGCCGAGCCGATGGCCGTGCTGGTGCAGGAGGCGCTGGGCGCCATCGGCATCAAGGTGGAGCTGAACAAGGTGCCCGGCGCCAATTTCCGCGGCGAGCTGAACAAGAAGACCGCGCCGATGGTGATCAACCGCTTCGGCGGCTGGCTGGACTATGCCGACTACTTCTTCTTCTGGAACTACCATGGCAACAACTCGATCTTCAACGTGGCCAGCTACCAGGACAAGGAGCTGGACGTGCTGATCGACGGCGCACGCTTCACCCAGGACCCGGCCGAATACGCTACCAAGGTGAAGGCGATGCTGGAGCGCGGCATGGACCAGATCCCGATGGTGCCGATCTGCCAGCCCTACCACGACGTTGCGATGCAGAAATACATCGGCGGCTACCACTACGCCCCGCCGCGCGAGCCGGATTTCCGGTACCTGACCAAGGGGGCCTGATGCGGCAGGTTCTGCTGCGCCTCGCCGCCGCCCTGCCCACGTTGTGTGGCGTGGTGGTGGTGACCTTTCTGCTGACCCGCGTGCTGCCCGGCGATACCGCAACGTATTTCGCCGGGCCGACCGCGAGTGCGGAGGCGATCGAGCAGATAAGGCGCGAACTCGGGCTAGACCTGCCGCTGCCGGAGCAATTCTGGCGCTACGTGGTGGCGCTGACCAAGGGCGACCTCGGCATGTCGCTCACCACCGGCCAGCCGGTGCGCGCGGAGATCGCCACCCGCCTGCCGGCCTCGGCGGAACTCACGCTATGCGCGCTGGTGCTGGCGATCGCGATCGCCATGCCGCTGGGCGTGCTGGCGGCGGTGCGCCAGGGCTCCCTGATCGACCATGCCTGCCGCGTGCTGACCACAGCCGGCGTTTCGCTGCCGGTGTTCTTCACCGGGCTGCTGCTGGTGTACGTGTTCTACTTCGTGCTGGGTTGGATGCCGGCACCGTTGGGTCGGCTGGATGCCTTCGCCACGGCCCCGCCGCAGGTGAGCGGCTTCTACCTGATCGACACGCTGCTGGCCGGCGATACCGGGACATTCCGCGCCGCGGCAGCGCAGATCGTGCTGCCGGCCACCACGCTGGCGCTGTTCGCGCTGGCGCCGATCGCCCGTATCACCCGCGCCTCCATGCTGGCGGTGCTGGGCTCCGAGTTCATCCGCACGGCGCGCGCCAGCGGGCTGTCCGGCCCCACCGTGGTGATCACCTACGCGCTGCGAAATGCGCTGCTGCCGGTGGTGACGGTGCTGGGCATGGTGTTCTCCTTTCTGCTCGGCGCCAATGTGCTGGTGGAGAAAGTGTTCGCCTGGCCCGGCATCGGCAGCTACGCGGTGGAGGCGCTGATCGCTTCGGATTTCGCGCCAGTGCAGGGCTTCGTGCTGACCATGGCGGTGCTCTACGTGCTGCTGAACCTGGGCATCGACCTGCTGAACCGCGCCATCGACCCGCGCGCCCGGCACGGCGCATGAGCACCACCATCGCCCCCGCCGCGCCGCGCGATTCGATCTGGGCCCATGCGCGCTATATGCTGGCCGGCAATCCCGTCACGTTGTTCGCGCTGTGCCTGTTCCTGGCCTATGCGCTGATGGCCCTGCTGGGCCCGATGATCGCGCCGTTCGACCCGATGGCCAGCGACACCGCGCGCGCCTTGCAGGCGCCGACTTGGCGGCACTGGTTCGGCACCGACCAATTGGGCCGGGATATCCTCAGCCGGGTGATCGTGGCCACGCGCGTGGATCTGGGCATCGCGCTCGCCTCCGTGGTGCTGGTGTTCGCCGCCGGCGGGCTGGCCGGGCTGGCGGCCGGGTTCTTCGGCGGCTGGGTGGATGCGGTGGTGGGGCGCATCGCCGATACCATCATGGCCTTCCCGCTGTTCGTGCTGGCCATGGGCATCGTGGCCGCACTCGGCAACACCATCCCGAACATCGTGCTGGCAACAGCGATCATCAACTTCCCGCTCTACGCCCGGGTGGCGCGGGCGGAAACGCTGACACGGCGGCAGGCCGGGTTCGTGGACGCGGCGCGGCTGTCTGGCCATCGCGACGGCGCGCTGCTGCTGGGGCAGGTGTTGCCCAACATCATGCCGATCATGGTGGTGCAGATGTCGCTGACCATGGGCTACGCGATCCTGAACGCGGCCGGCCTGTCCTTCATCGGCCTGGGCGTGCGGCCGCCCACGGCGGAATGGGGGATCATGGTGGCGGAAGGGGCGAGCTTCATCGTCTCCGGCGAATGGTGGATCGCGCTGTTCCCAGGCGCCACGCTGATGCTGGCGGTGTTCTGCTTCAACCTGCTGGGCGATGGGTTGCGCGATATCGTGGACCCGAGGCGACGCACATGAGCGATGCGCTATCGGTCCAGGACCTTTCGGTCGCGTTCCATACCCGCGCCGGCGTGGTGCACGCGCTGGACCGGGTGAGCTTCACCGTGGGTGCGGGCGAAACGCTGGCGCTGGTGGGTGAATCCGGCTCCGGCAAGTCCGTCACCGCCTATGCCATCATGGGCTTGCTGGAAGCGGCGGGGCAGGTCACCAGCGGGCGCGCGCTGCTGGGGGAAACCGACCTGCTGGCGGCATCACCCGCTTCCCTCGCGCGCATCCGCGGCAAGCGCGTGGCGATGATCTTCCAGAACCCGCGCACGGCGCTCAACCCGATCCGCCCGGTGGGCACGCAGATCGCCGACGTGATGCGCCGGCACGGCGGCGCCACCTGGTTCAACGCCCGCGCCCGCGCAATCGAGGCCCTGCGCGCCGTGGGCATTCCCGACCCGGCCCGCCGCACCCGCGCCTATCCATTCGAACTCTCCGGCGGCATGTGCCAGCGCGTGATGATCGCCATCGCCATGGCCGCAAGGCCCGACCTGCTGATCGCCGACGAACCGACAACGGGGCTGGATGTCACCACGCAGGCCGTGGTGATGGACCTGATCGCGGAGATGGCGGCGCAGACCGGCATGGCCACCATCCTGATCACGCACGACCTCGCTTTGGCCGCCGAGCGGGCGCGCCGGATCGCGGTGATGCATGCTGGCCACGTGGTGGAGGTGGCCGAAACCGCCACGCTGCTCGCCCGCCCGATGCACCCCTATTCCGCCCGCCTGATCGCCGCCACGCCCACCGCGGCCGGCACACTGGAAGAGTTGCAATCCGTGCCCGGCGCCCTGCCAGATCTGCGCGGCGCCGCCATCCCGGCCTGCCGCTACGCCGCGCGCTGCGACCGTCGCCAGGCCGATTGCGGCGAGACACTGCATCCGCACGAGGCGGAACCCGGCCACAGCATCGCCTGCCACCATCCGCTGGGCGTGGCGGCATGACCCCGCTTCTGGAACTCGATGCCGTCAGCAAGCGCTTTCCGCTCGGCCGGCGCCGCCTGTTCGCCAAGGCACTGCCGCCGGAGGTGCATGCGGTGTCGGAGGTTTCCCTCACCGTGCATGCCGGTGAGACCGTGGGGCTGGTGGGTGAAAGCGGCTGCGGCAAATCCACCCTGGTGCGCCTGATCACACGGCTGCTGGATACCACCGAAGGCACGATCTGGTTCGACCGGCGCGAGATCTCCGGCGTGCCGGCCCGCTTCTTCGCCCGCGACACCAACCGCGCCGATATCCAGATGGTGTTCCAGGATGCCGGCGAGAGCATCAATCCCCGCTTCACCGCCGCAGATGCCATCGCCGACCCGCTGCGCAAGCTGCTCGGCCTGCGCGGCGCCGCACTGCAGGCGCGGGTGGAGGAGGCAGCGACGCAATGCGGCCTGCCGCTGGCCTTGCTGGGGCGCTATCCGCACCAGCTTTCCGGCGGGCAGCGCGCCCGCGTCGGCATCGCGCGCGCCATTGGCACCCACCCACGCCTGCTGGTGCTCGATGAGCCAACGGCGGCGCTGGATGTTTCGGTCCAGGTCACGGTGCTGAAACTGCTGCAGCAGCTGAAGGCCGAGCTCGGCCTCAGCTACATCTTCGTCAGCCACGACCTCAACGTGGTGCGGCTGCTCTGCGACCGCGTGGTAGTGATGTATCTCGGCCGCGTGGTGGAATCCGGCCCGGCGCAACAGGTGTTCGACGCACCACGCCACCCCTACACGAAAAGCCTGATCGCCGCCGTGCCGCGGCTGGAAGGCGCGCGGCCGGAAGCACCACGCCTGGTGGGCGATCCGCGCAGCCCGATCGATCCCGACCCGAATGCCTGCCGCTTCCACGGCCGCTGCCCCGTCGGGTTCGACCGCTGCGGCACCGCGATGCCCGCCTTGCGGGAGGTGGCACCTGGCCATCTCGCCGCCTGCCACCTGAACGACTGATCGGCTACATGGAGACGCGGACACCCTCCGGCCCCACGGCCAGCGCCACCTGAACGTTGGCCTCCGGCTCCGTCACGCGCCAACGCACCGGGATCACGGTCCCCACATGGACGCGCAGCTCATGCGGCTCGATGCGCAGCGGCTCGCCCTGCAGCAGCACCACCGCGCCATCAGCGCCAGTGGTGGCTTCACACATCTTCGCGCCATCGCGCCAGAGCTCCACCCTGATATGAGCGGCCGGCGCGCCCGCCTGCTCCACCGTCACGGCAAGGCTCCCCGTGGTGTTCGGCACACCCGGACCGCTTACGCGCGCCACGAGACGCAACCGGCTGATGAAGAACACCTCGCCCAGGGCGGCGGCGCGTTCCGCGGCCTCGTTCTGATCCAGGCGGCGTTCCAGCTGGGCCAGAACGGAGCTGGGCGTGTGCCGCCGGGCACAGATGATGAAGGCGAAGCCGTGGCGTGCCTCATAGGCTGCCGAAAGAGCGGCGAACCGCCCGGCCGCGTCGTCCAAACCAGCCAGGCCGAGCGCGGCCTGTTCGGCGGCGGAATCCGCCGTGAGGCTCGTCGCCAGCGCAGCCGCCGAGAGCGCGGGATGGCCGCCCAGGAAACCCCGTTGCGTCGGCGCATCCGCGGAACGCACCAGATCCATCAGCGCCGCATGCAGCGTATCCGTCCGGCGAGTGACGCCTTGGCGTGTTCAATCTTGCTGCGGCACTTACGGGTGATCGTACGGACGTTCGTACGAGCGCTGGTAAGGGCGATTACTATGGAGATCATCACGGGAGTTGAGCGCCGGCGTCGGTGG
>JAPLOI010000055.1 GCA_026400815.1 Alphaproteobacteria bacterium
GCCGGCGTTCTGGGCCGGGCCACGGGCGGCCGAGGCGGCCCAGATGGCAACCACGACGAGAAGCCCCAGGCTCCAGCCCGCCACGGCCAGCGCGGCGCACCAATCGGGGGACAGGTCGAGCAGGCCGCAGGCGCCGCCGAGCGCGGCGGTCATCAGCCCGACAATCAGAATGGTTACTGCAAGACGCATGCGGCCCAACGGCAATGTTAAAATTTACTACAGCGGAAGATGCCCCGGCCGCCCGCGCGTTGCCCCCTCGTAGCATTACGTAGCCGATGGCGATCGGGAACCCCTGCGGCCCGGCGGCGTTTGGTGCCGCTTGGTGTTGCGGGAGGTGGGCGATGGCCCTGCGGAAGACAGAGGTGCTGGTGGACGCACTGGGGGCCTGTGCGGATGCGCTGGAACGCCATGCGGGGTCGTGTCCCCGGGCGTGGTGTAGGAGCGGTGGGTAAGTCGCCCGCCGTAGCGACCGCCGAGAGTCTGGCGTAGGCGGGCGACTTACTCACGGCGGCGGTCACCGTAGCAGTGCTGGGTAGGGTTGGGCTGCGAGACGCAACTCTCACCCGAGGACTTCAACAACGACCGATGACAAGATCGCCCTTCGCACACTGCTGGAGAAGGGCTTTGACTCGACGTTTCTGCGCGAGATGATCGGCTTCGCCGCCGAACGCCTGATGGCGCTGGAGACCGAGCCACTGTGGGGTGCTGCCCCCGGCGAGCGCAGTGCAGGGCGGATCAACCAGCGCAACGGCTACCGCGACCGCGACCGCGACCGCGACTGGCAGACGCGGGCCGGATCGCCGGGGAGAATTATGACGCCAGCGTGAGCGGAGCGGACCCTATCGAGACGCGGCCCGGCTTCGCCGCGATGTTGGATCGCATCGAAGGCAACAGGGTGCGGCTGGTGCTGGTTGAGGATGCCAGCCGCTTTGCTCGCTCCGTACTGGTTGCGGAACTGGGGCTGCTGATGTTGCAGCAACGGGGCGTGCGTGTGCTGACCGCATCAGGCGATGACCTGACCGCAACCGACGTTCCGACGCGGGTTGCAAGGCGGCAGGTAGCCATGGCCTTCGCCCGGCTCGAAAAGAGCCGGTTAGTGCCGAAGCTGCAGGGGGTGCGCGGGATCGGGCCAGCGAGGCGGCAGGGCGCCGCGTAGGGGGCCGGAAGGCGGTGTTGGTGGGCGAGGGGCTGGCCCTGGCCCGGAGGCTCCGCAGGGCCTCGACTAAGATGGGGAAGCGGCCCTCATCCGCACCCTGCGCGGCCCCGCCCGCCTGCTGGCCCTCGATCTCCCCGCCGCCCTCCAATTCCCCCCCCCCGCCCCCGCAAGCTGCGCCCCAGGCCCCTATCCACCCGCGTCACCCTACTCCCACCGACCGCCCCATCCCCCGCAACGTCATGGCCTTCGCCCGCTACAACCGCCGAAGATTCGGAAAAGGCGCCTGCCCTCCCCCACGCCCTCCCACGCCCTGACCATTCCGATATCATGTCATTTCAGAAAAAGCCGAACCACCCCCTCCGCCTCGATCCCCCGCACCCGCAGCGCGAACGTCTCCCCCGCCACCCACATCGCCGCCAGGTCCGAATAATGCCGGCTGCGCGGGTCGCCCGATTGCCCCGGCAGGTTGATCGCCCGCGCCGCGTCCCAGTTCCCCACATCGATCACCGCCGCGAAGGAGGCCCCGCCCGAAACCTGCGTCGCCGCCGGCCCCGCCCACCACCGCGCCATCACCGTCGCCCCATCCCCGCCGGAGCCGCCAATGCCCAGCCCCGCGCTCGTCACATCCGCACCCGGCACCAGGGCCGAAAGCGAATGCCTCAGCTCCAGCCGGTGCAGATCGCCCCATCGCCGCGCCCCCTCCGGCCGGGAAGCCAGGCTCTCCGCCGCCCTGTCCAGCGCCGCCTGCGCCAGCCCCAGCCGGTCCGCCAGCCGCCCCTCCACCCCGGCAAACGCCTCGCCCCGCACCAGCGCCAGCACCACATGCGGATGCACCAGCGGAATCGCCTCGCGCAGCCGCTCCGGCACCATCGCCTGCCGTACCGCCGCCGCCATGTCGCTCCACCACAGCTCGAACAGCGCCGCCGCCTCGCTCCCGGCCTCCACCCGCCCGTCCCAGCCCCGCAGCACCACCGCCGCCTCCCCACCCAGCGCCGCCATCACCGGCCGCAACGCCTCCGCCCGCAACGAAACCGTGTCGCGCTGCAACGCCAGGCTCTCCTCCAGCCCGATCCGCTCTCGGTTCCCCAGCACCGTGGCAATCCGCCGGTAGCGGTCATCCGGGATCCACTCCCGGCTCGTCACCTGCGCCTCGGGCCAGCCGGGCGGGAACGGCATCTGGTTCGCCGTCGCGATCCACCCCTCTGAAGGGTTGAACCGGCTCACCATCTCCTCCTGGCCCAGGAAGCCGTCCCACCGCGCCCTGCTCGCCGCCGGCACCGGCATCAGCCCGTCATGCCCCACCCGCCGCGGCACCCGCCCGCCCGTCTGCCAGCCGATATTCCCGTCCACATCGGCATACATGTAGTTGCTGCCCCAGGCCGCGGTCCGGATCGCCGCGCGATACTCGTCCCAGTTCCGCGCCAGAACCACCGCCACATACTCCAGCGCCACCGAGGGCCCGGGCTCCCGCAGCGCCGATCGCGCCACCAGCGCATGCCGTGCCGCCCGATCCTCGAACACCACCGGCCCCAGCGCCGTCGTCGCCACCTGCGCCACCGCCGCTGCGCCCCCGCGCACCTCGATCCGCTCCTCCACCCGCGCGATCGGCAGCCACCCCTCCGGCCCCCGATAGGCAGAGCCATCGTCGTTCAGCTCCAGAACGTACAGATCCTCCTGGTCGATCTGGAAATCCGTCCGCCCGAAGGCGATCCGGTCATTGTGCCCGAACTGGAACCCCGGCCGCGTCGCCGGCCCCGCCCCGATCGCATCCAGTCCCGGTGCCCGCAGATGCGTGATGAACCGCGGCCCCGGCACCGAAACCGCCAGATGCGGATCATTGGCCAGGATCGCCCGCCCCGTCCCGCTGCGCCACGGCGCGATCACCCAGGCATTGCTCCCCTGCCGCGCATCGGGATCGGCCCAGCCCGCATCCCCCTGCCGTTGCGCCCGGGCAAACGGCAACGGCGCGGTCAGCCGGTTCAGCAGCGCCAGCTGGGAAGGATGCAGCTTCGCGCAGTCCAGCCCCTCCGGCACGTGCAGCGTGATGGGCGGATCAAGAGGCGCGGCCAGCCCATCCAGCGCCAACGCCCCCTGCGCGGCCAGCACCGCCCGGCGCATCTCGGCGCGCAGGTTGGGTGCCGAGGAATCCCGCATCCGGATCAGGTCGTTCTCGTCCCACGTCTCCGGCCGCATCCCCAG
This sequence comes from Alphaproteobacteria bacterium, assembly GCA_026400815.1. Lineage (GTDB taxonomy): Bacteria > Pseudomonadota > Alphaproteobacteria > Acetobacterales > Acetobacteraceae > CAMDGX01. The sequence continues at coordinate 3,356 of JAPLOI010000055.1, forward strand.
TGCGGCGAACTCCGGCGGCAGCAGCGCGGGATCGGCGGCAACGGCGGCGATCCGCGCATTCACTCCCCGCGTCCAGGCCCGCGCCAACGGCCGCACCCGCGGGTCCTGGTGCCGCCATTCCGCCTCCACATCGCCGCGGAACGCCACGGTGCGCGCCGCGATGTCGAACGGCACGAACTCGGCCCCGAACGCCACCGCCAGTCGGCCGAGCGAGCGGCGCCGCGCCAGGTCCATCTGCCACAGCCGCATGCTGGCCGCCGCATAGCCCTGCCCGAAGAACGCATCCTCCTGGCTCTCCGCATTGATATGCGGAATGCCCCACCGGTCCCAGGCGATCTCCATCGTGGCGCCGATCCCCTCCACCCGCTCGCCACGAACCTCGGACCGCACCTCGCCGACCGCCGCAAGCCCAGCCGCCAGCCCGATCACATCCCGCCGTCGCATGCCCAGCCCCTTCCTGATCCCGCTATCGCAGGTTCGATATCGATCCCCGCCGGAGCATGCAATCAACCGGCACCGCTCAGGCCAGCCCTGCGCCCCCCCCCCCGCAATGGCGCAACCCCGGCCCAGGCGGCACCGTCCCGGTCACAGAACCGTCACGGAGCCCCCCCGGCCGCATGTCCGGAACCCAGCCCGTCCCCATCCCTGCCGGAGGCGCTAGCCTTTGCGCCGACGCCCAAGACCGCGAGGCTCGCGACCGCTTTGGCCTCCTGGCCTGCGTGCCAACGCGGCCAGCACCGCGAATGCAACCACGCAACACCCTTGTCCGGAATGCCAAATGGCAACAAGGGTGCCATAGGAAGGCGGTCGCCTTCACAACCCAAGCACTGCTCAGGCGACGAACTCACAGGGTTCCGATTCAGCCATTCGGTGACGCAACACTCAAACGCCTGCTGCTCTGCTTTCTCGCGCGAAAATCCCCCATCGAACTCGGCGATCCCCGCACGCTCGTCATAGAAGGCATGCCAGTCAGCTCTAGACCAGCCGTCCAATCCTGGCCGCAGCCAAGCCAGGAGCTGGGGCTTGTTTGCGCGGATTAGGGTGCGAACGTCATCTGGCGCAGGAGAGGGCGCCCGGAGAACCAGATGTTCACCGTCAACCATAATCCGGACACCGGCTTCGTCCGCCACCGCGATGACTTCGGCGGGGGTCATATCCTCTCGCTCCACCCAGCTCCAGCTCCGGCATCACGGGTATCACCCGTTTCAGACTGGACAGATGCACCCGCCCCTATGCCCCCTATGACGCCTATGCTTGCTGGCTGCTGCTCTGATTGGCGTAGAGAATATGTCGCCGCCCCCCACTTGCCGATTGAAGCCTTCCGAACCAACACGAACCCAGCCATTCTGGTACCAGCAAGCTTCTCTAATGCCGCAGCAATGAACTGTCGCCCACGCCCCTGCGGGTCTAGTATCTCGATCACCCGTTGGTCGACCAGAGCCGCCGTGATTGGCAAGTCGTGATGGCATTCCCACCACATAGCAAACACCTCGCCGACCATCTGGCGCCTTGTGTCACGAGACTTCGCTTCGCTCACACGGTCCGCAGGGTCTGTACAACCCAAAGCCAACAGCGGATCACGCACTTGCTGAGCCCAGTCGCGAAAGCTCCCCATAGGGCGACCACGAGGCAGGTCGTTCATTGCCCCCCAACGCCAAATCGTCAAAACGTCAGCCAGCAAGGCGGCCCGGTCCGCACTCACCTCTGCCAATATGTCCCCTGTAAATGGGCGGGCCTCAGGATCTTCGCTACCAGGATCAAGCTCAACGGTAATGAACCGGCGCGCTAAGTCCTCCGAGACCGTAAGGCCATTTCCTGTCAAGACGATAAACGCCGACGCGTTGAGCAACACCATCTCCGACCGCCCCAGAACCCGTATCCTCGCGGGTCGCTCGGTGATTGCACTCGCGAGAAGGTCTGACCGGAGAGACTGGCCGTTCAGGTTGTCAAGAAACAGTACAGGCCCACCCAACATGAGCTCCGAGGCGATCCGCTTCTCCAGCTCGTCGACAGTGCTGCCTCCAGTCACCGCGTGAGGCGGGCGGCCAAACGCTATGCTGCAGATGCAGCGAGCCAGCAGTCCTTTTCCTGCACCAGCACCTGACATCGACGCCGCGGTCAGCATCAGACCAGGAGCAAGAGGCAGGCTCGGACGGCACACGGCCGTCAGCAATCCACACAGGAATGCGCTTTCGTCACGCCCAGGCTTGAGACTAACGTCGACCACGGGCACTGAGCTACTCTCAAGGCTGATGAAAGTGGCGTCGGCGAACGCGAAAGTCCGGAAGCGCTCGCGCAGACGAGTCAGCGCTGCCTTCGCCTCGAAAAGCATAGGCATCATAGGGACCATAGGGGTTACGTCGGGAACATGCTCCGAGTAAAATCCAGTGCCTGGGTCGTAGCCGTCACCCGAAATTATTGTGCCGTCGGGCCGCAGCAATGGAGCATTGGCTATCCCGTTAAGCGGCCGCAGTTTCCATTCGCCTTGCATGTCCAAATACAGCCGCGCAACACGGTCTGACAGCGTCACGGGGACTACGGTACTCTGATCGGCTTTTCGTGTTCGTGCGTGTGGCCGCGCAACTCGGTGGACCTCACGGACTATCCCCTCAACTCGAAGCAGCTGGGTCATCACACCCCCAGTCCGCTCGTCAAAGACCAACCGAACCGGAACTCCGCGATCGTATAAGTTGTCTTGTGTCGCCAAAATGTCACGAATCCTTATGGCGGTCGCGGGCAAATCGGCGCCATCTACTAGCAGGTCTGTGCGTTCAGCCGTCCGGCCTGCCTTATTTTCTTCGGCTTGTTCGTTCGTGTCCGCCCGTCCCTGATCGTACGACCGCAAGGCACATCGCGCGGCGTGGCGGAGCTTCTGATCGAGGCTTACCCAGCCACCGGCAACGATTTTGCCGTGGGGATAAGCGAAGAGAAGCAGGCCGACCTCCTTCGGCGAGAACCCCGCGGCCTTCAGCATCGCAGCCAGACTAAAATCCGCTGCACTGCGGCTGTCGTCGAGGCCCCGCTCGGTGAGGTCATCGACTAGGCCCGACCAGCGATCCGACAGACGGTTTCGGCTCGATAGCTGCGCCAGCAACCGCAGTTTGAGGAACAGCGGCAGTGATTCCACGCTGCCGATCCGCTCAGCACCAGCGCTGCGAAGCTCGCCTATCAAAGCAGCCACATCACCGTCCGACTTCGGGTTGGTCGTGTTTGCGGACACGCCCTTCTTCGGCTTGCGGCGGACGAGGTCGCTATCAGCGAACCGGGCATCAAAATGGGGGCCAAGAGCAGCGGCCTGGGCCGCAGAATAAGTGATCGGCTCGCAGTGGATCAGCTTTGCATGGGATACCCCACGGCCCAAGCGTCGCTTTTTCGCGCTCGGAAAATTGACCGTGCCTGGCAGGCGTAGAAGGCGGTCGATATTCTGGGTCCCGCCTGCTCCGAGTGCGGCCTCAATATCGCGGGTTTCGGCTTCAATCCGATCGATTGCCTCCGCCGAAAGCGGCTCACGCTCCACAACCCAAATCAGTTGAAGGCCGTTCCCCGAGTCGACAACCGCCGTCGGCGGAAACTCTTGGTCCTCCGCTAGGGCCACTGCTAATCTGGAAAGCCTAGCGCGCTCTTCTTTCAATGGAATTTCTGCGTCGAGTGGGTCGATGTCGGCGAAGCGAGTGAGCGCCGCAACCATAGTACTCTTCCGGGGCTTGGACACGCACCCGAAGGGTGTTTCATTGGGTTGGAAGTAAACGTTTTTCTCGTTGAGTTGGCATTTTTCTATCCAATCCAACGCATCTCCCAGGTGCCCAAGCGAATAAGTCGTTGTTGTCGTCGGGCCATCAGGGACGATTGCCACGAGCGTGATGTGCGGCGCACCCGTACGCTCAAGCCAAAATTTTATAAATGTATTACATACATGTAAATCCGGCGTAGCGGAAGATGTCATCATTGCACCTTCCCCTTGGCACCGGAGATCGGATGCTGGCCGTCTTTAGGCAAAACCAAAAATGTCTGAGGCAAACGCCCTTCCGCCGCAATGACCGCCATCCAAGCAGATAGGGTCCTTGCGTTACATTCAATCAATAGGCAGTGACCATTTTCACTCGCCGCCTTTACGGCTAGGTCGTAGTGCCAAATCTCAGCGCCAGATGCATGGAGTAAGATCTTCTTTGACCAGCGCACAATAACTTTTATTGCGGGAAAGCCTGCCGGTCCGCGATCCATGCCGTCATCGTCGCCGACAAGAATGACAGTCGGCTTAGCAAGTTTGTTTTTAAGTAGGATCTCGACTTCTGCGGGATCAACATTTGTACTGATTGGCAGAAGTGCAATTTTTCCGGCCTTCATCGCGCGCAAAAGGTGCGCGGAGCCTATTGCTCCCTCCCGGAGGCAACCGATAATCATTTCGTCGATGGTCAGCGTGCGGTTGTGCTGCGGTAGCGCCGGTCCAAAACTGGAAGTGTTCTTGTCGTGTTTGGGCGTCATTTTAGGTCTCCGAGGGAGAGCCCGCTGGAGTCAGGAGTCGATACGTGCTAAAAGTCTTATGCAAACTGACTTAAAGGACGCCGGCTCGGTTCCAACGGGCCGGTGTCTTTACTGATGGTCAGTGTCCGCGTTTTTGGGCCGGGCTTTTGTCGCCTGCACTGACGCAATGATTTCTGAGCGGCGCCACCGTGGGCTACGGGGGGTGACGTAATAGGCTGCCGGGACGCGACCGGCGGCGACGTCGCGCCAGAACGTCGAGCGGGCCTGTCCGCGTTCCGCTGCCGCCTCGGCGGCGGTTAGTAGCGGGTCGTCTACGACATACAGTGGCCTACGGAATTTCGGGTTTTGGGGTGCGGGGGGAAAGAAAGGCGCGTCCACGGCGGGCTCCTTGGGCCTAGTGAAGATGCCCACATCGAGCCATTGATCTCAGGCCACGAAAAAGCCCCACGAAAAGCCCACGAAATTATATTTTCATGGGTTGGCGTTCTTCCACTTCCTGTAGATTGGTCGAATCTGATTCTCGATTGTTTTAATTGACATTTCTGGTGATTTTGGATAATGGATTTTTAAAAATTCGTGGAGAGCGGTTGCTTCTTGAACAAGTGAGTTTTTTACAATATTTTCGTCTATACGACGCTGCAATTCAGCCTTAATAAAAGAACCGCTGCTAGGACGCCCGGGCGCCCCACTTTTCCCTGACAGATAATAATCCTGAGTCGAAGGAGATAATTGAAATGTTTTTAATTCCTTCGAATTTTCTATTAAATAAATATCAGACCAAAATACTTGAATCGGAAACGGATGAAGATGATTGTCTGGGCACACACCTAAATCGATGTCAAATTCTGGCGGACGTATATTTACGACCGACCAATCCACTACAGATAAATCGTCTTTGCTGTGCTTGGATAAGCCCACTCCGCTTGGTCCAAGCCCGCGATAGAGTTGGGTCTTGGCAGCTAAAATAAGCTCTCCAGACTGATGAAGTACGTATGGTGCAACGCGGTGGCGGATCTGTTGACCACCCTCCTGACCGGCACGGATCGTCTCAAATACCTCGATCTGCCAACGTGCATCCGGGCGGTAGCCGAAGACCTTTTCTACCCACGAGGGCAGATCCCGCAATGGCACCCAAGCGGGCGGTATCGTCACTTCCGGTGTCATAGTTTATCCTCTGCGCTACGGCAGCATAGATCCCCCCAAGCATCCATCAACGCACGCCGCTTTTCGAGCAGGTCCGATCGTGCGTAGGCCGCCTCGGCCTTGTCTTTGATGCTGTGAGCAAGAGCCGCCTCGACCACCTCGCGCCCCTCTGGTCTGGTCTCACCAGCCCAATCACGGAACGTGGAGCGGAAGCCATGCGGTACGACGGCTCGGCCCTCCGCGTCACGCCAGCGTGGCGGCGCGCCCTCGGCCAACCCGTCGCACGCCATCCCGCGAACCAGCATGCTTAAAGACATATCGCTTAGCGCAATGCCCTTGCGTGTGCTTGGGAACACCAAATCGTCGGGCTTGCACATCAGCGGCCGCAATTCTTGCAACACAGCTAGCGCCGCGGATGACATGGGAACGCGATGCAATCGCTGGGCCTTCATGCGGTCAGGCGGAACCGCCCAAACCTTGCCCTCTAAGTCGACCTCGCGCCACGTCATGCCCCGAACCTCACCCGTCCTGGCGGCGGTCAAGATCACAAAACGTAATGCAAACGCGGAAATCCCTTTGTGCGTCGATAACGCAGCCATGAACGAGGGCATCTGGGTCCACGGCAACGCGGGGCGGTGCTGCACTCGCTTAACCTTTCTCGGCTGGGGGAGTTCACCGGCGAGATGGCTCTTCCATCGGGCGGGGTTTTCGCCCGAGCACCAACCCTTTACGCGAGCAGCATCCAGGACTGCTTCTATCCGTTGACGCAGGCGCGATGCCGTCTCCGGCGTGCGCCCCCAAATCGGGCGCAAAACGCGTAAGACCTCGTCGGTTGAAATGTCCGCCACCGGCATGGCGCCGATGATCGGAAACGCATGTGCTTGAAGTGTGGCCAGCCATTGAGCGGCATGCTTCTGGCTCCGCCATCCCTCACGTTTGCTTGCGACCAAAGCCATCGCCGCAGCTTCGAATGTGCGGTCCATGGCTTCGATTTCGGCGCGGAGCTTTAGCCGCCGCTCTGACCGGCGCTCAGCAATCGGGTCAACACCATCACGCAATTTTGAGCGGGCCTCCGCTGCCAGGACACGGGCTCTTGCGAGTGGGACGCCGTTGGGCGGCTCGCCAGCGGCGCCGAGCCCCATTTCACGGGCCTTGCCGTTCATCGTGAAGCGAAGCAGCCAACTCTTGGTGTCGCCAGGTGCCACTTGCAAATACAGGCCATCGCCGTCCCCGAAGCGGACCGGACGCCCCTTGCCCGCTGGGTATTTCAGCGCCCTGACCATAACTGCTGAAAGCTTGCCCATCGCGTCTACCCCCAAGGCTCCTACCCCCACTTCTACCCCCAAGACAAAGCGAGATGCAATGGGCTCCGGGTGGATCGAGCTAGACGCGATATCGACGTAATACCCCGAGATACCTATTATATATGGACCTTGATGGAATTTTATGGATTATTGTAGGGCAGACACCCTCTCCGCCACGCGGCCGTAGCGAACGCTACTCGCCGCCTTCGGGCACCAGGGATTTGATCAGCTCGAACACGCGCTTGCGTACCGCCGGGTCGGTGATGCGGTAATAGGCGCGCACCAGTTCCAGCGTCTCGCGCCGGTTCATGGCCTCGTCGGCGGCGCCGCCGAAGCTTTCCTGGCCATCGGCGAAGCCGAAGCTGCGCCGTGCGCCCAGTGCCGCGGCCTGGCCGCCATAGCTCGCTGCCAGCGGTTCCGGCATGTCGTCGAAGAAGAAGCTGATCGGCACATCGAGCACGCGCGACAGGTCGAACAGGCGGGAAGCCCCCACCCGGTTCACGCCGCGCTCATATTTCTGAACCTGCTGGAAGGTCAGCCCCAGCGCCTCGCCCAGCCGCTCCTGCGACATGCCCAGCAGCGTGCGCCGCAGGCGAATGCGCGAGCCAACATGGGCGTCGATCGGGCTCGAACGCGATTCCCGCTCAGGGCGTGCGCCGGGCTCTTCGTCCCCGTCACCGATCGATCCCGACATGCCTACCCCATCCTGCTGTCGGGCATCCTGCCCCGACTCAACCGGTCCAGCGCGCGCAACCCCGCATGGGCCACCCGTTCCTGGTTGCTCGAAACCTTAGCGCTGCAACCTAAGATCGTCAACAAATTATGAAACACCCGTTGGTTTGTCTCGTCCGTAGAGAATTCGTGACAAACAGGCGCATCCCACCGCTATGCCAAGCGTTAAAAGCGATAGAAACGCGGGCACCGCCAACCCCCAGCGCGCGAACAGCGTCGGCGGCAACGCACCCGGCAGCGCTACCGAAATTGCGCCCATCTCGTTCATGCCGATCCGGCCGAGCTCCCGCCCGAAGGCGTCGTAGCCGGCGGAGATGCCCGTATTGGCCGCACGCATGATCGGCAGCCCCTCCTCCACCGCGCGCAGCCGTGCGGCGGCGAGGTGCTGGCGCGGGCCGGAGGAATTGCCGAACCAGGCATCGTTAGTCACCGTCACCAGCCAATCCGGCCGGTCTGATCGGTCCAGCACCGTGCCGGGGAAGATCGCCTCGTAGCAGATCAGCGGCGAAACTGGGGGTAGCCCGGGCACCCGCAACGTCTCCGGCCCAGGGCCCGGCTGGAAGCCCGATGGCCCGAACTCCACCGGCAGCGGCAGCCAGTTGGGTTGGTACTCGCCGAACGGCACCAGATGCCACTTGTCGTAGAGCGCCACCGGTGGCCCCGCCCCGGCCAGCGCCACCAGGCTGTTATAAGGCCGTCGCGCCCCGTCGAAGCGCACCGTGCCGACCAGCGAGGGCACCACCGTGCCATCCGCCCGCCGGCTGGCCGCCGCGATCATCGCCCAGGCGCCCGCGTCCCGATCCAGTAAATACGGGCTCGCCGTCTCCGGCCAGACCACCACCGCCGGCCCCTCGCTGCCCACCACCGCCTCGCGCGTCAGCGCCAGGTACCGATCGAAGATCGCCGCCATCAGGCCGCGATCCCATTTCTGCCCCTGCTCCACGTTCCCCTGCACGAGAATCACGGTGACCCCCGGCGCCGCCCCTGCCGGCTGCCCCAACCGCCACCAGCCCAGCCCGGCCCACAGCGCCAGCACAGCCAGCCCGCCCGCCACCGCCCGCCGCCCCAACAACGGCGTGGCCGCCAATCCCAGCGTCAGCAGCGTCAGCCCATGCACCCCCAGCCACGCCGCCGGCTGCAGCATCACGTCGCCGGCCCACCCCGGCACCGCCCACACGCTGCCCCAGGGGTTCCACGGAAACCCGGTCAGCACGAATTGCCGCGCCAGCTCCGCGACCCCCCAGGCCCCGACCAGCGCCGCCACCCGCGACCAACCCGCCGGAAACCGCCACGCCACCGCTGTCGCCGCCGCGATGAACAGCGCCATCACCGCCGCCAGCGCCGGCACCGCCAGCGGCACCAGCCACCAGTAGCGCGCCGCCTCGAACAGGATCGCCTCTGTCACCCAGTACAGCCCGGCCACATGATGCCCGAACCCGAACGCAAACCCCGCCGCCCACGCCCCCCGCCACCGCGCCTGGCCACCCACCGCCCGCAGCAACGCCGGCACGGCCAACCACAACACCGGCACCAGATGCACCGGCGGCAACGCCAACGCCGACACCACACCCCAGGCCACCATCCGCAGCAAGCGCATCTCCTTGGTTGAGGGGAGGCAAGACCTGGGCTCTGCCCTGGACCCGGCAGGGGCGCTGCCCCTGCACCCCGCCAGGGACCTGAGGTCCCTGGACCCACATCAGTTTGTTCCGCCTTCCGCGGGGGAGGGGCCGTCGAAGTGGTGGAGAGACCCGGATGGCCCCTCCCCCGCCGAAGGCGGAAAAGTGAAGGGGTCTGGGGCCTAAGGCCCCAGCGGGATCCAAGGGCGGAGCCCTTGGTCGGGGCCCGGGGCGGAACTACGATGCGTTCTGCCGGGACGGGCTGGCCGGTGAGGTGGGCGGCGATGCATTCGGCGGCCATGAGGCCCATGTTGACCAGCGAGCCGTCGGTCACGCCCGAGACGTGCGGGGTGGCGAGCACGCGGGGGTGGGTGCGCAGGGCGTAGTCGGCGGGGGGCGGTTCGGTTTCGAACACATCCAGCGCGGCGCCGGCGATGTGGCCGCTGTCCAGCGCCGCATGCAGGGCGGCTTCGTCGATGAGGCCGCCGCGGGCGGTGTTCACCAGCCAGCTGCCGGCGGGCATCTGGGCGAGGGCGGCGGCATTGATGATGTGGTGGGTCTGCGGCGCGTAGGGGCAGTGCAGCGACAGCACCTCGCTGTGGCGCAGCAGGGTGGGGAGGTCTGGCGCGGCGGAGATGCCGTCGGGCAGGGTGGTGGTGCCGCCGGGGCGGCCGAGGGCCATGATGTGCATGCCGAAGGGCTGGGCGAGCAGCGCCACGTCGCGGGCGATGGCGCCGAAGCCGAGCAGGCCGAGGCGCAGGCCGCGGATGTCGCGCACCTTGGTGGCGCCGCCGCGCCAGTTGCCGGCGGCGATCGTCTCGCCCAGGGCGCGGAAATCCTTGGCCATGGCCAGGATCATGGCCAGCGTGTGCTCCGCCACCGCGCGGGTGTTGGAGCCCGGCGCGCGGGCTACCATGATGCCGCGGGCGCGGGCGCCTTCCAGGTCCACGTCGTCCACGCCCACGCCGTGGCGGGCGACGATCGACAGGCGCGCGGAGGCATCCAGCGCCGCGGCGGTGACCGGGCCCTGGCGGGTGAGGATGGCGTGCGCCTGCACCTCCCGCGTGAGCGCGGCGACGGCCTCGGCGCTGGGGTAGGGCGGCATGTAGTGGATGGTGCAGCCGGCCGCCTCCAGCACCGCCACGGCGGGTTCGGCCAGGCGCGGGGAGGTCATGATCACGTCGAACCGGCTCATGCTTCCGGCTCCCGTGTGGTGCGTTCGTAATGCTTTAAGTATTTGTCGGTGATGAGGTCGGTCTTCACGACGATGGCAACGTCCACGGTGTTGAACTGGCTGTCGATCACCGCGCCGTCGCCGACGAAGCCGCCCAGGCGCAGGTAGCCCTTGATCAGCGGTGGCAGGGCGGCCAGGGCGCGCAGCGGTGCGATCGTGGCGGGGTCCATGCGCCGCATCTCCACGTAGCGGGAGGCAACGGCGCGCGGGCGCAGCTCCGGCGGGGCCAGGTGGTGGGCGTGCAGGTAGGTCAGCTCGGTGGCCAGCGCGTCGGGGTCGGTGCCCGGCAGGCTGGCGCAGCCGAACATCAGGCCGATGCGGTGGCGGAAGACATAGGCGGCGATGCCGCGCCACAGCAGCTGCATCACGGCGCGGTTGCGGTGGGCGAGATCGACGCAGGAGCGGCCGAGTTCCATCACCTCGCCGGGGAAGGCGATCACGGCGCCAAGTTCGTACTCGTCGGCGGAGTAGAAGCCGCCGACGCGTTGGGCGGCCTGGCTGCGGATCAGGCGGTAGGTGCCGACCACGCCTTCCGGGCCCGGGCCGATGGCGTGGTCGACGACCAGGAGGTGGTCGGCCACCGCATCGAAGCGGTCGCGGTCGCGGTGGGTGGCGCGGGTGGCGTCATCGGGGTGGGCGCCCATCTCCTCATAGAAGATGCGGTAGCGCAGCGCCTGGGCGGCATCGATCTCGGCGGCGGTGGTGGCGATGCGCACACCGAGCGTGCCGCTGCGCAGCTCGCCGAAGCCGGCATCGGGATCGGCGGGGGCATCGAGCATGGTGGGGGTGTTCACGGACGGCGGCCTGTCCCGTTCGGGGCGCGCTTCGGCGCGGCGGTTTCGGCGGGCTGGGGCTCGCGCCGGCGGCCGAACAGCTCCAGCCGGTGGGATACGAGGTCGAAGCCCAGGCGGGTGGCGATGGCCTTCAGCACGCGCTCGTGCTCCGGGTCCTCGAATTCGATGACATGGCCGGTCTCCACGTCGATCAGGTGGTGGTGGTGGCCGTGCTCGGTGGGTTCGTAGCGGGCGCGGCCGCCGCCGAAATCCCGGCGTTCCAGGATGCCGCGCTCCTCCAGCAGGCGCACGGTGCGATACACGGTGGCAATCGAGATGCGGGCATCCAGCTGCACCGCGCGGCGGTACAGCTCCTCCACGTCGGGATGGTCGTCGGCGTCTGACAGTACGCGCGCGATCACGCGGCGCTGCCCCGTCATCTTGAGGCCCCGTTCGACGCAGAGGCGTTCGATGCGGCTTTCCATCCGATCTCCCGTGCCCACCGTGGCCCACGCCCCCAATTGATGCCTTCAGGGCATGGCGGCGCCCAACGGCACGGGTGGGCCGGACCCACCGTGCCGTATCAGGACCTGCGTAGCCGATAGGGGCTCGCCGTGTCCATGCAGGGGGCGGGCTGCCCCGCCGTTCAGCCCCGCGCGTTGCTCAACGGGCGCGCGGCTTGGTGCCGAGGCCGATCTTCTTGGCCAGGGAGGAGCGGTGGCTGGCGTAGTCGGGCGCGACCATGGGGTAGTCGGCCGGCAGGCCCCAGCGCTCACGATACTGGTCGGGCGTGAGGTTGAAGGAGGTCTTGAGGTGGCGCTTCAGCATCTTGAGCTTCTTGCCGTCCTCCAGGCAGATGATGTGGTCGGGGAAGATGGATTTCTTCACCGGCACGGCGGGCGTCGGCTTATCGGCCTGCGCCGGCTCGCGCCCCACGGTGGACAGGGTGCGGTACACATCCTGGATCAGGGCCGGCAGGGCGTCTGGCGCCACGTTGTTCTTGGAGACATGGGCGGACACGATCTGCGCGGTCAGCGCCAATACATCGGCAGTTCCGGCATCGTCGGACATTCATGGCCCCTTTCATGGGTTTGGACTTGCCGTATATATGAATCGGGCGGCATCGCTTCGCAACGGACGTTTTTGCGGCACGACAACATTGGATGGGGTGGCGAGGCCATGGCCGAGGACGGCAACACCGAGGCGGACCGCACGCTGGACATCACGCGCGACCTCTGCCCGATGACCTTCGTACGCACCCGCCTGGCCCTGGACCGGATGGCGCCAGGGGAGACGCTGCTGGTGGTGCTGAAAGGCGAGGAGCCGCGGCGCAACGTGCCGCGCAGCGCGCGCGAGCACGGCCACGAGGTGCTCGCGGAAGAAACCGGGCCGGATGGGCTGACGCGGCTGCTGCTGCGCCGCGCCTGAGCTCTAGGCTTTGGCCTGCTTCACCAGGTCGCGCAGTTCATCGAGCGCCTCGGCCACGCGGCTGTTCAGCGCGCCGAGCGCCTCGCCATTGGCTTTCTGGATCAGCTCGCCCATCTCGCGGGTGTTGGCCACCGCGCGCTCATAGGTGGTCTTCAGCAGCTCGGCCTGCTTGGCGGCCTTGTCCTGCGGGCCGTCGCCGCCGGCCAGGGCCTTCAGTGTTTCCGTCAGCTCCGCCATCGTTTGCTGCATGATCTCCATGTGCCGGCGGGCGACGGCCTGGGCGCCTTCCAGGGCGATGCGGTTGGCGGCCGACAGGGCTTCCAGGTTGCGCTGGTGGGCGCGCATCAGCGCATCGGCCCCCGGGGCGCCGGGCAGCTTGAGGTCGCCCAGCATCTTCTGGAACTCCTCCACCCCCGGCATGGTGCCGGTGGGCCAGGACATGTTCTGCCAGGGGTTGGGCGGCCACGACTTGTCGCTGGGCATGTGATTATCCTTCCTGTTCCGTGAAGGGTACGTCGGGCGTGGTTTCGGCGGCGCGGCGCGGGGAGAGCCAGCCGGCGGCCTGTTCGGCGCGGGACAGGGCGCGGTCCAGGGCGGCCATGGTGGCCGAGAGGTCGGCGCTGTCGTCCTTCTGCCAGGCCTGCACGGTGTAGCCCCAGACGGCGAGCAGGCCGGCGGCGCGCAGGGGCAGGGGGCCACCGCCGCAGCCGGAGGCTTCCAGCAGCCAGGCCATGCTGCGCAGGCTGGCGCCGGCCAGCAGTGCTGCGGCCATGGGATCGAAGGGCACGCCGCGCAGCAGGGCGATCACGCCGGCGCGGTGGGCCTGCAGGAAATCGATGCGGCGCATCACGAGGTCGAACAGCCGGTCGCGCGGCAGGCCCTCGGCCGGGGCGTCCTTCAGCGCGAAGGCGTCGGCCATGGCGCCGAAGCGCCGCAGCAGGGCGCAGCGATCGGGGATGTGGCGCCGGGCGGCATCGAGCGGGAGGCCCGCGGCGCGTGCGGCGGCAGGGATGGAGAGCCGCGCCCAGCCGCGCGCGGCAATCTCTTCGAAACAGGCGGCGACGAGGGCCGCTTCAATGTCCGGTGCGTCGTCCATGGGCGGAAGATGGGGGCGCGGGGCGGGAATGTCACCCGGAATCAGGGGAAGAAGGAAAGAGTCTTCTTTTTCTGAAGAAAAAGAAGCAAAAAGACTTTATGAATTTGGTGCGGAAAGACTCGGTCTCTCCGCATCAAACGTAGAAAAGTTTTTTGGTTCTTTTTTTCAAAAAAGAACCGCTTGCTTTACCCTGCCAGCTCCCGCGAGCGCTTCGTGGCGGCCGCAATCGCCTTGGAGAGTGCGGCCGGCATGGCGTCTGATTCCATCAGCACGGACAGTGCCGCCGCGGTGGTGCCGCCCGGGCTGGTGACGTTCTTGCGCAGTTGGGCCGCGTCTTCGGCGCTGGCGGCGAGCAGGGCGCCGGAGCCGGAGACGGTTTCGCGCGCCAGCTGGCGGGCCAAAGCGGGGGGCAGGCCCTGTTCCAGCCCGGCCTGCTCCATCAGCTCCGCCAGCAGGAACACATAGGCCGGGCCGCTGCCGGAAACGGCGGTGACGGGGTCGATCAGGCCTTCGTCGTCCACCCAGGCCACCGAGCCGATGGCGGCGAGCAGCGTGTCGCACAGGGCGCGCTGGGTGGTGGAGACGCCGGGGCCGGGGCAGGCGACGGTCACGCCCTGGCGCACGGCGGCGGGGGTGTTGGGCATGGCGCGCACGATGGCGGCGTTGTCGCCGAGCAGGGTGCGCATGCCCGAGAGGGTGCGGCCGGCCATGATGGAGAGCATCACGGCATCGCCGGCGAAGCGGGCGTAGAGCGGCAGGGTCTCGGCGGCGTTCTGCGGCTTCACCGCCAGCACGATGGCCGCGGGCTTGAAGCCGGCGGGGATGGCGGCGGCATCGGCCACCACGGTGACTTCCGGGCCCGGCGAGGGCGGCAGGGTGGGATCGACGGCCACGGAGGGGGCCAGGCCGCGTTCGCGCCAGCCGGCGAGCATGGCGCCGCCCATCTTGCCGAAGCCGACGAGCAGGATGGGGGGGATGTTGGTCATGGGCGCGGGCCTCCAGTGGGAGGCCGGATCAAATCACGCTTCGCCGACGCACTCCAGCATGGCGGCCTGCAGCGCCTCGGCGGGGGGCTTGCCGCCCCAGAGCACGAACTGGAAGGCGGGGAAAAAGCGTTCGCATTCGCTGATGGCGATGTCCACCATGTCTTCCAGGCTTTCGGCGGAGGCGCCGGGGGCGCCGCGCAGCAGCACGGAGTGGCGGAACACCGGCATGCCGTCGGTGGCATCCAGGCCGAAATGGCCGATCCACAGGCGGTCATTGGCCAGGGCCAGCAGTTCATAGAGTGCCGCGCGGCGGCGTTCCGGCACCTTCAGGTCGAAGGCGCAGGTGAAGTGCATGGCGCTGATTTCGTTCGACCAGGAGAAATACAGCCCGTAGTCGCACCAGCGGCCCGGGGCCTCGGCGGCCATTTCGGATTCGCTGCGCCGGTCGCACAGCCAATCGTTGGCGGCGACGATCTGCTCGACGACATCGAGCGGATTGGCGGCGAGGTCGCTGTAGGTGGCTGCATGGGCGGACATGCGGTGTCTCCCCAAGGGTGAAATGGCGCCGCTGCTCCGGTCGCCATGGATATAAGCCTAGGCAAGGCCGCAGGGGTGTCGCAAGAGCGAATCAAGAGACAGTCGTGTGAACTTAAACTGGCGTATTAAGATACGCCCGTGCGCGCCGTACCTCAGGCGATCATGCCTGGGCCGCCGCCGCCGGGCTTGCGGGTGAGTTCGTCCAGCTTTGCCTCCAGCGCGGTGAGGCGGGCCTCGGCCGCTTCCTGGGCCTCGCGGGCGCGGGCGGCCATGGCAGCCACCGCCTCGAACTCCTCGCGGCGCACCAGGTCGAGCCGGCGCAGCGCCTCGTCCACACGGGCGCGGACCATCGCCTCTGCCTCATCCTTCAGGCCGGCGATGGCCGAGACGGCGCCGCCGGCAATGCCGGCCAAGTCGTCGAACAGCCGGGGGCGGTTTCCGGGGGGGGTGTCGGCCATGTCGATTCTCCATGGGCTTGGCCCGGTCGGCTATACGACAGGCGCGGGCAGCCTTATACGCCGATTCCATGATCCTGGTCACCGGAGGCGCCGGCTTCATCGGCTCGAACCTGCACGCGGCACTGGTGCGCCGCGGGCTGGAAACCGTTGTCGTGGACCGGCTGCGCAGCAACGGCAAATGGCGCAACCTGGCCGCCCATCCGCCGGCGCGGATCGTGGCGCCGGAGGAGCTGGATGGGTTCCTGGACGGGCATCCGCCGGTGGAGATGGTGTTCCATCTCGGCGCCATCAGCTCCACCACGGCGGCGGATGGCGATCTGGTGTGGGCCGCGAACGTGGAGCTGCCGCAGCGCCTGTGGCGCTGGTGCGCGGCGCGCGAGGTGCGGATGGTCTATGCCTCCTCCGCCGCCACCTATGGCGATGGCGGCCAGGGCTTCGAGGATGGGCTGGAGGGGCTGGAGCGGTTGCGGCCGCTGAACCTCTATGGCTGGAGCAAGCACGCCTTCGACCTGTGGGTGGCGCGCACCCTGGCCACCGGGGCGTCGCGCCCGCCGCAATGGGCGGGGCTGAAGTTCTTCAACGTCTATGGCCCGAACGAGGCGCACAAGGGCGCGATGATCTCCGTGGTGAAGGTGAAGCTGGACGAGGTGCGCGCCGGCCACGCGCCGCGCCTGTTCCGCTCCGACCGGGCCGATGTGGCGGATGGCGAGCAGCGGCGGGATTTCATCTGGGTGGGCGATACCGTGGATGTGATGCTGTGGCTGCTGGACCATCCCGGGGTGAACGGGCTGTTCAACCTGGGTACCGGCACCGCGCGCAGCTACCGGTCGGTGGCCGAGGCGGTGTGCCGTGCTTCCGGCGCCGTGCCCGGCATGGAGTTCATCGACATGCCGGAGGTGCTGCGCGGCCGCTACCAGAGCTTCACCGAGGCGCCGATGGGCCGGCTGCGCGCGGCGGGCTTCGCGGGGCAGTTCACCTCGCTGGAGGCGGGCGTGGCGCGCTACGCCGCGATCCTGCAACACGACCCGGATGGGGTGGCATGAGCTTCGAACTGTTCCCCGACAGCACCACGCTGCTGGTGCTGGGCCCCTTGGTGCTGCGCTACTACGCGCTGGCCTATATCGGCGGGCTGGTGATCGGCTGGCGCTGGATGCGCCGGCTGGTGGAACGCACGCCCGTGGTGGCAACCCCGCTGCAGGCGGATGACTACCTCACCTGGGCGACGGCCGGCGTGGTGCTCGGCGGGCGGCTTGGTTACGTGCTGTTCTATCAGCCGGAAAAATACCTCGCCGACCCCGTGGCGATCTTCCAGGTGTGGCAGGGCGGCATGTCGTTCCATGGCGGCATGCTGGGGGTGGCGATCGCCACCTTCGCCTATTGCCGCAAGCATGGCATCCCGCTGTGGGGCTTTGCCGACCGGGTGGCGGTGGTGGCGCCGGTGGGGCTGTTCCTTGGCCGCATCGCCAACTTCATGAACGGCGAGCTGTGGGGCCGTGAAGCCCCGCCCGGCCTGCCCTGGGCGATGCACTTCGCCCATGGCGGCGACGTGCTGCGCCACCCCAGCCAGCTCTACCAGGCCGGCATGGAAGGCCTGGTGCTGCTGGCGGTGATGGTGCTTCTGGCCCGCAGCGATGCGGTGCGGGCACGAACCGGGATGCTCACCGGCGTGTTCCTGTGCGGATACGCGGTGGCGCGGATCATCGGCGAGTTCTTCCGCGAGCCGGATGCCTATCTCGGCTACCTCTATGCCGGCGCCACGATGGGCCAGTTGCTGAGCCTGCCGATGCTGCTGCTGGGGCTGGTGCTGGTCGCGCGCGCGCGATGAGCGGGCCGGAGCGGCTGGACCATTTCATGGCCCGGGCCAACGCCGCCTACTACGCCGGGCCCGATCCGCTGGCCGGCTTCACCACCGCGCCGGAGATTTCCCAGGTGTTCGGGGAGTTGCTGGGCGCCTGGGCGACGGTGGCGTGGCAGGCGATGGGCGCGCCGGAGGATGCGATCCTGGCCGAGGCGGGGCCGGGCCGCGGCACGCTGATGGGCGATGCGCTGCGGGTGCTGCGCCGTGCCGCGCCGGGTCTGGCCGGGCGGGTGCAGCTGGTGGAGACCTCGCCTTCCCTGCGCGCGCGCCAGGCTTCGGTGGTGCCGGGGGCCGCGTGGCACGACCGCATCGAGGACCTGCCCCCTGCCCCGCTGCTGCTGTTGGCAAACGAGTTCCTGGATGCGCTACCGATCCGCCAATGCGTGCGCCGCGGCGCCGGCTGGGTGGAGCGGCACGTGGCCGGGGGGGGCTTCGTGGAAATTCCCTGCCCTGCCCCGCCGGGCCCCGACGCGGCCGAGGGCGAGGTGGTGGAATGGAGCGATGCCGCGCGCGCGGTGGTGCGGCATGTGGCCGCCCGCGTGGTGGCGTACGGGGGTGCGGCGCTGTTCATCGATTACGGCCCCGAGCATTCCGCGCCCGGTGACAGCCTGCAGGCAGTGCGAGCCGGGGAGGCTGCGGACCCGCTGGGCCCGGCGGGCGAGGCCGACCTGACTGCCCATGTGGATTTCGCCGCCCTGGCCGCGATCGCGCGCGAGGCAGGTGCTGCGGTGCAGGGGCCGGTGGCGCAGGGCATTTTCCTCACCCGGCTTGGCCTGTTCGAACGCAGCCGGGCACTGGCCGGCCGCCAGCCACCCGCGACGGCCGGCGCGCTGATGCAGGCCGCGCAGCGCCTGGCGGAGCCGCATTTGATGGGGCGGCTGTTCAAGGCGATGGCGGTTTGCCACCCTGCCCTGCCCCCCCTGCCGGGATTTGCCGCATGACCGAAGCCGAGTTCGTCGCCGCCCCCGGAATCGCGGCCCGGCACGGGTTCTTCACCCGCCGCGGCGGCGTTTCCACGGGGCCCTATGCCAGCCTGAACTGCGCCTGGTCCGGCCAGGATTCGCGTGAGGCGATCCTGGAGAACCGCCGCCGCGCGGCCGAGGCCGTGGGGGCGGCGCTGGACAACCTCATCGGCCTCACCCAGGTGCACGGGCCCGACGTGGTGCGGGTGGAAACCCCCTGGCGCCCCGGCGAAGGCCCGCGCGCCGATGCCGCCGTTACCAGCACGCCTGGCATCGCCATCGGCATCGTGACGGCGGATTGCGCCCCGGTGTTGTTCGCCGATGCCGAGGCCGGGGTGGTCGGCGGCGCCCATGCCGGCTGGCGCGGCGCGCTCTCGGGCGTGCTGGAAGCAACGCTTTCGGCCATGGAAGCCCTGGGGGCGGATCGAAGCCGCATCGCCGCCGCCGTCGGCCCCTGCATCGGCCAGGCGAGCTATGAGGTGGCGGCCGATCTGCGCGATGCCGTGCTGGCGCGCGACCCCGCCGATGCCCGCTTCTTCGCCGATGGCCGGCCGGAGCGCTGGCAGTTCGACCTCGCCGGCTATTGCGCCGAGCGCCTGCGTGCGGCTGGCACCGGCACGGTGGAGGCACTGTTCCTCGATACGCTGACGGACGAGGCGCGCTTCTTCAGCCACCGGCGCCGCACCCTGGCCGGCGGTGGCGTGATTGGGCACCAGATGTCGATCATCACGCCATAAGGCACGTCATGCCCTATCTCTGGATGTTCATGGCGATGATCTTCCTGGCGACGCTGGTGTCCTGTGTCCTGCTCTAGGCTCGCCCTGGCCCTGGTGCTGCTGGTTGCCGCCTGCGGTGACCTGCCGCGGCCGTTCGAGGGGCGGCCGGGGGCGCTTGCCTCCCGCTTGTCCCAGCCTCCGCCGGCGCGGCTGGCGGTGGTGCCCACCGGGCAGGTGCTGCTGGGCGATGCCGCGGCCGGGCAATACGCCAGCGCCGTGGCCGAGGCGATGCAGGAGGAGGCATTGCCCGCGGTGGCCGAGCCGGTGCGCCCCGGCGACTGGCGGCTGGAGCTTTCGGCCGCGCTGCGCGGTTCGCAGGTGGTGCCCGGCTTCCGCGTGCGCGATCCCGCCGGCGCGGAGCGCGGCCTGGCCGAGGCCCAGCCGGTGCCGGCCGCCACCTGGAGCGAAGCCGCACCCGACATGCTGCGCCGCGCCGGGCGGGAGGCAGCGCCGACCATCGCCGGCCTGCTCGCCGGCATCGAGGCGGCCCGGCGCGATGCCGACCCGGACAGCCTGGTGAACCGGCCGGTGCGCATCCATCTGCGCCCCATCACCGGCGCGCCCGGAGACGGCAACCGCGCGCTGGCCCGCCACATGCGCGAGCAGCTCATCCGGCTGGGCATGACCGTGCAGGACAAGGCCGAGGGCGCGGATTATGCCGTGGGCGCGGAGGTGTCGCTGGCCGACATGCCGGGCAACCAGCAGCGCGTGGAAATCCGCTGGCGCGTGGCCGATGCGCGCGGGGCGGAGGCCGGGCAGGTGGCGCAGCTGAACCAGGTGCCGCGCGGCACGCTGGCCGGGCTGTGGGCCGATGTGGCGCTGGTGGTGGCGCAGGAGGCCGCCGGCGGGATCAAGGACGTGATCGGCAACCAGACCAATCCACGCCGTGCGCCCGTTCCGCCGGCGCCGCGATCGTAGAATCGGCCAAGCGGCCTTGACAGCCGGGCTCGTTGGACAGGGGGGCGGGCTGTTGCTAGAACGCCGCCGCCCGCCTTGCCTTGCGCCGCCGCGGCCGCGCCGTTGCCCAACGCCGGCTCCCCCGGCCCACGGTTCCGGTCCGGATCGCCCCATCTGGATCCCCGCCCCATGAAGATTGTCGCCTGCAACAGCAACCGCCCCCTGGCCGAGGCGGTCGCCGCCGCGTTGGGCCTGCCGCTGACGCGGGCTTCCGTGCGGCGCTTCGCGGACATGGAGGTGTTCGTGGAGATCCACGAGAACATCCGTGGCGAGGACGTGTTCGTGGTGCAGAGCACCAGCTACCCGGCCAACGACAACCTGATGGAATTGCTGATCACCATCGATGCGCTGCGCCGCGCCTCTGCCCGCCGCATCACCGCCGTGATCCCGTATTTCGGCTACGCAAGGCAGGACCGCAAAAGCGGATCGCGCACGCCGATCTCCGCCAAGCTGGTCGCCAACCTGATCACCGAGGCCGGCGCCAACCGCGTGCTGACGATGGATCTGCATGCCGGCCAGATCCAGGGCTTCTTCGACATCCCCGTGGACAACATGCAGGCCGCCCCGCTGTTCTCCCGCGATATCCAGGAGCGTTTCGCCAGCCGCAACCTGATGATCGTCTCGCCCGACGTGGGCGGCGTGGTGCGGGCGCGTGCCATCGCCACCCGCCTGGGCACCGACCTCGCCATCATCGACAAGCGCCGCCAGGCCGCGGGCGTGTCGGAAGTGATGCACGTGATCGGCGAGGTCGAAGGCCGCGATTGCATCCTGGTGGACGACATCGTCGATTCCGGCGGCACGCTGGTGAACGCGGCGCGCGCGCTGATCGAGAACGGCGCGAAATCGGCCAGCGTGTACGTGACGCACGGCGTGCTTTCCGGCGGCGCCGTCGCCCGCATCGCCTCCAGCCCGATCGAGCTGATGGTGCTGACCGACAGCATCCTGGCCACGGAAGCCGTGCGCCTGGCCGCCAACATCAAGCAGCTGACGATCGCGCCGCTGATCGCGGATGCCATGGCGCGCATCCACGAGGAACGGTCCGTCAGCTCCCTTTTCGATTGAGGACGACACGATGCCGACCCTCACCCAAACCCGCTTCTGGTTCCTGCGCCACGGCGAGACCGACTGGAACGCCAAGGGCCTCAGCCAGGGCAATGTCGATATCCCGCTGAACGCCAACGGCATCGCCCAGGCTCAGGCGGCCGCCCCGATGCTGGTCAACCGCGGTATCGCCAGCATCGTCGCCTCCCCACTGTCGCGCGCGCATGACACGGCGAAGGTGGCGGGCGAGTTGCTCGGCCTGCCGGTGCACCTGGACGAAGGGCTGCGCGAAACCGCTTTCGGCGCCCAGGAAGGCCAGCCGATGTCGGAATGGTTCTCGCACTGGGTGGAAGGCAGCTACACGCCGCCCAACGGCGAAAGCTTCGCCGATTTGCGCACCCGCGCCCTGGCTGCTGTCAACCGTTCCCTGGAACGCCCGGGCTTGGTGCTGATCGTCGCCCATGGCGCGCTGTTCCGCGCCCTGCGCGCCGAAATGGGCCTGGAGCCCAATGTGCGCACCCGCAACGCCTGGCCGATGCTGTGCGATCCCGGCACGCCGTGGACGCTGACGGACGCCGCTTGAGCTGAGGGGCGCTGGCCTGGGCCTGGCGCTCAGGCACCGCCCATCTCCGGCCGTAGCGCCACGCCACGCCGCGCCACCTTGCCGGCCATCGCGGCATCGTGGGTGACGAGCAGCAGCGCCATGCCGGTTTCGGCCACCACCTCGCGCAGCAGCTCCATCACCTCGGCCTGGGTCACCAGATCCAGGCGCGAGGTCGGCTCATCGGCAAACAGCAGCGCGGGGTCCAGCAGCAGCGCCCGCAGCAGGGCGAAGCGCTGCAGCTCGCCGCCGGACACCTGGTCCGCGCGGCGGGCCAGCAGGGCCGGGGCCAGGCGCAGGCGCTCGCGCAGCCGTGTGGCCAGGACGGAATCGAGGCGATGGCGCCGGATCACCGCGGCCAGCGCATCGCCCAGAGTCATCGCCGGGGCAAAGGCGGCGAGCGGATCCTGGTAGAGTTTCTGCAGCGCGAAGGCCGAAAGGCCGCCGCGGCGCCGCACCGTGCCGGCATCCGGCGGCACGAGGCCCAGCAGCATGTTGCCCAGCGTGGACTTGCCGGTGCCGCTCGGCCCGGTCAGCGCCACCACCTCGCCCGCGCCCAGCGCGAGGTCGATCCCGGTGAACAGGCGCTGCGGCCCGTAGCGCTTGGCCAGCCCCTCTCCCTCCACCACGGCGGCGCCGGCGGTGCGGTGCGGCCAGGGCGCCCAGGCCTCCGGCTCGGCGGCCAGCAGGCGCCGCGTGTAGGGATGCTCCGGCGCGGCCAGCACGCGCGCCACCGGGCCCTGCTCCACGATCTCGCCTTCCAGCATCACGGCCAGCTCGCCGCCCAGGGCGCGTGCCATGGCGATGTCGTGGGTGATCACCAGCAGCGTGGCACCGCGCGCCACCTCCTCTGCCAGCAGTGCCGCCACGCTGTCGCGCAGTGCGGCATCCAGCCCCTTGGTCGGCTCATCCGCCAGCAGAACCGGCGCACCGGCGATGCGGGTGGCGGCGAGGGCAACGCGCTGGCACATGCCGCCGGAAAGCTGGAACGGAAAGCGGCGCTCCGCCGGTGCGAGCCCCACGGCGGCCAGCGCGGCGGCGGCGGCCCGGCGCGCCGCCGGCCACGGCAGCCCGGCCACGAAGCGCGGCACCTCGGCCACTTGCGGCATCGCCGGCATGGTGGGGTCCAGCGCCGCCCAGGGTTCCTGCGGCAGCATCGCGAGCGCCCGGCCCCACAGCGCGCGGCGCCCGGCGGTGTCGCGCGCCGGCAGCGCGTCGGCGCCGAGGCGGATCGCGCCGGTGGCGTGCAGCTCCGCCGGCAGCGTGCCCATCACCGCCTGGGCCAGCAGCGACTTGCCGGAGCCGGTCTCGCCCAGGATCACCAGGGGCACGCCGGGCTCCACCCGCAGCGTGGCCGGTGCCACGATCCGCCCCTGCGGCCCATGCACCGCCACCTCGTCGAGCGCCAGCACCGTCATGTGCCGCGCCCCCCGGCGGCGAGCTGCAGGCCCAGCACGCTGGCGGCCAGCAGCAGCCCGGGCATCAGCACGTGCCAGGGCGCCTCCTCGTAGTAGGGCAGCAGCTCCGTCATCATGCTGCCCCATTCCGGCGTGGGCGGGCGCAGGCCGATGCCGACGAAGGCGAGGGCGGAAAGCGCGGTCACGGCGGCGGCGGCGCTGAAGCCGAGCAGCGTCAGCAGCATCGGGCCCAGCTCCGGCAGCAGGTGGTGGCGCAGCAGATGCCAGGGGCCGAGGCCGAGCAGCCGCGCCGCCTCGGCCTGCGGGCGGGCGAAGACGGAGCCGGCCACGCTGCGGGTGAGGCGGAAGTATTCCACCCAGAAGGCCAGCGAGAGGCCGAGATACAGCGGCAGGAAGTCGCCGGGCGCGAAGGCGGCGAAGATCAGCACCAGCAGCAGGCCGGGCAGCGCCATCACCCCGTCGGCCAGCCCCACCAGCACCCGCTCCACCCAGCCGCGGCGCCAGGCGGCGAGCAGGCCCAGCAGCAGGCCCGGCACCGCGGCGCACAAAGCCGTTGCGGCGGCGAGCCCGAGCGAGAGGCGGGTGGCATGGGCCAGCCGCGCCAGCATGCTGCGGCCCAGGTGGTCGGTGCCCAGCAGGTGGCCCGGTGCGCCGGGCGGCAGCAGGGTCGCCGAGAGGTCCTGGCGCATCGGGTCGCCGGTCAGCAGCGGGACAACCAGGCCAAAGCCCAGCACCGCGCCCAGCAGCGCCAACCCGATGACGCGCGTGCCCCTCATGCCCACCCTTCTCATGACGGCCCTTCTCATGACGGCGGGCGCCGGCGCGGATCGATGGCGAGGCAGGTCAGGTCCACCGCCGCGTTCAGCGCCACGAAGATCAGGCCCATGGCCAGGGCGGTGCCCTGCACCATCGGCACGTCGCGCGCCACCACCGCGTGCACCAGCGCATGGCCGATGCCGGGCCAGGCGAACAGCGTCTCCACGATCACCACGCCTTCCACCAGGGTGACCAGCTGCACGCCGAGATAGGCGGTCACCGGCACGGCCGCGTTGCGCAGCGCGTGGCGGCGGATCACCGCGCCCTCCGGCAGGCCCTTGGTGCGGGCAAAGGCGAGGTAGGGGGAATGGGCCACCGCCACCATGGCATCGCGCGCCACGCGGCTGGACACCGCGGCGAGGCCGATGGCGAGCGTGGTGGCCGGCAGCACCACTTCCCGCCATCCGCCCACCCCCGCGGCGGGCAGCCAGCCCAGCTGCACCGCGAACACCATCATCAGCACCAGCCCGATCACGAAGGCCGGCACGGCGCGCAGCACGGCGCCAACGGCCATACCGGTCCGGTCGGCGGCCGAGCCCGGCCGCATCGCCAGCAGCACGCCAAGCGGCGGGCCGACCAGCGCGGAGAGCAGCAGCGCCACTACAGAGAGCAGCAGCGTGTGGCCCAGATAGACCGACAGCTCCTCCACCACCCGGTCGCCGCTGACCAGCGACACGCCGAGGTCGAACCGCGCGAGATCCCCAAGCCAGGCACTGAGCAGCTGCCACCAGGGCCGGTCCAGCCCCAGCTCGGCGCGCACCGCCTCGGCCGCCGCGGTGTTCACGTGGTCCATGCCGTAGCGCCCGGCGGCGACGCGGTAGGCCATGTCGCCCGGCAGCAGCCGCACCATCAGGAAGCAGGCGATGCCCACCGCCATTGCCACCAGGGCGGCCTGCAGCAGGCGCGCGCCAAGCGCGCGGATCAATCCGCCCATCGCATGCCGGCGATGCGGTAGGAGATCTCCAGCGGGTCCACGCTGCCGCCGGCGGTGCGCCGGCTGAAGGCCACTGGGTAGTCGTACCAGGCGACCGGGATCACCGGCATCTCGTCGTGCAGGATGCGGGCGATGCGCTGGGCCAGGGCGCGCCGCGCGGCGGGGTCGGCCTCCTCGCCCATGCGCGCGGCGGCGGCCAGCAGCTCTGGGCTGGACCAGCCCATGGCGCCCCACTCACCGCCCTGGGCGCCGAAATCCTGCAGCACGGTGCCGAGCGGGTCGGGTACCAAGGCGAGGTTGCGGGCATACAGCGCCATCTCCAGCGTGCCGTCCGTGTGGCCGGCGGGGATCTCCCCGCTGTTCACGATGGCGACCTGCAGGTCGATGCCGGCCTCGCGCAACTGGCCCTGGATGGCGGTGGCCAGCACCGGCAGCTCCGGCCGGTCGGTGAAGGTGCGCAGCGTCACGCGGAAGGCGCGGCCGTCTCGGGCACGGATGCCGTCCGGCCCGGCGCGCCAGCCGGCCTCGTCCAGCAGGCGCTGCGCGGCGGCAAGGTCGCGGCGCGGCGGCGGCAGGTCGGCGATGTACCAATCCGGCAGGGCCGGCGGGAAGAACTGGTTGGCCGCACCCTCCGGGCTGCGCAGCAGGGCACGGGCCATGCCGTCCCGGTCCAGCGCCAGCGCCACGGCGCGGCGGACGCGCACATCGGCGAAGAAGGGCAGGTTGGCATTCAGCTTCAGCGCCCGGGTGCGCGGGATCGGCACCGTCACCACTTCCACGCGTGCGTTGCGGCGCAGCCGGTCCACGGTCTCTGGCGCCAGAGTCGTCACGATTTCCGCCTGGCCGCCTTCGGCCATCGCGGCCCGTGTCTCGCCACGGCCGACCGCGAGGTACGACACGCGCTCAATGGCCGGGGCCGGGCCCCACCAGCCGGCGAAGCGCTCGGCATCCAGCCGTTGCGGGGCCAGCAGGTCGGTCAGGCGATAGGGCCCGGAACCGATGATCGCGCGCACCGCGCCACCCTCGCCATAGGAAGCGGGGGCCAGCACGATGGCCCCGGAATGGGCCAGGAAGGCGGGCAGGGAGAGGAAGGGCTGGCGGGTGCGCACCACCACCTCGCCCGCCTCCGCGGTGATGGCCTCCACTGGCGCCTGGGCCAGCGGGCCGGGCTGGGCGCGCGCGCGCACCAGCGCCGCCGCCACCGCCTCGGCCGTGACCGGCGTGCCGTCGTGGAACGTGGCACCCGCGCGCAGGGCGAAGCGCCAGGCCAGCCGGTCGGCGTCCAGCCGCCAGGCGCGCGCCAGCAGCGGCACCAGGGCCCCTGCGGCATCGGTGCCGACCAGCGTTTCGGCGATCTGCATCCGCTGGAACACGTAGCCGGAGCGTGCGGGATCGAGACCGCCGATCTCCCAGGGCGTGACCACGCGCAGGGTTCGCACGGGGGCCTGGGCCCGGGCTGTGCCGGGCAGGACCCCGGGGGCAGCGGCGAGGGAGGCCAGCAGGGTTCTGCGCTTCATGACGCCTCAAGATGTTATACTATAACATCACACATATCCCCCGCCGGCACATTTCGCAACACTGCATGCACCACCCCGCGGGCCGCGGTGTTTTGGCGTCATGCGCCCGTAGTCTTCCCAGGTGGACAGTGCGGCGTCGGCGCTCCTAAGGGAGTCGTCGGCTGCCTCTGGACGGCAGCCAGTCGGCGTCGCCTGTTATTAAAATTACCAACAGGTGCACCGATCTGACTTCATGCGGCCATCCAGGTACCTCACCGATGACGCTTCCGGCTCTGGCTGCCAGGGCAAAATTGCCCCGGATCCTCTCGCTCTGGTCCACCAGCATCATATTCGCCGTTGCAGTGATGCTGCCGTTGCTGACCCATATGGCGGTCAATATCGGCCAGTCCTTCACGGCGGCCCGGCTCGATGCCGAAAACAACCGCATGGCGGCGGCCAGGGTGGCCGCGGCTGGCTGGCGTTCGAGATTGCGCCCCAGCTGTTCGGAACCCTCGGTCTGGCCCGGCTGCTGGACCAGGATGAGGTGCTGACCGTGCGAGACCGGGCCGGGCGGTTGTTCTGGCGCACCTATGCCCATGATGTGGGGGAACCCCTGCCCGACAGCATGGCCGGTGCGCTTGCCTCGGCGGGCGGCGCCGGGGTCTTCCGCAACATCTCGATCCTGACGAAAGAGGCACGGACGCTGGCCTTCACCATGCTCTCATCCTCGCCCGCATCGCCGCCGGCCAGCGCCAGCGCGGTGCCAGACATGCCGCCGCCCATTCCTGCCATTCCTCCGCCGCCGCCCCCGCCGCCGCTGCCGGAGGGTCCCTCCAGCAGCCGCGTCACGTCGTTCGCCAGGCCCAGGGAGGCCGCGGTGATCGTGCCATCGGCCCCGATCGCCATCGCACCCCCGCCCGGCAGCCCCGCCACGGCCGAGGCCGGCAGCGCCTTGTTGCCCAGCTGCGTCACCCGCAGCACCATCGGGCGGAACACCATCAGCAGCGCCAGCACCGCGATCAGGCCCACCACGGCGGTTTGCGCCATGCGCGTTACGTCGGAGGCATCGATGCCCAGGCCCAGGAAGCCGCGCGGCTCCAGCCCGGCCATGTCGGCATCACCGGCGAAGCGCATGGAAACCACTTCCACCTGGTCGCCGCGCGCGGCGTCGAAGCCCATCGCGCTGCGCACCAGCCGGCCGATCCGCTCCAGCTCCTCCGCCGTGCGCGGCTTCCAGGCCAGCACGCCATCGGCGCCCTTCTCCTCCGTGCCATCGACCAGCACGGCGATCGTCACGCGGCGGATCTGCGGCTGCTCGCGCACGATGGTGCGCACGGTCTTGCCGATCTCGTAGTTGGTCGTCTCTTCCTGCCGCGCTTCCTGGGTGCCGGAATTCTCCTTGCCGGCATCGGCGTTCGGCAGGTTGTTTTGCACGGAGACGTTGGCGGCCTGCTCCGTGGTCTTGCTGTTGTCGGTCACGCTCTGGGTGCTGCGCACCACCTGGCCCTCGGGGTCGTATTTCTCCTGCGTCTCCTGCACGCGGTCGAAATCCATCTGCACGTTGGCCTCAACGCGCACGCGCCCCTGGCCCAGCCCGCGCTCCAGCATCTCCTCCACCGCGCGCGACAGGCGCATCTCGGTGGCGCGGCGGATCTCCTCCGCCCCCATGGCGGCGGCCGACGGCCCCACCGCTTCCCCGGCGCGCGCCAGCAGCGTGCCGCGGCTATCCACCACGGAGACATTGCGCGCCCGCAGCCCCGGCACCGCGCCGGCCACCAGGTTTACGATTGCCTGCACCGCCTCGCGGTCCAGCCGCCCGGCGCCCGCGGTGGTGAGCATCACGGAGGCCTGCGCATCCTGCTTGTCGCGTGCAAACGGCTCGCGCCGCGGCAGCACCAGGTGAACGCGCGCCGCCCGCACGCCGGAGATGGTGCGGATGGAGCGCGCGATCTCGCCCTCCAGCGCCCGCGTCTCGGCAATCTTCTGCTGGAACTGGCTTTGCGTGATGCCGTCGCCACGGTCGAGCAGCTCGTAGCCGATGGAGCCGCCGCTCGGCAGCCCATCCCGCGCCAGGGTCACGCGCAGCCGCGCCACCTGGTCGGCCGGCACCAGGATCTGCGTGCCGCCGGCGCCCAGCTGGTGCGGGATCTTCTGCTTGTCGAGGATATCGACGATCTGCCCGGCCTCGCGGGCATCCAGTTCCGAATACAGCAGCGCCATCCGGTCGTTGCCGCCGCGCAGGGCGAGCATGCCCAGCAGGCCCAGAAGGCCCACCGCCACCACGCCCATGGCAATCAGCCGCGCGGCGCCCAGGGCCTTCAGCCCATCCAGCACCGCGTTCATCCGAGCCTCTGTCGCGTATATCGTGAAGACACGTGGGGCCACATGGCCGCGGGATCTCCTGCACCGCCGGCGTCCTGCCGGCGGGGCCAGAGTGGCGCCCCCAGGTTTTCCTTAGGTTAACGCCCCGGCATTTTCTGCCGGGCGATCACGTCACGAAGCGGTTCAGGCGGCTTGTGTTGCTGTCAAACCGTGAATTGCTCGGCGATGATCCGCTCGCTCAACCCCTGGTCGGGATCGAACAGCACCAGCGCGCTCTGGCTGCGATCCTCGCGCACCTGCACGCTCAGCACGTCGCGCACCTCGGTGAAGTCTGCCACCGCCGCCACCGGGCGCTTGTCGCTCTCCAGCACCTCGAACAGCACCTCCGCCGTGCTGGGCAGCAGCGCCCCGCGCCAGCGCCGCGGCCGGAACGCGCTGATCGGCGTCAACGGCAGCAGATTGGCCGAAAGCGGCACGATCGGCCCGTGCGCCGACAGGTTGTACGCCGTGGAGCCCGCCGGCGTGCTCACCAGCACCCCGTCGCAGGCCAGCTCCGCCAGCCGCACCCTGCCATCCACCGTGATGCGGATCTTGGCCGCTTGGCGCAGCTCGCGCAGCAGCGCCACCTCGTTCAGCGCCAGCGCCTGCACCGTGGCACCCTCCGCCGTGGTGGCCACCATGCGCAGCGGATGCAGCTCCGCCATCTGCGCCCGCGCCAGCCGCCCCGGCAGGTCGTCCTCGTCGAACCGGTTCATCAGGAAGCCGACGGAGCCGCAATTCATGCCGTACACCGCCATGCCGCTGCCCAGGAAGCGATGCAGCGTCTCCAGCATGAAGCCGTCTCCGCCCAGGCTCACCGCCACGTCCGCGTCCTCGGGGCCGCATTCGCCGTAGCGCGCCACCAGCCGCGCCCGCGCCTCCTGCGCCAGCGCGGTGTCAGACGCCATGAAGGTGATGTGCCCCATCCGCACCGTGCGCGGCGCGGGCATCTCGGGCGGTAAGGCGGGGCCGGTGAGCGGCGTGAGGGTCAAGCAAAGCCCCATAGGAGATCGATCAAGGTCTGGCGCATGCGAGCCTCCCGCCCGGGGTTGGCGGCACCCTACCGGAGCGGCCTCAGCGTGGCCAGTCGATGCGCGGGCCGGCCGGGGGGGCGGAGTTCGGGCCGCCATCGCCCTCCTCCTCGCTGCGCCGGCGCAGGAAACGGCCGGGCAGGCGTGGCGGCGGCGGCAGGCCAGGCTCCGGCGCCTCGGTCGGCATGCCGCCCAACGGCGGTGGGGGCGGCAGCTCCACCTCGCGCGCACCCGGGCCGGGCGGCGGCACGAAGCGCGGCTCGGTGCGCGGGCGCGCCGGGCGGGGTGGCTCCGGCCGGCCCATATCGGCGCGGTTCATCTCCGTCTGTGCCTTGTCGCGCATGTAGGCCAGCATCTTGTCGGCCACCGGGTCGCCGAAGCCGCCCCCGGCGCCGCGCGGCCGCGGCTCGCGCGCCGCGGGCGGGATCGGCGGCTGCAGCGGCTCGTCGTCATCGTCCATCCCTGGCAGGCCGCGCCCACGCAGGCCCAGCCCGCGCTCCGGCAGCCGCAGCGTCAGCCCGCGGATTTCCTCGTGCAGCGCCTCGATCTGGCCTTCCATCTCGCGCAGCTTGGCCCGCAGCCCGAAGGTGCTGAACGGCATCAGCAGGAACAGCGCCAGGTAGAACGCCACGGGCACGAGAACGGCCACCACCGCCCACCACGGCATCCAGTCCGGCAAGGAGAGCGCTGAGAGATCCATGCCCTTATCATGCCAGCCCTGGATTTCACCGCAATCCCATGCAATCAGGCGCCCGCGTCCCGCGAGGTATCCCGATGAAGCTGCTCATCCCCGGCCCCGTCACCACCCGCCCGGAAGTCCGCGCCGCCATGGCCGAGGACATCGCGCCGTGGGACAATGATTTCCGTCCCGTGCTGGCAGAGGTGCAGGCCCGCCTGCTGCCCATCGCCGGCGGCATCCCCGGCACCCACGCCGCCCTGGTGCTGCAGGGCTGCGGCCACTTCATCACCGAATCCGCCCTGCGCAGCTACCTCGCCCCCATCGGCCATCCCAAGGCCGGCCGCATCCTCATCCCCGCCATCGGCGCCTATGCCGACCGTATGAAGCGCCTGGCCACCGAAGCGGGCCGCGACGTCGTCTCCCTCGCCCTGCCCGACCAGGTGCCCGCCGACCCCGCCGCGATCGCCGCCGCCCTGGCCGCCGACCCCAGCATCACCCATGTCGGCGCCGTCTATTCGGAAACTGGCACCGGCGTGATCCACGACGTGGCCGCCCTCGGTGCCGTGGTCCGCGCCGCCGGCCGCCGCATGATTGTCGATGCCGTCTCCGCCTTCGGGGCGCTGCCGTTTGACCTCGCCGCCCAGCCGGAGGTCGATGCCGTGGTGTTCACCTCCAACAAGTGCTTCGAGGGCCTGCCCGGCCTCGGCTTCGCCATCTGCCGCCTCGATGGCCTGGAAGCCAACAAGGGCAACGCCGGCAGCTGGAGCTTCGACTTGTACTCGATCCACGAGATGAACCTGCGCTCCCCCGGCAGCTTCCGCTTCACCCCCCCGGTGCAGGTGCTCAGCGCCTTCCGCGTGGCGCTGGACATCTACGAGGCCGAAGGCGGCCGCCCCGCCCGCCACGCCCGCTACCAGGCCAATGTGGACGCGCTCTACGCCGGCATCCAGCGCCTCGGCCTCTCCCCCTACGTGCCGCGCGAGCACCAGGGCCCGGTGGTGATGAACACCCACGCCCCGGCGGACCCGGCCTGGAACCTGCAAACCTTCGTGGATGGCCTGAAGCGCCGGGGATTCCTCATCTCCAACTTCTACAACACCCCCACCCCCAGCTTCCGCGTCGGCTGCATCGGGGCGATCACACCGGAGGACATGAACCAGTTCGTGGCCGCGATCGACGAGGTGCTGAACGAGATGCAGGTGCGGAACCGGTCGCCCCAGGCGGCGTAAGCAAGAGTCTTCATTTTCTGAAGAAAAAGAAGCAAAAAGACTTCATTCGTTTGCGCGCGGCGCCGCTCGGGTTTCCCGGGCAGCCAACACCGCAAACGGATAAAAGTTTTTTGGTTCTTTTTTTCAAAAAAGAACCGCTTTCTTTCCCTCCCCTACCCTTTCTTGTATCGTCCGCCCCATGAGCATCGACCTAGAGATCGCCCGCAAGGCCACCCTACGCCCCATCGCCGAGATTGCCGCCCGTGCCGGCATCCCGGCCGATGCCCTCGTCCCCTACGGCAAGACCAAGGCCAAGATCGAGTGGGACTTCATCCGATCGCAGGACAGCACGCCGGATGGCGCCCTGGTCCTGGTCACCGGCATTTCCCCCACCCCCGCCGGCGAGGGCAAGACCACCACCACCGTTGGTCTCGGCGACGCGCTGAACCGCATCGGCACCAAGGCGATGGTCGCCCTGCGCGAGCCCAGCCTCGGCCCCTGCTTCGGCGTGAAGGGTGGCGCCACCGGCGGCGGCTATGCCCAGGTGCTGCCGATGGAGGACATCAACCTCCATTTCACCGGCGATTTCCACGCCATCACCTCGGCCAACAACCTGCTGGCCGCGATGTTGGACAACCACATCTACTGGGGCAACGAGCTCGGCATCGACCCGCGCCGCATCTTCTGGCGCCGGGCGCTCGACATGAACGACCGGGCGCTGCGCGGCATCGTCGGCTCCCTCGGCGGCGTGGCCAACGGGTTTCCGCGCGAGGACGGGTTCGACATCACGGTGGCGTCCGAGGTGATGGCGGTGCTGTGCCTGTCGCGCGATCTGGATGATCTGCGTGCCCGCCTCGGCCGCATGGTGGTCGCCGCCCGCCGCGACGGCAGCTTCGTGACCGCCGCCGACCTCCAGGCCGATGGCGCCATGGCCGTGCTGCTGCGCGATGCGCTTATGCCCAACCTGGTGCAGACCATCGAGGGCACGCCGGCCCTGATCCATGGCGGCCCCTTTGCCAACATCGCCCATGGCTGCAACTCGGTGATCGCCACCAAGCTGGCGCTCAAGCTTTCCGATGTCGTCGTGACCGAAGCCGGCTTCGGCGCCGATCTCGGCGGCGAGAAGTTCCTGGACATCAAGTGCCGCCAGGCCGGTCTGGCGCCGAGCTGCGCCGTGGTGGTGGCCACCGTGCGTGCACTGAAGATGCATGGCGGCGTCGCCCGCAAGGATCTTGGCCCGCAGGATGTGGCGGCCGTGTCGCGCGGCGTGGTCAATCTGGCGCGCCACGTGCAGAACCTGGGCAAGTTCGGCCTGCCCGTGGTGGTGGCGCTCAATCGCTTCAACACGGACACCGCGGAAGAGATCGAGGCGATCCGCGACGCCATGGCCGCCCTGGGCACGGAGGTGTTCCTCTGCACCCACTGGTCCGATGGCGGCGCAGGGGCCGAGGGCCTGGCCCGCGCGGTGGTCGCCCGCATTGCCGCCAAGACCGCCGCCTACAAGCCGCTCTATCCGAACAACCTGCGGCTGGCCGACAAGATCCGCGTGATCGCGCATGAGATCTATCGCGCCGACGACATCGACCTCGCCTCCGGCGTGGCGAAGAAGCTGGAAAGCTACGAGAAGGCCGGCTTTGGCGATGTGCCGGTGTGCATCGCGAAAACCCAGTACAGCTTCAGCAGCGACCCCACCCTGCTCGGCGCGCCCACCGGGCACACGCTGACGGTGCGCGACGTGCGGCTTTCGGCCGGGGCCGGCTTCGTGGTGGCGGTGTGCGGCGACATCATGACGATGCCCGGCCTGCCGCGCGTGCCGGCGGCGAACACGATCACGCTGAACGATCTCGGCGGGATCGAAGGGCTGTTCTGAGGCGACGAAGCCTCGAACGGCAACGGCCCTCATCCTTTCGGATGAGGGCCGCAGGCCTGGGGTCAGACCGCCCGGCGCGAGGCGCCAGGCGCAGGGATCAGAACGCCAGCACGTTGAAGGCGTTGGTCAGGCGGCCGGAGAGCGCGGTGAACGCGGTGGCCAGGCCCACGGCGAGCACGCCGGCGATCAGGCCGTACTCCATGGCGGTCACGCCACGGCGGTCGGCAGCGGCGGTCTTCAGGATCTGAATCACGGTCTGGAATATGGAATGTGTCTCTCTTGGATGAGGGAAGCGGAAGGCCCCGGTGGTGGCGTTCCCGGCTTTCCGGTAGCGCCCTGCGGTGGCGCAGATGTAACGGAGTGTTTCTTTTCGACTGGTTACAGAGATTAATGTTTTTTTAGCGATTGCGCCGAATGTGCCGCCCCGTGGCGCGCCTTGCGGTTGGCGGCGAAGCCGGCCATGGAGCCGGTCTGCCGTGGCGGAGGGAGTGGGATGGAGCAGGCGGTGAGCGATCCCGATGCGTTGGTGGCCGAAGCGGAGCAGGTGCTCGCCGCCGGGCCGGATGCGGCGATGCTGGGGCGGCTGGCGGAGGCGTGGCGGGCGCATCCGACCCATGCCGGTGTGACGCGGCTGCTGGCGGATGGCTTGCGGCTGGCGGGGCAGCGGGACCAGGCGGTGGCGGCCTATGCGGCGGCGTTGGCGCTGGATGCGATGAGCTTCGAGGCGTGGTTCGGCATGGCCACGGCGCAGGTGGCGCGCGGGGCGTTTGCCGTGGCGCGGGATGCGCTGGTGCAGGCGCTGGGGCTGCGGCCGCAGGCGGAAGAGGCGCGCTGCCTGCTCGCGGAGGCGCTGTTCCATTTGGGTGAGGCGGATGCAGCCAGTGCGGCGTATCAGCGGGTGATCGCGCGCGGGGAACCGGCGCTGCGCGATGCGGCGCTGGCGAGCCTGGCGGTGATGATCCCCGGCAGTGCCGCAGCCTCCCACGAGATGGTGCGGGCGGTGCGCGAGGCGTGGATCGGGCGGGTGGGGGGCGCGATCAAGGCGATGCCGATGCGGGCGGCGCCTTCGGTGCGGCGGATCCGGGTGGGGTATCTCTCGGCGTTCTTCGGCGAGCGGAACTGGATGCGGGCCGCCTATGGCGTGATCAACCGGCATGATCGTGCGCGGTTCGAGGTGTATCTGATCGCCGACGGGGCGGAGCCATCGGCCGAGGCCGGCTATGTGGCGCAGGCGGATGACCGGGTGCTGCAGGCCAGGGGGATGGCGAACGGGGCGCTGGCGCGGGCGATCGCACAGGCGGAGCTGGATGTGCTGGTGGACCTGAACGGGTATGCGCTGGCCGGGCGGCTTGGGTTGTTCCCGTACCGCCCGGCGCGGCTGCAGCTGGGGTGGCTGGGGCATTCCGCCACCTCCGCGGTGCCGGGGATCGATGCGCTGGTGGGCGATGCCGTGGTGGTGCGGCCGGAGGAGGAGGGGCATTTCTCCGAGCGGGTGTTGCGCGTGCCGGGGACGTGCCTGGCGTTCGGGGTTTCGTATCCCACGCCCGATGTGGCGCCGTTGCCGTGGCTGGCGAACGGGGCGCCGACGCTGGGGTGCCTGGGGTCCGGCCATAAGCTGACGCCGCGGACGCTGGAGGCGTGGGCGGCGATCCTGCGGGCGGTGCCGGCGGCGCGGCTGGTGGTGGGCAATGCATCGCTGGACGACGAGGGCAACCGGGATGAGCTGCTGCGGCGGCTGGAGGGCAGGGGGGTGGCGGCGGCGCGGGTGACGCTTTCGGGGCGGGCGGAGCATTTCGAGTTCCTGCGTGGCTACGGGGCGATCGACATCGCGCTGGACACGTGTCCGACCAGCGGCACCGCCACCACCGCCGAGGCGCTGTGGCAGGGGGTGCCGGTGTTGGCGGTGGAGGGGGACCGTTGGGCTTCGCGCAGCAGTGCCTCGCTGCTGCGGGCGGCGGGGCTTTCGGCGTGGGTGGCGCGGGATGCCGACGGGTTCGTGGGCCAGGCGGTGGCGCTGCTGGGCGATCCCGCGACGCCCGGGAGATTGGGCGCGCTGCGGGCGGGGATGCGGGAGCGGTTGATGGCGAGCGCGGCCGGCGACAGTGCGGGTTTGTGCCGGGCGCTGGAGGCGATCTATACGCAGTGTCTCAACGAATTGTCCTGAGGAGGAACGGCCATGCGCCGCCTGCTTCGCCTTGCCGCCATGGCCCTTGCCGTATTGCCCGGGGTGGCGGCGGCCCAATCGGCTTCCACCCTGCGCGTGGTTCTGGTGAACGACCTGGCAAGCCTGGACCCGGTGGTTTCCACCGCGGCCTTCGTGCGCAACCACGGGTTCCTGAACTACGACCAGCTTTTCGCGCTGGACAGCAAGGGCGAGGCGCAGCCGCAGATGGTGGGCGCCTGGAGCAAGAGCCCGGACGGGATGAGCTATTCCTTCACGCTGCGCGACGGGCTGGCGTTCCATGACGGCTTGCCGGTGAAGGCGGCGGATGCGGTGGCTTCGGTGAAGCGCTGGGCGCAGCGCGACGTGGTGGGCCGGGCGTTGGCGGCGGCGACGGCGAGCATGGAGGCGGTGGACGACAAGACTTTCACGCTCAAGCTGAGCCGGCCCTTCGCGCTGGTGACCGAGGCGCTGGCGCGGCCGACGGCGTCCGCGCTGTTCGTGATGCCGGAGCGGATTGCCGCCACGCCGGCGAACACGGCCTTCACGGACCCGATGGGCTCCGGGCCGTTCATCTTCCAGAAGGACCTGTGGCGCGCGGGCGACCGGGCGATCTACCTCCGCAACCCCGCCTACAAGCCGCGCGCCGAGGCGGCCGATGGGCTGGCGGGCGGCAAGGTGGCGAAGCTGGAGCGGATCGAGTGGCGGGCGATGCCCGACCAGGCGACGGCGGCGGCGGCGTTGCAGGCGGGCGAGATCGACCTGATCGAGCAGCCCTCCCCGGACATCCTGCCGGTGCTGGAGCGTAATCCGAACATTCGCACCATGGCGCTGAACCCGGTGGGCTCGATGGTGTGGCTGCGGCTGAACCACACGCTGGCGCCGTTCGACAACCCCAAGGTGCGCCAGGCGCTGCTGTTCCTGGTGAACCAGAAGGAGAACCTGGATGCCGCCGGCATCCGGGCGAGCGAGCAGGTGCCGTATTGCCCGGCCTATTTCCTGTGCGGCACGCCGCTGGAGAGTGCGGCCGGCGCGCAGGGGCTGAAGGATGCTGATATCGCCAAGGCGAAGGCATTGCTGGCCGAGGGCGGGTATGCCGGGCAGAAGGTGGTGTTCCTGAACGCGGCCGACAGCCCGATCAACAACGCGGTGACGCTGACCATGGCCGAGGCGATGCGCAAGGGCGGCATCAACGTGGACGTGGCGACGATGGACTGGGCGACGCTGACGCAGCGGCGCAACAACCGCACGCCGGCGGACCAGGGCGGCTGGCACCTGTTCGTGACGGTGGCCAATGTGCTCGACGGCGGCTCGCCGCTGACCAATCTGTACCTGGCAAGCCCCTGCCAGGGCGGGCTGGCGGGCTGGCCGTGCGACCAGAAGCTGGAGGACCTGCGCCGTTCCTGGTGGGAGGAAGGCGACGCGGCAAAGCGCAAGACGATCCTGGAGGCGGTGCATACCCAGGCGTACCAGTCGCTGCCCTATGTGAATGCCGGGCAGTTCCGCACGCTGGCGGCGTATCGCAGCAATGTGGAAGGGCTGCGGGCGACGACGATCCCTGTGTTCTGGGGCGTTGAGAAGAAGTGATCATCCGACCCGCCACCCCGGACGATGCCGGGGTGGTGGCGGAGATCAGCACCACCTCTCGCCACGCCGCCATGCCGACGATCCGGTGGGCGCATACGGCGGAGGAGGATCGGTGGTGGGTTGCGCATGTGCTGCTGCCGAAGGACGAGGTGTGGGTGGCGGAAGAGGGCGGCGTGGTGCTGGGGTTTCTGGCGCTGCACCGGGATGAGGACGGGGACTGGGTGAGCCAGCTCTATCTGCGGCCCGGGCATTGGCGGCAGGGGATTGGGACGGTGTTGCTGGGGCATGCCAAGGCGCTGCGGCCCGGGGGGCTGCGGCTTTGGTGCTTCCATGTGAATGCGCGCGGGCGAGCGTTCTACGAGCGGCACGGGTTCCGGGTGGACCGGATGACCGATGGGGCCGGGAACGAGGAACGGGAGCCGGATATCCTCTACGTGTGGGCGTGAGTCGTCGCCGCGGGACGCGGGGTTTTGGCGGCGGATTCGGGGTGAAATTGGGCGCGGACGCGCTAGACCATGATCCGCGCTGACAGAAGCGCGGATCATGGTCTAGAGCAGAATCCTATCAATCTGGCTCATAGCCTGTCGCCGTGAAATAGTTGGCGCATTCCTGTGGCGTGAAGGCGTCCAAGGCATCGCGGATCGCGTCCCATAGCTCGCTGATGCTGCGTGCGGCGGCCTTTCGGAG
>JAPLOI010000032.1 GCA_026400815.1 Alphaproteobacteria bacterium
ACGGGTAGCGCAGCCCACGCCGATCCGCCGCGCGTCGATGTTCCGCTGTCCATGCCATCCCTCACCCCCACGAATCGTCCCAACGGGCAGGGAATCACATCCGATTCAGGCGATTCAACTTCTTTCCGGATGGGCTCTGACAGGCCCGCCGCGGCAGCGTATGGCCCAATCGCGATGGTGGCATCATCCACCCATTCCCTGAAGTATTCACTATCCAGACGTTGTGCATCCCATGGGAGACCGCGAAAGAACTTCAACAGATCGACGGCGAGTTGCTGCCCGATCTCCTCAACCGGAAGGTGCCGCAATCGGTGTCTTTGCGCCACGAAAAACGCCGGCGGCAGCGTGCTCGGGAACTCCACCGGGTCATCGTTGCCACCAATGATCGGCTGTCCGTCCCGATCGACCAGCGGGCGCGACAGCCGGCGCAGCGAGGCCAGTCCCCGTTCACTCAACACCCTTGCGCCAGGGCGCCGCTCCTGCACGGTCTGGATGTGCACACCTGGAACGCCCCGTCGTCGCCACACCAGCCGCGCGGGCAAGCTGATCGCATCTGGATGCGCCGCACGCCATCCCGCCGGCGCCTCGGCGCCATTCGGGATGAACACGAAGGGCAGCCGCAACACCTCGGCAGTCATTCCGCTCACCCTAGCCACAGCCCCACTGGCGCATCACCCGCGCAGCGAGTCCCGCCAGGCCTCCCAGCCATAGCGCTCGCGAAATCCCTCCAGTCCGAACACCACGCCCAGCCGGCGCCGGAAGATGCGGAAGCCCTGCGGCCAGTCGCGGAACCCCGGCTGCCGGCGGCGATGGGCGACGGCAGCCTCAGCATTGGCGAGGCTTGAATACAGGCCGATGCCCTTGGCGCCGTGCGGCTCAGGCTGCGCCATGGCGCTCGGCACCTTGAAGTGCCGAACGTTCCACAGCCAGGCGGGCCGCCGAGCCGGTAGCGGATCCGGCAACCGCAGCCCACCGTCATCGGCGACCGGCGGTTGCGGGTCGTCCCAGGTATCGCTGAACCCCTCTTCCCACGCGCCGCTTCCGTCCAGGGGCTCCTGCCAAACACGAAAGCCGGTCGGCAAGGTCTGGAAGCCAGCGGCGCGCCTGAGCCTCTCCACCACATCGCGCGCCTCCACCTCGGTCGCAAAAAAGCCAATGACCAGATGCGGGTTATCGCGGTCCTCCGAGCCCAATTCGTATTCTGCCGCCAGGAAATGCCAGACGGACCAAACTGTCGGCGGCCCCGCGTCGGTCATGGGAGAGTTCGACTTCCGTGCGTTTCGCCATCGAAGCCCTCGGGCCACAGATCATCATCCAACCGGCACGCCACGATCGCAAAGCCCTCCGGCCAGTCGCGAAAGCCCGGCTTGCCGCGCAGCCGAATCATCGCACCCTGCGCCGCGGCTTCACTGGAGTAGAGGCCCACCAGCCTCTCCGTGCCGTCATCGTCCCAGTCGTCATCGGGGCCGATCCGGAAGTGCCAGAGTAGCACGATACCGGGGCGCTCAAGCCTGGTCACGCCCCGGCACCGCCACCGTAGAGATCAAGCTGCAGTTCCACCCCCGCCGCGCCGAGGCGCGCCAATAGTGCGGGAGGCAGTGCAACGCCCATGGTGCGCAGGAAGAACAGGCCCGCGAAGAAGTCGAACCGCCCTCCCGTGGCACGCAACTCCGCAAGCTCGGCCTGCAACGGCGCCAGGGCCGCCAGCGCGTCCTCCAACGCCTGCTCAAAGCTCCCGCCCCGGTTGGGCCAGCGCACAGAGCAGTAGGAAGAGCTTCGCGGTCTCGGCGGTCTTGCGCGCAAATCCAGCTCACCTTCCCGCCAAAACACACGCCGGTCAGAGCCAAATGCATCGTCAATCCGCTCCGCAAGCGCTGCGAGGTCGGCGGACGGGTGGCGGACACGGAATGAGAGCACCCAGCGCTGCCCGTCGGAAGGATCGTCCACAGCATCACCGGTTGCCATTGCCGCGATCCCCGTCGTTTCGGGCGTGCCCAGCCCGCGCCCTATCCCTTCGACGGCGGTCCGTAAATGTCGAACTCCAGCGCGATACCGGCCTCGCCGAGCTTCGCCAGCAAACCCGGCGGCAGGACGAAGCCCATCATCGAGCCCACGAACCGTCCGACAAAGAAATCAACGTGCCCACCCAAAGCATTGATCGCCCGGAACTCTTCCCGCAACACCGGCACCGCATCGGTGGCATCGGCCAGCGCCGTCGCGATGGTGCCCTCGGTATCCAGCCAGTCGACCAGGCAATAGGAGGTCGGCTTCTTCTGTCCTGCCGGCTTTGCATGCGGGTCGACATCCCCGGCACGCCAAAGGCATCTCTCACGCGCTTTGCCACATCCGACAGATCGGCCGAGGGATGATGCACACGCAGCGCCAGGCGCCACGGCAGATCGTCAGCCTGCCGGGCCTGGTCGTCAGTCCCGGCCATTGTCCGGTCCTTCACGTCTGCGACGCCTCCTTGCTGTTCACGTGCAGCGAACCAATCCTCGCGGATACCGCGAATGCCGGGGCCAAGCATCCAGTCAATCCATGTCGGGGAACACCTCGATATCCAGTTCGACTCCAAGCGCAACCAGGCGTCGCATCAATTCCACGGACAGGCTGTCTCCAATGTTGGCGTCTCCGGGCAGCGATACGCGAAGGTGAACCCTTCCACCCTCATCCAGCAGCCGTGCCACCAGTGCGGCCTGCGCTTCCAGTTCCTCCACTTCCTGCAGCATTGCCCGCAGGAACGTGCGTTGGCGCTGAACCCGGCGCCGTGCGAGCCAGTACGTTTCTGGCCAATGTCCCTGCAGGGGCGTCCCGCGCATCGAGGTCCGCTGCATTCCCGCCTGCCAGCAACGGAACGGCTCGCGCCCAAGGGCATGGGTTAAATCCCGCGGGTCAATGGAGGGGTGCCAAATCTGAATCGCGACCGTAAACCGCAGCTCATCTGCGGGATCATGCCTGTTCGTTTCGTCGTCTGTCTCGGTCACACCATTGCACCCGTACCGCTAGGGCATATCCGGGAAGACTTCGATCCCAAGATCGATGGGCAGCTCCGCCAATCGCTTCAGGGCGGCATGCGGCAAGGTCGCGCCGATGTTCACGCCGCCTGGCAATGACACGACGAGGCCAATGCGCCCACCGGCCGCGGCAATCCCATGCAGGAAGTCGGCGCAGGATGCCAGCCGATCGGCCTCCTCCACCAATGCGGCGAAGAAGTTCCGCTGCCCGCAAATCTCGATGGTGCAGATCCAGTAGCTCTCCCGCCCGACAGATGGCATCGGCTGCCCCGACGGCGTGCGCCGCGGCATGCCGGCCTGCCATGCCTGGTAGGGCGTGCGGCCCAGGGCGACGGAAATCACCTCGGGATCGATGTCTGGATGGCGCACGGCCACAGCCAGCGAGAAACGCAGTTCGGGCGTGGTGTCACCTCGGCCGTTGCTGCTGCCGCCGGTGGTCCCGGTCTTTCCCTCGTCGTCCATCCGGTCGTGATCCCTCGATGAAGCTCTCTGCCGGGCCATGGTTTGTCCAACGTCCATCAGGGTTCTCACCCCAGACCGTCCCGTCGGGCGCTATACTGACATTATCATCGGGATCAGACCCAATCGCCTGCTTTATCTTGCCATGATCGCCCGACCATGGCGTCTCGTTGATCGGCCGTGACCCCGGCGGGGGCTTGCTGCGCTGTTCATCGAAGCGCTCATTCGCGACGATGCCACGCCACCAATCCTGCAGCCACCGTGCCAGGGGCATGGCCGGGTCGGCAGGTACAGTCCCGGATTTCGGCGGCGGCATAGCCCGCCTTCGCATGACGAACTGCACCCGTTGCACCCCGCCCCGCACCACCAGCCGCGCCGGCAGGCTCACCGCCTCCGGATGCGCCGCCCGCCACGCCGCCGGCGCCTCGGCCCCGTTGGGCACGAACACGAAGGGAAGGCGCAGCACCTCGCCCGCACTCCCTTCCCGTTCCATCGCCCCTACCCCTGAAGCGCCCCCGCCCATTGCGGCGAGACCAGCGGATCGAACCCAGTCATGCCCGCAGGCGGGCGGCCTGCCTCACGGGCCAGGTGCTCGGCCACGAAACGACCCAGCAGCGCGCCGTCGATCTCCAGCCGGCCTTCCAGCACGCGCTCCTCCTCCCGCTCCGCCGCTGCCTCCGGCTCCGCCCGCTCAGGCATGGCCGGTTCGGCGAAATCGGGCGGCAGCAGCAGCGAAGGCGGCAAGGCGGGTGGCGCGGCAGACTGGCGCTGCGCCCCCGCCCACCCCGGCGCCTCCACCCCCGCCGCCGGGGCGGCCGACGCCAGCTCCGGCACGGGCGGCGCGGCGACGGCTTCCAGCGGAAACGAAGCCGGCGCGGAGGGCTCTGGCGCCGCCACGCCCGGCACCGCCGCCAGGGCGGGCCAATCCGTGCGCTGCCACTCCACCCGCGCCGGCGGCAGCGAAGCCGGCGCGGCGGGCGCATCCGGCACGGCCGGCGAGGGCAGCATCTCCACCGCCCGCCCTGCCGCACGCAGCACGGTTTCCATCGGCGCGCGCGGCGCGAGTCCCCGGCTGACCGACAACTCAGGAGCAGGGTTGGCACCGGTGCGGGGTGTCTCAGGCGCCGCCTCGGCCCCCGGAACCCCCACCACGGGCCCAGGCAGCGCCACCGCTGCCGGTGCCAACCCCGCCAGGCCGTACTGGACCACGCCAACAGCGCGGTCCAGC
The DNA here is from genome assembly GCA_026400815.1 of Alphaproteobacteria bacterium. Taxonomy (GTDB): domain Bacteria; phylum Pseudomonadota; class Alphaproteobacteria; order Acetobacterales; family Acetobacteraceae; genus CAMDGX01. The sequence goes on from JAPLOI010000032.1 coordinate 4,702, forward strand.
ACGGCCAGCTCACGCGCCACCATGGGCAGCGCCGCCGCCACGCCATCGTCCAGCGCAATGCGCAGGCCGACTTCGTAGGGATCGCCCATGAGGGCGGCCAAACCTGCCTGCCCCAGGCGATCCTCCAGCGGCAGCCCTTCTGCCTCCTCCGGTTCCCGCGCGAGCCCGTCCTCGGTCATCATTCCCTCCAGGAAAGGCTGTCCCAGTCGAAAGCGCGGCCCTTCAGCTGGCCCACCGCCACCACCCAGGCAAAGCGTTGCGTCGCCGAAAGGCTCGCAGCGGTCTCAAAGGGCACCCCGTGCATCGCCAGATACAGCACGTCGCGCAGCTCGGGGTGCCGGCTCAGTTTCCCGCCAGCGCCTTGTCGAACACCGGCTCCGGCTGCAGCCCCGCAGCCACCGCCGCCAGGCCCGCCTCGTCCAGCCGCTGCACCGCCGCCTCGATGCCCGCCTTGCTCGCGGGCAACGGCACCGGCACGCCATCAATCGCGCCGACACTGGCGGCCAGAACCGCCAGCCCCAGCCAGCGATCGTTGCGCGATAGCTCCGCCCCCGCCGCCTCGAACAGCCGCAGCCGATCGAGCACGGACAGCTTGCGCAGCTGCAGCACCCGGCCGCGCGCGTCGATCACCTCATCGGCCATCAGATGCGCCCCCACTAGATTCGACGGCGGCTGCTCGCAAAGAACTCCAGCCGCTGCCGCACGCTGGCATCGCCGCGCCACTGCCCCGCCTGCGCAAAGCGGAACACCGCGCCATCATACTGATAGGTGCTGGTGGACCCGTCCGGCTCCGCAATATACTGGTACAGTGTGCCCGCCGGCACCGCGCCGCCCTGCTCATACGCCGCCTCGATCCGGGCGATGAAGTCGTCCGCCGCCGAGCTGCCACGCTCCAGCTCGAACATCCCCTCCCAGCCCTTCGGCAACTCCGCCGCCATCTGCCGCCCGTCAATCCGGTCGATGCGAATGGAAGCGGTCTGCTGCCGGCTGTCGAAGCCCGTCACGTGCGACAAATCCACGCGCCCAAACGGCCCCATCACCACCAACTGACAATCCCGCCCCACCGAAAACTCATTGCTCGCCATGCCATGCTCCCTGGATGCGAAGGAAAGGCCAGGGCTCCGCCCTGGACCCGCTGGGGCCTTAGGCCCCAGACCCCATTACTTTTCCGCCTTCGGCGGGAGGGGCCTGCCCCGCCTGTGTCGCGCGCCGCGTCGGCCCCTCCCGCCGAAGGCGGAACAACTGACGCGGGTCCAGGGACCTCAGGTCCCTGGTGGGGTCCAGGGGCAAAGCCCCTGGCCTTCCTACGCCACCAGCGCGCCCGGCGTGGTGGGCAACGTCTGCCGCGCGACGGCGACGGTTTGGCCGCCTTCGAGGTTCACGATGAACTTCTCGTTGATCGCCTGGTACTGCACCTGCACATCGGCCTGCACGTAGCCCAGGCCGGTGCGCTCCAGTGGGTTGTTGCTGGTGTCGCAGATCACGCTGAACGGCAGCGATCCGTCGCGCGTTCCCAGCAACCCCTGGCCCAGCATGTTCTGCAGGAACGAGAGCAGCGTGGCGCGGATGCGGCGGAACAGGTCGCGGTTGATCACCTGGCCCACGTATTGCCCCATGCCGGCGTTCAGGCTCGCGGCGAGGTAGTTGGTCAGGCGGGTATAGTTGTCGCCGCTGGTCGCCGCGTTGCTGCTGCTGTTGTGCCCGCCGCGCACGCCCCAGAAGCTGCCACCGGGTTGCGGGTTGGCGATCACGTCCAGCCCGGCGGTGAACAGGGCGGAGAGTTCCGCGGCCGAAAAGGTGCCGCGCTGCCCGCTGCCGGGTGCTCCGCTGCGCTGCGTGCCGGCAATGCCATACAGCGGCTTGTTGAGGCTGGATTGCTCAGGCGAGAGATTGGCCAGCCGCCCGGCGACGAAGCCTTGCGGGGAGACCAGGCGCAGCGTGGCGTTGGCCTGGTCGTTCCACCACACCCAGTCGCCCAGCATCAGCTTGCAGGCATAGCTGTCCAGGCCGGCCGCGGCCTTGTTGGCGATGGCGGCGCTGATTCCTTCGCCGGCCGCACCCGTCAGGATCATGTAGATCCCTTCGGAGAGCCCGAACTGTGCCTGCACGCCCCATTGGGCGGTGGCATCGGCATCGGCCAGCAGCGCGATGGAGCAGCGCTGGCCGCGCAGCGCATACATGCCACGGCGCGGGGCGGTATCCACGCCCACCAGGTGGGTGGCGGAAACCCCGGCGCCATCGGTGCCCACCGCCCCGGTGCCGAAATCCCAGGTGAAGGAAACGGGCGCCACGGCGGTGGTGCCGGCATTGGCCACCACGATGCGGCTGGGCCCGCGCTGCGGCCCCTGGCCGGTGTTGATGGCGGCGGCCAGCGCCTGCCAGAACGCCGCGCCGGTGCCGCTGATGTTGTCGTACACCTCCGGCACCAGGCCAGGCAGCGTCACGGTCAAGCGCCAGGACCCGGCGCGGCTGCCCGGCGCCAGGGTGATGGCAATCTGGTTGCCGCGGCTGCCAGTGTAGAGCGCGGTCAGGATGAAGCCGGTGGTGGGGATCATGAAGGCGGCCGCGGTATCCGTGCCGTCTGTCACGCGCACGCAACGGAAATCGGCCGCACCCTGCTGCACGGCGGTGGCCAGCTGCGTGCCCATGTCGTGCTTGCGCGCCACCACCGGTCCGAAGCTGGCGGCGTAATCGCTCATGGAGCCCACGATCACCGGCTCACCCACCGGCCCCCAGCTCGCGGTGCCGGCCACGCCCACCACATTGGTGGGCACGCCGTTGATCACCAGGTTCTGCGGTGGCACGATCTGCACATACAGGTCGGGCACGATCAGCGCGGTGGTGTTGATGCTGCCCTGCTGGACGATCGGCATGGCTCAGCCCTCCATCGTGTTGGAAGTCGAAGAGGGGGCACGAACGCGAACCACGTGGCCTGCGTGCTCGCCGGCCAGGATCTCCGCAACCTCGGCAGGCGCCGTCACCACGTCGCCCTTCGCGTACGGCCCGAAGGCGCGCACGACCACCAGATGCACTGTCATTCTGTTCTCCCGAAAACCCGAGATGGCGTCTAGCTGATGGCAGACCGCGCGCTCGCCCCGCCGGGGGCCACGCGCATGTCGCCGAAGATCATGGCCGGGCGCACCTCCTGCACCGTGGTGGCGTAATCCACCGCGTAGAGCAGGTCGCGCCGATACACCCGCGCCGTGCGGCCCTGGTCGCTGACCGTGCTGCCGCGAAACAGCAGCCGGCCGCGCGTGCCATCCGGCAGGTCGATGAAATCCACCGCCGAGAAGGCGGCATCCAGGGCGGAGGACAGCGCATCGCGCAGCCCCGGCTCCGGGCACCAGGCGGTCAGGCGGAACACCTGGCGCTGCCGCCGCGTCTCGCGCCGCAGCGTGCGGTCGGCCACCACGCGCCCCACCATCGGCCCGGTGCCGGGCACGGTCAGCGTGGCGCCCTCCACCGTCACGATGCGGCGGGTGCGCAGATAGGTGGCCAGCACCGCCGCCACCATCGCCGGCGTATCGCCCGGCGCGGTGCGGTGCACCACGGCCATGCCATCCACCATCAGCCCGGCCACCTGGCCCGGATGCGCGCTGCCCTCAACCGTGGCGCTGCGCCCGTTCACCACCACCGAAAGCCCCGGCGCGGGGGCGGCCACCTCGTCCCACCGGTCCGGATACCGCGTGGTCACCGCCTGGGGCCGCGCCTCGGGCGAAACCGTGACATGCAGGCGCCCGGCGGCAAGATCCGCATCCAGCGCCGCCGCCTGCGGCCAGCCGCGATACAGCAGGCAGGCGCGGCCCACCGTGCTGGGCGCCTGCGGCCCCTCGGGATAGATCACATCGGAAGCCAGGCGCAGCAGCGCCGCCTCCACGTCAGACATGTCGGCCATCGCTAGCTCCCCGCCCGGCGCACGGCCAGGCGCCAGCCGGGCTCCGAGAGTTCCGCCTGCGCAATCACCCCCAGCCGCCCGAGATCGTCCTGCACCAGGTCACCCTCGCGCAGCACCACGCCGGGCAGCGCAGGCAGCAGCACCGCCCAGGTGCCGCCCTGCAGCGCCTCCGGCAGATCCGCCTCGCCCAGCCCGGCGCCACCGCTGCGCACCATGCTCACCGGCCAGCCCGTCAGCACCGGCTCCGGCGCCGCGCCGCCGCCATAGGGGGCCAGCCCCGGCCCCGCCACATGCACCGGCCGCACCACATCAATCACCCGGTTGGCCCGCACGCACAGCACGGGATGCAGCGCCTGCTGCGCCGCCACGAACCACACCGCGCCATCCGCGCGCCTGATGTAGTCCCCAGCACGCGAATACGCGGCATCGAACAGCCCGTGCCAGTAGACCTGGCCATGCGTCGGCGGCTTGGCGAACCGCCCATCCGGCGCGGTGAACGCCGCCATCAGCCGCAACACCCGGCGCGTGGCCGCCAGTGGCGCCTCGCCCCCGTCCGGCCGGAACAGCTCACACCAATCGCCCACCACCAGCCCGGCCCGGCCGAGCCCACGGTAGATCGCATCCTGCACGCGCCCTGCTTGCATCATTCCGCCTCGCCGCCCGGGCATGCCCGAGCCGACCGTTGCGCATGCGTCTCCGCACGCCATGCCAAGGAACATCCATCCGCCGCCGCCAGTGGCCTCACACCACCAACGTCACCCCGCCATCACGCAGGGCCGGGCCTGGTGGGATGCCCAGGAAGCCGCACAGCCGGCGGCGCCAGTCGTCGAACAGCGCCGTGCGCTCCCGCAGCTCGCGCGGGTTGCGCTTCCACACCGCGGCCTCGCTGGTATCCAGCATCGCGCCGCTCTGCGGGATCGCCACTTCCAGCTCCGCCAGCGTGGCGAGGTACTGCCGCGTGACCGCCTCTTCGGTGCCGGACATGCGGATCATGCGGAATTCCATCAGCCCGTAGGCCTGGTGGAACCGCCAGCCCTGAAAGCCCTCCGCCCCGCTGCCATAGGCGGGGTAGCCGCAATGCCTGCGGATATCCGTTCGTTCCGCTTCGGTGAACGCCATCCCATCCTCCGCGCAGGGGTGGCGGCAGGGGGCATTTCAGCCCCCCGCCGCCAGGTACTAGCCAACGTGCTCGATCATCACCGCGCGCTTGAAGGCGGCGTTGTTGGCCGTGGGCACGGTGGCCGTGGTGGTGGTGGTGTCGCTCGGCGCGCAGTAGCCACCCATCCAGTACCAGCTCTGCGCGATGATCTGCTGCAGCCGGTCCACCGGCTCGCGCGTCACCATCGCCACCCCATCCACAATCGAAACGATGGAGTTCGCCGGCGCGGTGTCATCCGCCCCCATGCCGGCATAGCTGCCCTCGATCAGCGCCCCCTGCCCGCACACGATCGGCCGGCGGATCACCGCGCCGTTGATGCCCGGGTGGTTCTGCACATAGGCCTCGGTGGTGGGGATGAAGCGCAGGCCAAGGAACTCGTTGATCAGCCCCTTGGTGTACACCTGGCTCGCCCCGGTCACGCCGGTGAACAGCTGGCGGAACTCCGCGTCACTGAACAGCTGCCGCGCCGAGACGGGATCGAGGTAGCAGTTGTACACCCCGTCCACCGTCGGCACCGCGTTGCTGCGCAAGGTGGCCACCGCGTTCAGCAGCGTGTCCATGTTCAGCGTATCCGCCGCCGTCAGCGCCAGCGCGGTCGCGCGGTTGCCGGGGCGATGGATGGTGCTGGCATTAGCCGCCACCACCGCGTTGCCCGCGGTGCCGTCCGGCACCGTCACGTTGGTGCTGAAGCTCAGCACGCCGGACCGCGCCCCCGGCGTGGTGGCCAGGTTGGTGGCATCCACCGTTACGCCCACCAGGGTGTAGCTGTTGCTGCCGATCACCACGCCCAGCGTGGCACCGGCACCCACCGGCACCTGCACGCCATTGACGAACACGCGCTCAAACCCGCGCACATCCTCCACCGCCAGGTTCGGCCCCGCCGCGCCCAGCGTGGTGCGCACGCGGGTGTTGCCGCCGAAATAGGCGTTGAACAGCACGTTGCGCGCGATCTCATCCAGGCTGCGCGCCGCCTGCTCGCCGTTGGTCGCCGCGTTCTGCAGGAACTGGCTGGCAATGCCCACGCGGCTGGTGACCATGTTCAGGTCGGTTGTCGCCGCGTAATGGTCGAGCGTGATGGTGAACTGCTCCACCCCGAAGCTGCTCGGCACCAGCCCGTTGTCGAAGTTGGTGTTGGCGTTGGCCGCCAGCGGCGTGGTCACCGCGGTCTTCAGCCCGGCGCGGGTCTTGGTGAGCGTCTCACCAATGCCCACGTTGAAGCTCATCCGGTCGGCAATCGCCCGATACCCCAAACGAGACCGCAACGCCTGCTCGAACTCACGCTCGAGATAACCCAGCTGAATGATCGGCTGCAGCGCCGCCGGAAAGTTCGAAATCGGCATGTGAACTCCTCACGCGTTATCACCCCGCGCGGCACAGCCGGCAGGGCGGGTTGGTGCAGGGATGGAGGGAGGGAAAGGCCAGGGCTCTGCCCTGGACCCGCTGGGGCCTTAGGCCCCAGACCCCTTCACTTTTCCGCCTTCGGCGGGGAGGGGCCACACGGGTCTCTCCACCGCCTCGGCGGCCCCTCCCCGCCGAAGGCGGAACGAATGTGGGTCCAGGGACCTCAGGTCCGTCGCGCGAAGGCGCGCGCCGGGCCAGGTGGGGTCCAGGGGCAAAGCCCCTGGCCTTCCTTCCCTACAGTCGCCGCAGCATCTCGGCCCGGCTCGCTTGCCACTCGGCGTCGGTCATTTCGGTGGCGAGTTTGGCGCGGGGCGCCTGCGCGGGCGGGGCTGCGGCGGAGCTGGTGCTGGAGGTGCTGGCGCCGAACAGCCAGGGTTTGGCGCGGCGCAGGTTGTTCATCAGCTGGTCCGCGCCATCCACTTCATCCTGGTCGTTCAGGGTCAGGCCGGTGGTATCCACCAGCTTCAGCCCATCCAGGTCCACCATGCCGGCGCGGATGGCGTGGGCTTTCAGTTCCGCGCGCACCAGGCGCAGCTGGAGTTTCGCTTCCAGTTCGGCCACGCGTTCAGCCAGCGCCGCGTCCAGCGCGTCGGCGGCCAGGGCTTCGGCGGAGGCGGGGGTTTCGTCGGTCATGCGGTCTCCTGGGTGGGGGAGGGGCGGTGGCCGATGCGCGCGAGTTCCGCGTGAACGTCTTCGATGTCGTAGACATCGGCGATGGTCTTCACCGCGGTTTCCTGGCTGATCAGCCCGGCCTCGGCCAGCGTGCGCAGCGTTTGCGCATCGCGGGCGCGGTCTTCGCTGGTGGGCGCATACCAGCGCGGCCAGATCAGGCCCAACCGTACCGCGTGCGGAATGGGCTCGATCCCCTGGCCCAGGATGCGCAACGGGTAGAGGTGGCTGGCCCGCACCACCATGCGCGCCAGTTTCAGCACCGCATCGCCATAGGAAACACGCAGGTTGTCGGCGAGCCACACCAGGCCCTGGTTCATCATTTCGATCGCGCGGCCGGATTGGGCCGCCGACAACCTGTCCGGGCTGGCCCGGTTTCCGTGCACGCCTTCCAGCGCGAATTCGCGCAGCGTGCGAACATAGTCGATCACCGCCGCACTGGCGGTGCCGTCGATCTCCAGCAGCCGCGCATCGCCCTTTTCGGAAACGATCAGCGCATTGCCGCCACCGCGCACGATCTCGCCCTCGGCCCCTGCGGGCTCGCGGATCAGCAGCGTGGGGTCGGAGGAGTATTTCAGCCCGCGCCCGGCCTGGCTGAGCTGGTAGTCAATCTCGATCCCCGTCTCCACCGCGGCGCGAAAGGTGCAGGCGCCATCAACGGAGTCCACGCCATCCGGCCCGCCGGGCAGGTTCTTCACCCACACCAGCGGCACGAAGCCCAGCCCGTGGCGCACGCTGCGGATGGCATCGCGCACCGGCGGCCGGGCCTCGCCGGCCACGGGCTGCGGCAGGAACCAGGTTTCCTCCTCGCGGTCCCAGCTTCGCTCGAACCAGTATTCCGCCTGCGCATCGAGCCCGTCATAGCCGCGGGCCAGCAATGCGCGGCCGGGCACCTTGTAGCGCTCGGTCACGCGCAGCAGCTCGTCCGGCGCTTCCGGGTCCCAGTCCGGCATCAGGTAGGGCGTTTCCAGCACGCGGAAGAACACCCTTCCCTTCAGCACCCGGAACAGGATCGCCACGGAACCGATGGAGCCACGCAGGGCGGCTTCCATCATCACCTGGTTCAGCGCCGTCTCCCGCGCCAGGTCGGCGAAGATGGCGCGCACGCGCCGGTCGTCGCAGTCGATGGTGGGGAAATGCCCTTCGCTGAACACCAACGAAATGGAATCGTCCACCACGATGCGCGCCAGCGGGTAGCGCACGGAAGGCCGGCGCAGGCGCAGCGGGATGTATTCCCCGCCGGCGCCGCGCTCCTCATGGAACTCGAACGGCAGCACGTCGTACAACGTGCCATCCAGCACGCGCTTCAGGATCGCCAGGCGCCGCGTCCGCTCCGGATGGTGCGGATCCGCAGGCACCAGCCCGCATAGGGTGGTGAACATCCAGCCTCCCAAGGAAGAAAGCGGTTCTTTTTTGAAAAAAAGAACCAAAAAACTTTTATCACCTGGCGCGGGAGCCATTCGGAAAAGTCTTTTTGCTTCTTTTTCTTCAGAAAAAGAAGACTTCCTACCTTCCAAACAACCCCACCCGAACCTGCCGGGCCGGCTTCCCAGCCACCCCCAGCATCGCATGGGCGCGAGACAGCGCGTCCACCTGATCGTCCTTGCGCCCGTGCGGAAAGTCCCGCAGCTCATCCATCAGCGCCTGGTTCCAGGCCCCGCGCAGCAACGAAAGCCTCCCGGCTTCCACCTGTGCGGCCACCGGCATCGCCCGCACCAGCTTGGCGCCGGTTTCGGGCGAGGCCAGCACGGTATGCCCGGCCAGCTTGCCGGTCAGGAACGCCACCTGCTGCTTGCCGGCCTGGCCGGGATCCTGCGGCAGGCCGATCGGCACCGCGCGGCCATCGCGGGATGCGGTGGCCATCAGGCATTGCGTCACGTCGTTCGGCCCGCCGCGCAGGCGCACCACATCCACCACCACCAGCCGCCCATCGGGGCAGTGGGCCAGCTTGAGGCCCACAGTCCAGTCGGGGTCACGGCCATCGCCGGCTTCGGTGGCGGCGAGGTCCCAGGCCCGCACCATGCGCGCGCCTTCGGGCAGCGAGTCCGCCACGCCGATGCGCGCCACCGGAAACAGCGTGCCCTCGCCGCTGGTGGGCGATTGTTGATACAGCGCCTGCCAGGCCCGGCTGCCCAGGATGGTTTGCTTGCGCAACAGCGCCGTCTTGTCCTCCCAGGCAGGCCACAGCGCCGCACCGGGCGGGCGGCTCAGCGGGTCGCCGGGTTCGGCCAGGGCCGGCAGGCGCAGCATGTGCCAGGCGTCGCCGGCCTCCAGCAGCCGGCCGGCCAAATCGTCCTCATGCCAGCGCGTCATCACCAGCACGATCCGGCCGCCCGGCTTCAGGCGGGTGATCAGTTCGCTGCGGTACCAGTTCCACACATGCTCGCGCGCCAGCGAGGATTCGCCCTCGGCATGGCTCTTGATCGGATCGTCGATCACCGCCAGAGCGGCCCGCCTTCCGGTGACGGGGCCGTGTATGCCGGTGGCGAAATACTCCCCGCCCAGCGTGGTCCGGAACCGATGCGCGGCGCGGCTGTCTCCGGCCAGGCCGTAGCCCAGCGCATCGCGCTCCTCCGCCACCAGGTTGCGCAGGCGCCGGCCGAAATGCTCGGCCAGCTCCGCGGTATGGCTGGCCGCGATCACACTGGTATGCGGCTGGCGCGCCAGCCACCAGGCCGGGAACACCAGGGAGGCATAGGTGCTCTTGGCGCTGCCCGGCGGCATCAGCACCATCAGCCGGTCGATGGCACCTTCGGCCACCAGGGCCAGGCGATCGAGCAGCATGCGGTGATGGGCCGCCGGGCGCTGATCCAGTGGCTTGAGCACGTGCTCCGCCCACGCCTGCAACCCGCACGCGGGCAACAGGGCGCCATCCGCCAGGCCGGTCGCAGCCATGCGGTCTCCATCGGTTGTGCGGTGAGGCCGGCGAAGGGGGCGGTGCCACACACTCCGTCGATCATGTCGGAATACCTACACCGGCCTGGGGCCGATGGGAAGGAAAAAAAACGTACGTACGTAATTTTTCCTCAGCCCCCCCAGAATGTGGCCGAAATCGGGCACGGCGCAGTAGAAAAAATCCTACCCAGGGAATTCCCGGAATCCGTGCTGCAACGCAGCAATTCAACCCGGGAAAATGCTTTCAAATCAGGCGACTAGCCTACCAATCCAGACACGAAATAAACATTGCGATACAGTCATGTTCACAGCATGGGCCAGCACAATTGCACCGCATGCAAGGATTTGGGGTTGATCTCCCAGGCAATGATGGGCTGTATGGCCGTCGCGCGCCGTGCCTATTGCGGTGCGCCCCACCGGGCCGAGACCAGGATGCTACCCCTGCCGGCACGAGGAAGGAGAAATAGGATGATCAACAACACCAGCAGCGCATCTGCCTTATGGGCTGTGCCGGCACTGGTTGGGATGCTGTCGTTCCCGCTGCCCGCACTCGCGTCTGAAGGCGGGGATCTCGTCGCAATGGCCCCGCAGACCATCAGCCAGGCCGCTCCCGTTTCCGCCCCCGCCCCCGTTGTGGCCCCCGCCATGCGGGAACCTTCGGCCGCGCCTGCCCCGCTCGCCCGCGCCGCCCCCCCCGCCCCGCGCCCGCTCGCCGCCGGCCCGGTCTGGACCGATTCCTCCGGCGAATGGCGCCAGGCCGGCGCCGCCTCCTGGTACGGCGGCCGCCGCTGGCAAGGCCGCATGACCGCATCCGGCGTGCGCTACGACGAACGCCAGCTCACCGCCGCCCACGCCTCCCTGCCCATCGGCAGCCAGGTGCGCGTGACGGTGGCCGATACCGGCCGCGCCGTCGTCGTCACCATTATCGACCGCCCGGGCACCCGCAAGCGCATCATCGACCTCTCCCGCGCTGCCGCCGCCGAACTGGGCATCCTCAGCCGCGGCGTGGCCCACGTTACCATCGCGCCGGCCTGATCCAGGCGGCGGCCGGGTCAGCGCAGCCAAAGGCAAGCGGTCTTCTTTTTCTGAAGAAAAAGAAGCAAAAAGACTTTATTCGTTTGCAGCGTCGCTGTAGCGGCGTGCGAACGAATATATGTGTTTCTGGTTGTTTTTTCAAAAAAGAACATCCTTCCTTGCCCCTCCGCACACATCGACGGGCCGCCCGCGCCATGGTACTGATGGGGTAAGATCCAACGGCCCCGAGGCCCGCATGTCCGCCACGCTCCTGCCCCCTTCCCTGACCCAACCGGTGATCGGCGACGGCAGCTTCCCTGCCGGCACCCCCATCGCCGTGCCCAGCCCCGATGGCGCCCCCACCGAGCGCGCCGTGGAAACCCTGGCGCGCGGAGACAAGGTGCTCACCCTGGCCGGCACGGTCACGGTGCGCCATGTCGAGGCCACGCGGCATGAGCCCGGCAACCCGCCGCGCCAGCGCGTCATCCCGGTGCGCGTGGCCCCCGGTGCCTTCGGGGAGGGCCAGCCGGTTGCGGAACTGCTGCTGGCCCCGGAACAGCCGGTGCACGTGCTCGATGCCGGCCTGCCGCACGGCGCGCTGGTGCCGGTCGGCGCCCTGGTGAACGGCGAGAGCATCCGGCGCGAGCCGCAGCAGGCCGCCCTCACCTGGGTGCGGCTGGAGCTGGAAACGCCCGGCGTGGTGATCGCCTCCGGCCTGCTCGTGGCCGCCCGGATCGACCCGGCCGCGCCGCCGCCCTCGGCCCTGCTGCCCGCCGGCCCCGCCACCGCCGCCCTGCGCCAGCGCCTGGCCCGCCCGGCCCCCACCCCCATGGCTGCGGCACCCGTCGCCGAAGCACCCTTGGCGGAGGAACCCACCGCCCAGGCCCCGGCGGCCGAGCCCCCCGCGCCACCAGAGCCGGAAGCCGCCGCGCCCCAGGAGCCCACGCCCGAACCGGCCCCCGAGCCGGTGGCGGCGAAGGAACCGGCGGCCGAACCCGCCGCCGAAGCCTCCGCCGAGCCGGCCGCGGAACCCGCCCCCGCGCCAGCCACCGGCGCGCCCCAGCCCACGCTGCGCATCGTCGTCAAGGGGGAGGCGCTGCCGCTGCTTGATGGCAGCAACGAAACCACCTGGGATGCCATGCTCCCGGCCGGCACCACCATCGTGCGGATCATCTCCCCGCGCGGCCTGCCCGCCAACACGGCGGAGGCAGACAAGCCCCGCACCCGCCGCTTCGGCGTCGCCATCCGCTCCTTGCTGCTGGACGATGCGCCGATCCCGCTGGACAGCGCCGCCATTGGCGATGGCTTCCACAACATCGAATCCGCCGGCAGCGAATCCTGGCGCTGGACCAACGGGGAAGCCGTGCTCCATTTGCCCGCCTCCGCCGCCCGCCGCCAGCTCACCGTGCTGATCAACAACTGGCACCAGATGCTGCAGCCGGAATAGCCCGCTCCGGCGCGCCCATGCATCAAGGCCGGCCCCGCAGGGGGCCGGCCTTTTTCGTGCGCGCCTGCCGGGCCACCCGGCGCCAAATGCCCCAAACGCAAACGGGCCGCCCCAAAGGGCGGCCCGCTCTCGTCTGCGCTGGTGCGCGGGATCAGGTTTAGCGGATGGTAACGTCCGAGTTCTTGATGTCGGCGAAGCCGTCGGCGTTGGCGTCGAAGAAGAAGTAGCTCGCACCGCCCGCGATGTTCAGGATGGTCACTTCGTTGCCGTTGTTGCTAGCAGCATTGTAGAAGTCGATCTGGAACGAGGAGCCAACCTCGAAGGTATCGAGAGCGGTGACGAAACCACCGATCAAGTAATCGCCCTTGCCACCGAAGTCGAAGAAGCTGTTAGCGTTGCTCGTCGCCCCGCCTATGCGCGTCATGACCTGAGCCCCACCGTCGCCGTTGAAGTTGAAGGTGTTGCCGACGAACGCAGAAAACACCGTCGCCTGGCCGGAGCCAAGGTTGAAGATGTTGCCGCCCGTCGCGCCGAGGTCCGCCGTGCTGATCAACGTGCCCTCACCGCTGCCATTCTGCAGCGTGTTGCCGCTGCCCTGTGCCGTCAGGAAGTCACGCGGAGCGCCAACCGCCGCGCCACCGATCAGAGTGGTGGAGCCGGAGACGGTACTGGTGGACATGATGTTATTGCCGGCGGAACCGCCGGTGAACATGCCGCGCGAGCCGCCAACCGTGGCCGAGCCGGTACCGCCGAAGAGGGTGGCCGCACCGTTCGTGTTGGACAGGATCATCACCTTGGCCGCACCTGGGTTGATGATCGCCTGAGCGTCCCACACATTAACCACAACGTCGCCGCTGGTCAGGTTGATGTTCGCCAGCGCGGAAACTGTTGGGCTGCTGCCGAAGGTGCTGATGGTGGCGTTGCCGGCCGCATTCACGGTGGTGGCGCCAAGGCCCTTGCCGGCATCGAGGATGGTCAGGCCGGCGCCAGCGCCGAGGTTCACGGTGCTGTTCGTGCCCGTGTCGGAGGCCAGCGAGTAGTCGCCGTCTTCCGTGCGAACGGTCATGTTGCCGTTGTAGTTCACGAAGGTGCCGTTGTTCTTGCCGTAGAACACCTGGGCGTTCTGCGACAGGTTGGCGTAGACGAGATCAGAGCCGTCGCCCGCCACAACCACGGTGCGGAAGTTGGCACCGCCAAGCACTAGGTTGTCGCCCGGGGCGTTCGCACCAATGAAGATATACTGCGCGCCGGTATCGTCGGAAAACCCTTTGCCGGTCAGCATGAGGCCGCCGAGGAAGTTGGTCGCGGCGGGCATGGAGCCGGCGCCGGCCATTTCCTGCATATCCAGCAGGCCGAATTTGTTGAGATTGTTGACCACATTCACGGCAGCCTGAGCCGCCAGGGCGTTGTCTGCCGAGGTCAGTGAAATCGTGACGGTCGCGCCGCCGGCGCCAAGAACAGTTACATCAGCCATTTCAGTGAGGGCCCTCTAAGGGGTTAAAGGTGTGTGGGACAGTTTCTAACGGAACCGGCGCATACATGGCAAGCAACGATGCATCGTGACGAATCCCAAAACATGGAATGTCTCTCATTGTGAGACGTCAGGTGAGCTTTCGCGGCGCTCGGCGAGCCCCACGGCACCGTCCCGAGCCCGCCGCCACCACCCTCTAAACCCTTGGAAACTCGCATAACTTTCTGGGGCGTCACGAGCGCACGCAATCCGGCAAGGCGCCGTTCATGAATATTCACAATCCCGCGAGTGCCCCGCCGAGAGGGCAAAAAAAATGCCGCGCCGCAACATCGCGGCACGGCATCGAACCGAAACCAGGCCCTCGGGATCACATGTCCGGCGACGAATCCGCCCCGCGCACGCTGGCCGCCATCACCCGGTCCGCCTGCCGCGCGAAGCGCGAGGCCATGCGCAGCAGAATCTGCCGGTCCTCCGCGTGGCACACACGAAACAGCCGCAAAAGCGCCAATTCTGAGGCATCTTCGGCCGCACCGCCGCCTTCCGTGGGGAACGCGCCGCGCAGCAGATGCTCGGTTGAAACGCGCAGGATGGAGGCAACCTTGGCCAGGTTCACGCCCACCTGCCCGGCCCGCTCCGTCTCCCACTGCGCCACCGCGCTGCGGCTCACGCCCACCGCCATGGCGAGCTGCGCCTGGGTCAGGCCTGCCGCCTGGCGGGCCGCGCGGATGCGCGCACCCACCCCGGGTGCCGGCCCGTTAATCTCTATGTCATCAATCGGGCTGCGCCCGGAAGCCTTCGATATGTCGCTCATGCGCCGCACCATACGGCTCTTCGCCTAACCGATCAACCTAACTCCGCTTGACAGTTGTTAGTGGATATGTCTATCTTCGGGCCAGAAACCCCCGGAGAATTCAGAATGGCTAACCAACTCGTGTGGACCGACCACCGCGACACCATTCTGCGCACCCTGCGCGAACAGGGCCGCAGCTGGGATGTCATCGCGGCCGTCTTCCGAATCAGCCGCTGGGCCGCCATCGAGCGCGCCAGGAAGATCGGCGCCCACATCCCCCTGCCGCCCCGCACCCCGCGCGGGCCCACCGCCCCCGGCAACCGCGAGCCCCTGCCCGCCGGCCACCCGTTGGCATGGCAGGTTCTCACCGAAGGCACCCTGCTCGCCGGCACCGCCTACCCCTACCCGCCCCCGCCCATCGAACCCGAGGCGGAGGAAGAGGCAGCCCCGCTGGCCCTGGCCGCATGAGCCACCGGCACGCCCCCCAGGCCCAGCACGCGCCAGACCAGCACGCGCCGGAGCAGTTTCGGGCCGCCGCCATCGCCGGCCGCCTCGCCGCCGCCGGCCTGGTGGAAGGCCCGCCCTTGCTCGCCGCCATCCGCCGCGCTGCCTTCCGCGCCGCCCCCACCGTGAACCGGCGCGGCCTGGCCATGCGCCTGGCCCACCGCTTCGCCGATTCGCACCACGAAGCCCAGCTGGCCCGCGAGGCCGCCCGCCGCCGCATCGCCCACGCCCTCGCCCCGCTGCTCCACGCCCGCGCCCCCATCCCCGCCCTGCGCCAGGCCGTGGCCGAAGCCGACCCGCACTTCGCCCTCTCGGCGCGGGAACAGGAGGCAGAGGCCCAGGCCGCCATCGCCCGCCACCTGGCCTTCGCCCAAAGGAACCGCCACCGATGAACCACGCCCCGACCGGTGCTCCCGCCGGCGTATGGGCCCAATGGGCCACCCACATCGCCCCGCCCCCTGGCCCGCTCCCGCTCGCCGCCGAGCCCGCCACCTACCCGGCGCCGGAAACCATCCCGCCGCGCGAATGGCTCTATGGCCACCGCCTGATCCGCCGCTTCGTCTCCGTGCTCGCGGCCCCGGGCGGCGTCGGCAAGTCCTCGCTCGCCCTGGCCCAGGCGCTGGCGCTCGCCACCGGCCGCCCCTTCCTGGGCGAGCGCGTGCACCACACCGTGCCGTGCTGGGTGTTCAACCTGGAAGACCCGCCGGAGGAAACCCAGCGCCGCGTCGCCGCCCTCATGCGCTTCCACGCCATCGCGGCGGAGGATGTCGGCCACCGCCTGTTCCTCAACAACGGCCGCCTGCGCCGCCTGGTGATGGCCGAGCCCGACAATGGCGGCGGCATCGCCCTGCCGGACAAGGAACCGATGATCGCCGCCGCCCAGGCCGCCGGCGTCGGCCTCATCGTGGTGGACCCCTTCGTGAAGTCCCACCGCCTCGATGAAAACAGCAACATGGAGATGGATGCCGCCGCCACCGCCTGGGCCGAAGTCGCCGACCGCACCGCCTGCGCCGTCCTCCTCGTCCACCACGTGCGCAAAGGCACCGCCGACAGCGTGGACGCCACCCGCGGCGCCAAAGCCCTCACCGATGCCGCCCGCTCCGCCGCCCTGCTGAGCCCGATGAGCCCCGAAGACGCCCAGCACCTCGGCATCCCCGAGCGCGAACGCTGGCGCTACGTCCGGCTGGACGACGCCAAGGCCAACCTCGCCCCGCGCGCCCACGGCGCCCTGTGGTTCCGGCTGGAGACGGTGCAGCTCGGCAACGGCAACACCCTCTACCCCCTGGGCGACCAGGTCGCCGCCATCGCCGCCTGGGTCCCGCCCAACCCGTTCAAGGATCTCTCGCCCGCCGATTGCAACAAGGCGCTCGATGCCATCGCCGCGGGCCAGGACGGCCACGCCTTCACCCGCCACCGCGGCGGCCGCATCGGCAGCCGCTGGGCCGGCACGGTGCTGGAAACCCTGTTCGGCATCCTGCCCGACGAAGCCGCCCGCATCCTGGCGATCTGGTTGCGCAACGGCCTGCTGATCGAAACCGAATACCGCCACCCGGACCAGCGCAAGCCCCGCCTCGGCCTCAAGGTCGTGGACAGCAAGCGCCCCACCACCGCCAACCCCAACCCCGCCGGAGCCAGCCAATGACCGACACCCTGATCAACGAGCATGGCGCGCAGCATGGCGCACCGCATGGCGCACCGGGCCACCGCCAGGCCCCGGCTGCGCCATCCGCGCCATGCCCCCCGATGAAATCGGGGGGGCATGGCGGCGTTTGGCCGGCGCGTATGCGCGCGAAGCCGCCCGGGCATGGCGCGCAGCATGGCGCGGAGCATGGCGCAACTCGGGGTGCAGATCGCAGCGCCCGCAAGGACATCGAAATGGCAACGAACAACATCGCCTTCGCCGAAGCACGCCCGCCGCTCTTCGCCGACGCAAAAGCCCTGGAGGTGCGCCTGGAGGAAGCCGGCGAAACCCTCCTGCTCCTTCCCCAGCGCGGCTACACCACCCGCCTGCGCACCAGCACCTGGAACGTGCTGGACGAAGCAACCGCAGCCTACGCCACCCAAAATGTCCGCGAAGGGATGGGTCGCCTGCACCTGCCGGTGCCGAGTGCCGCCAAGATCACCCGCATGGACGAAGCCCTGTCCTGGCTCCCCCTGATCCCCGACGACAAATACGTCCTCCGCCGCCTCGTCGCCTCCCGCATGCTGGTAAGCCCCCTCACCGGCCGCCACCTCTTCCCCTGGCGCCGGCTGGCCACCCTGCTGGGCGCGGACCACAAGGCGATCCAGCGCTGGCACGGGCAGGGGATCGATCTGCTGCTCTCCGCAGTGAACAGAAGAAGATAAGGCCAGGCGGGACGGGGCCGGCGTTGCGGGCCCGCCGGATGCCACTTCGGCCTGGAACCGGGCACGGCCGGCCCTGCGGACCGCTCCGTGGGCGCCGGCCCGAAGGCTCGGCCCATGACCGGCGGGCGCCGGGAATCGGCAAACCTTACACGATTCCGAACGTGCATCGTTTGTCCGGACTGCAAGATGCTGAGAACGCCCATTTCACGCCGATGGCATCCGTCTTGCACACCATCGCATGATGTCGCGTTGCGACATTCACACCCAATGAGGCAATTGACCCGATGCGCAACGTTTTTGCGGCTGCCGTTCTCGCCGCTGGTATCTCGGCCATCACGGCCCCAGTCGCTGCCAACGCGGCACCGTTTACGGACGTGAGCGTGACAGGCAACCTGATGTCCAGCTCTTTCTTCAACATTCTGGGGGGCTCCCAGGCACTTTCGCCGAGCGCCACCTGGAACATTACATTTTCTAGCTTTTCGAACATCCTGGTGGAGATCAGCGACACTGGCATCATCCGCCTGCTGCCGGGGAGCTTTTGCAACAGCGGCTGCAGCTACAACATCAATGCGTTCTACGACTTCGATTTCGGGGCCGGCGCGCCGGAACTCGCCTCCCTGACGGTCATCCAGCCTTCCCCTGACCTGGATGCGACATTGAGCGTGCTCGATAGCGACACGGTTCGCCTCACCGTGGGTTCCGGCTCCTGGTCTGCTCAGCCCACCTATCTGGTCGCCCAACTGGATGCCAGTGTTCCAGAGCCCGCATCCGCCGCGCTGGTGGGCCTCGGCCTGCTCGGCCTCGCCGCCGCCCGTCGCCGCCGGAACTGATCCTTGTTTGCCGGCCTGGCGGGCGCGGTGAACAGAAGAAGGTAAGGCCAGGGCGCCGCCCTGGACCCGGCAGGGGGCCAGCGCCCCCTGCACCCGCGTTCGGTGTCGCTGGGAACTCACGTGCCTGCCGCGATACGAAGACGTCGGAAAACTTGACATTCCGCGCCGCTCCACGCCGCGCGCCCTTCGTAACTGTCTGAGACACAACTGTTTCATGCCGTAGCACGGCATTTGCGTGCACGCGCAGGCGCCCACGAAGGCGCCTCGCCATGCCCCGCCTGCTGCTCGCCACCGTCGCCGCCCTGGCCCTGGCCGCCCCGGCCCAGGCCATCGGCGCCGCGGGTGGCGCCGGGACCACGCCCATCGGCTTGCAGTCGATGGGGGCGAACGGCCCGATCACTTATGATACGCAGGTCATGGGGGGGCGCGGCGCCCTGATCGGCGCCCAGTTCGCGCTCACCAGCGGCACCGTGCTGCAGATCGCCGTGGGCGGCATGGGCAACAGCGGTACCGGCCTGTTCGCCCCGGGCGGCGGCGGCGGCGGCAGCTTCGTTGTCGGCCCCGGCGACACGCCCCTGGTGATCGGCGGCGGCCGGCGGCGGCGCCTCGTTCTGGAACTCCTTCCTCTCCAATGGCACACGCTGGTTCGAAGGCGCCGCCGGCACCGGCAACGGCCTCGTCACCATCACCCAGCTGGGCGCCGAGGAAGAGGTCACCACCCCCGAACCCGCTTCCGCCACCATCGCCCTGCTGGGCCTGTTCGGCCTCGCCGCCATCCGCCGCCGGCGCTGAGCCACCGCGGCCTTGCAAACCGGGGGGCCGCCCGCTAGTCCAAACGGATGCCAACGCGCGACGCAGAAGCCGCCATCGCCCGCCTTTCCAAGGCCCGTATCCTGGTCGTGGGCGACGCGATGCTCGATCGCTATATCTTCGGCCGGGTCGAGCGCCTCAGCCCCGAAGCCCCCGTGCCCGTGCTCACCATGGCCAGCGAGCACGACGAGCCCGGCGGCGCTGGCAACGTGGTGCACAATCTCTGCGGGCTCGGGGCGGCCACCGCCTTCGTCTCCGTGGTGGGGGATGATGCCGCGGGGGCGGAGCTCACCGGCCTGATCGGCGGCCAGCCGGGCGTGGAGCCCTGGCTGCTGGTGCAGGGCGGGCGCATCACCACGGTGAAAACCCGCTACATCGCCCAGGGCAGCCGCCAGGGCGGCCAGCAGTTGCTGCGCACCGATCGGGAGGATACCCGCCCGATCCACGCCAAGCTGTCGGAACGCCTGCTGCGCATCGCGCGGGATGCGATGGCCGCCACCTCGGTGCTGATCCTGTCGGATTACCGCAAGGGCGTGCTGGCCGGGGACATCCCGGCCCAGCTCATCAAGGCCGCCCACGCCGCCGGCCGCCGCGTGGTGGTGGACATGCGCGCCAGCGATTTCGCCCGCTACGCCGGGGCGGATGTGCTGATCCCGCATCGCACGGATCTCAACCCCGGCGACGACCCGCCCGATGGGGATGAAGCCATCGCCGAAGCCGCCGAGGCCCTGCGCCGCGCCCACGGCTTTGGCGCCGTGTTCGTGAAGCGCGGCGACGAGGGCATGACATTGGTGGACGCCACCGGCCCCACCCATTTCCGCCTCGATCCCACCCGGCTGATCGACCTCTCCGGCGCCGGGGACGCCGCCGTGGCCACCCTGGCCGCGTGCCTGGCCGCCAGCATCAAGCTGCCCACCGCCGCCCTGCTGGCCAATGCCGCGGCCGGCATCGTCGGTGCCCAGCCCGGCACCTGCGTCATCCGCCCAGAGATGCTGTCCGCCGCGCTGGCGGGCTGACGAAGCAAGGCCGGGCTCCGCCTGGTCCGGCGCGCGCCTTCGCGCGACGGGCCAAGCCCCTGGACCTTATCTTTTGGGGATCAAAGGGCCCCCCGGCCCTTTGCGGGTCCAGGGCAGCGCCCTGGCCTTCCCAGAAGCGCGAAGGGCCGGCCGGATCATCGATCCGGCCGGCCCTCGCTTCATTCAGTGTGGTGCCGCGTGGCTCAGGTCAGCGCCAGGCCGTTATTGGCGCCCACGCGCAGGTAGTTCACGCCCTCGTCGGCCAGCACGCCGAGGAAGCTGCTGCCGCTCTTCCAGGCCACCATGGACCCGTCGGACGACATCACCAGCCTGTTGTTGTTGTAGGCGTCGAGGACGTTCTTCAGCCCTTCGCCGTCGATCCGCAGGATGCTCGAGGTCGGGTCCGCATCCACGCCCAGGTTCCAGGCATTGCTGCTGGAGGCCAGGCGGGTGGAGTTGAACGCGCCGGTGGAGAGGTTGAAGTCCACGCTGGAGCCGTTGGTGGTGCCGGTGTTCAGCACGCCCGCGGTGCCGCGCGCATCCACGTTGCCAGAGGTGCCGTCGGGGAACACGAAGCGCATGCCGGAGTTGCTGTCCAGCTGCATCCCGCGCAGCCACTTGGTGGCCAGCGTGATCATCTCCGCACCCACGATCCCGTCGGAGGTGTTGAAGCCCGGGCTGCCGGCGCCGTTGTAGATGTTCAGCTGTGCTGCGATCGCCTGCTTCATCAGGATCTGGCGGGTGTCGGTGCCGCTGTCGCTGGAGCGGATGATCTGCTGCGCCGCAGAGAGCGGCACGAACAGCGTGGTTTCACCGGCGTTGGTGTAGCCGTCGCCGTTGATGTCGCCCAGCAGCACGCCGTTGCCCCAGCAATCATTCGCCACGCCGGACATCACGTCCGACCGGCGCAGCACGCCGGAGCACACGAGGTTATAGTTGTTGCCGTCGTTGCAGCTGTTGGCGTCCCACGCCGACAGGTGCTGGCTCCAGAAGCCCGGGCTCAGCCCAGGGCGGGCCTGCACGAAGGCCGCCGCCGTGCGGAACAGCCCGGCATCGATCGTGGTGTTGTTCTGGCCGGAGGCCAGCGTCACCGTGCCGGTGCGGCCGGAGGCGTTGGCATCCGAGTCCACCGCATCCTTGGTGCCGCGGTCCTGCGGGGTGAAGGCGTAGCCGCTGGGGGCCACGAACTGCACGGAGTAGCTGCCCGGCATCAGCCCGGCGAAGTTGTAGTAACCGCTGGCGTCTGTCACCGTGGAGCGGCCCTGGTCCACCCCGGTGCTCGAGAGCAGGCGCACCGTCACGCCGGCAATGCCGGGCTCGCAAGCCTCCTGGATGCCGTCCTTGTCCGCGTCCAGCCACACGAAGTTGCCCAGGCAGGCGGTCTTGTAGAGGCCGGCATCGATGGTGAGGTTGTCGGCATTGGTCAGCACGATGGTCTGCGTGGTGCCGAGCGAGCCGGAGAACACGGTGGGGTTGGAGTCCAGCGCGCGATCGGTCCCGGCCAGGGCCTGGCTGTAGGTGAAGCCGCCGGGCGCGGTGAACTGCGCCACGTAGTTGCCCGGCTGCAGGTTGCTGAACAGGTAGCGCCCGTTCGCATCCGTCTGCTGGGTGCCGATCAGGCGGTCATCCGCCGTGCCCAGCACGCCATCGGTGCCGATGTTGATCAGCTTCACCGACACGCAGGCAATGCCGGCCTCGCCGAGGTCCTGGATGCCGTTGGCGTTGCCATCGTGCCACACGCGGTCGCCGATCTTGTAGGTTACCGGCGGCGGCGGGCAATACACGGTCAGGCCCGCATCGAGCGTGCTGTTGAACTCGCCGGAGCGCAGCACCACCGTGCTGGAGATGCCGGCCGAATTGGTGTCGGAGTCCTTCGTGTCGTCCGTGCCGGCATTGGTGGTGGTGAAGACGTAGCCCGAAGGCGCCACCACCTGGATGCCGTAGCTGCCGGGCACCAGGTTGTCGAAAAGGTAGGCGCCGTTGGTGCCGGTGGTGGTGGTGCGGCCGGTGGCCGCGCCGTTGCCGTCCAGCAGCCGCACGGTCACGCCGGAGACCCCGGCCTCGCCCGTGTCCTGGATGCCGTTGGCGTTCGCGTCGTTCCACACGAAGTCGTCCAGCGAGGCCTTCTGGTAGAAGCCGGCATCCACGGTCAGGTCGTCGCTGGTGGTCAACGTCACCACGCCGGTTTGGCCGGCGCTGTTGATGTTGCTGTCCAGCGTGGCGTCGCCGCCCTGGCCCGCGGCGGTGGTCACGTAGCCGGTGGGGGCGGTGAACTGCAGCGCGTAGCTGCCCGGCAGCAGGCCGCCGAACAGGTAGGCGCCGTTGCTGCCGGTGGTCTGCGTGCCCACGGTGCTGTCGTCGCCGCCGCCCAGCACGCCGTTGGCGCCCAAATTGGTCAGGGTCACGGAAACGCCGGCCAGCCCGGTCTCGCCGCCGTCCTGCACGCCGTTGGCGTTGGCATCGATCCAGGCGAAGTCGCCGATGGTGCGCAGTTGCACCAGGCCGGCATCCAGCGTGGTGTTGCTCTGGCCGGAGCCGAGCGTGGCAGTGCCGGTGGTGCCGTTGCGGGCCGCGTCGGAGTCCTTGGTGTCGTCCAGGATGTCGCGCTTGGTGAAGGCAAAGCCCGAGGGGGCCAGGAACTGCACGGAGTAGGTGCCGGGGATCAGGCCGGAGAAGTTGTAGGCGCCGTTGGCGTCGGTGGTGGTGGACTTGCCGGTGTCGGCGCCGCTGCCGTTCAGCAGCTTCACCGTCACGCCCTGCACGCCGGCCTCGCCGACATCCTGGATGCCGTTGTAGTTGGCGTCGTTCCACACGAAGTCGCCCAGCGAGGCGGTCTGGTAGAGGCCCGCATCCACCGAGAGGTTGTCGGCATTGGTCAGCACGATCGTGCCGGTGGTTCCGGTCGCGCCGGAAACCGTGGTGGCATTGGAGTCCAGCTCGGTGTTCCCACCCGCCAGCGCGGCGCTGTAGAGGTAGCCGGAGGGCGCGGTGAACTGCGCCACGTAGCTGCCAGGGGCCAGGCCGCTGAACAGATACTTGCCGAAGCTGTCGGTGGAGGTGCTGCCGGCCGACTTGTCATCGGCGGTGCCCAGGATGCCGTCGGTGCCGATGTTGATCAGCTGCACGCCCACGCCGGCCACGCCGGCCTCGCCCAGGTCCTGCACGCCGTTGGCGTTGGTGTCGCTCCACACGAAATCACCGAGCTTCAGCACCGGGGTGTTGTTGGAGCCCGCCTTGTAGATGCCGGCATCCAGCGTGTTGTTGTATTCGCCGGAGGTGAGCGTGACCGGGGCGGAAATGCCCAGGCTGTTCACGTCGGAGTCCTTGGTGTCGTCGCCGCCCAGGTTGGCACCGGTGAAGGTCTGGGTCAGCGGCGCCATCACCTGGATGGCGTAGCTGCCCGGCGCCAGGCCGTCGAACTTGTAGGCGCCGTTGATGTCGGTGGTGGTGGTGGTGCCGGTGAACGCGCCGCTGCCGTCCAGCAGGCGCACGGTCAGGCCGATCACGCCGGCCTCGCCGCTATCCTGCACGCCGTTCTGGTTGGCGTCGTTCCACACGAAGTCGCCCAGCGAGGCGGTCTTGTAGAAGCCGGCATCGATGGTCAGGTCGTCGCTGGCGCCCAGCATCACCACGCCGGTCTGGCCGGCGCTGTTGATGTTGGAGTCGTTCGCCGTGGTGCCCTGGCCGGAAGCCGTGGTCACGTAGCCGGAGGGGGCGGTGAACTGCAGGGCGTAGTTGCCGGACAGCAGGCCGCCGAACAGGTAGGCGCCGTTGCCGTCGGTCACCTGCGTGCCGATTACGCTGTCGTCGCCGCCGCCCGGCACGCCGTTGGCGCCCAGGTTGGTCAGGGTCACGGAAACGCCGGCCAGCCCGGCCTCGCCGCTATCCTGCACACCGTTGCCGTTGGCATCCACCCAGGCAAAATCGCCGATGGCGCGCAGCGCCACCAGGCCCGCATCCAGCGTGGTGTTGTGCTGGCCGGAGCTCAGCGTCACGGTGCCGGTGGTGCCGAGGGCATTGGCGTCGGAGTCCTTGGTGTCGTCCCCACCCTGGTCCGCCGCCGAGAAGGCATAGCCGGAGGGCGCCATGAAGCGCACCGAGTAGGTGCCCGGGACCAGCCCGTCGAAGCTGTACAGGCCGTTCACGTCGGTCACGGCGGTCTGGCCGGTATCGGCGCCGCTGCCATTCAGCAGCGTCACCGTCACGCCCTCGATGCCGGTCTCGCCGCTGTCCTGCACGCCGTTGTTGTTGGCGTCGTTGAACACGAAGTCGCCCAGGCTGGCGGTCTGGTACACGCCGGCGTCGATCGTCAGGTCGTCGGAGGACAGCGTGATGGTGCCGGTCTCGCTGGTGGTGCCGGCGTTGGAGTCGGTGGCCGGGTTGCCGCCCTGGCCGGCGGCGCTGAACAGGTAGCCGTCCGGCGTGGTGAAGTTGGCCACGTACTGGCCGGGCAGCAGGCCGGTGAACAGGTAGTTGCCGGAGCCATCGGTCACCTGGGTGCCGATCACCACGTCGTCAGACGTGCCGAGCTCGCCATCGGTGCCGAGATTGGTCAGCGTCACGGACACGCCAGACAGGCCGGCCTCGCCGCTCTCCTGCACGCCGTCGGCGTCGGCATCCAGCCACACCCGGTCGCCCAGGGTCAGCAGCTTCACCAGGCCGGCATCGACGGTGGTGTTCACCTGGCCGGCGGCCAGGGTGATCACGCCGGAGCGGCCCGTGGTGGCGTTGGCGTCGGAGTCGTTGGTGGTGGTGCCCTGGCCGGCGCCGGTGAAGACGTAGTCCGAAGGCTTCACGAACTCGACGACGTAGTTGCCGGCGTTGAGGTTGGCGAACTCATACTTGCCGGTCGAGTCGGTCGTGGTGGTCATGTAGGTCTGCGAGCCGGAGGCGTTGGTGAGCTTCACCGTCACGCCGGCGATGCCCGCCTCGCCGCTGTCCTGTACGCCGTTGTTGTTGGCATCGGCCCACACGAAGTCGCCGATCTTGGCCTGCGTGGCCAGCGTGGTCTGGCGGAAGCCGTTGTTCAGGATGCTGATGTTCACCGCCGAGCCCACCGGCGCATCGGCCGCCACGGAGGCGGTCAGCGTCACCTCAACCCGCAGGGAGGAATAGGCCGCCACCGGCTGGAAGTCGTTCGCGCCCGGCAGGACACCGCCGACATTCGGCACGCCCGTCGCACCGAGGTTCACCGTGATGCGGCCAACCACATTGTTGTCCTGGTCGTAGATCGTCTCAACCGCCTGCATCGTCAGGCCGGAGCCGATCTGCGTGTCCACCGTGAAGGATTGCTGCAGCTCGTTGATGCCCTTGGCGGCATCAGTGGTGGTGACATTGTAGTTGAACGTCACCGTGGTGCTGGACCCCGGCGCCAGCGCGCCCGATCCGAACGAGCTCCAGCGCAGGCCGGCATAAGGCGAAAGGAAGGTCGGAATGCCGCCCGAAGCGAGTGTCAGGCCGGGGCTGTCGAGGAAGGAGTTGTAGCTGCCAACGCCGTCCTCGGTCACCGTGATGCCGGTGAAGTTGAAGCTTCCCCCGCTGTTCACGCTGCTGACATTGAGCCGATCGCCAAAGGTCGCGGATTTGGTCATGTTACTCACCTCCAGGGTGGGCGCATATACTTATGGCGGCACCGGCGCGCCGCCCTGGGCACGCAAGCCGAACTGCAAAAACCAGGCGCCCCGAAGGGCCAAGCGTCAGGTCAGGCGGACTTCCGGCGGCGCAGGCCGATCAGGCCGACGACACCCGTGGCAAGGATCGCAAGGGTTGCCGGCTCCGGCACCGTCGTCGTCGTCATGCCCACAACCGTGATCGTCCCGCCATTCGCGCGCGCATCAAGGCTGCTGAAGATCGTCGTGCGGGAGGGCGAGGTCGCGATCGGCAGGGTCGTCGTCACGCCCACCCCGGCCGTCAGCGGCGTCAGGTTGAGGTTGGTGAAACCGTCGGCGGTATAGACGTTCACGCCGGTGGAGGCCCCACCCGTGCCGCTGGTGGTGAAACCGTAGGAGTTGATCGGCGCGCCGGTCAGGCTGTCGATCTGGATCTGCACCGAAAGATCGCCGCTGCCGCTCACCAGCGTGCCGGTGATCGGCCGGATCTCGATGCCGGTATTGGTGACATTGGCCACGATCTGGGCGTTGCCGCACAGCGCGACGGTGCTGCAGGCGGCCGAACCGAACCAGGTATACTTAAACGTGCCAACCGTCAGGTTGCCGGCGGTGTTGAGGTTCTGCGCCTGTGCGGGCGCACCCGCCGCGACCAAACCCAAAAAGCCGAAAGCGGCGGCAACTGCCGCGAATGAGCGGAACATCGGCAAACCCTTCAATTCAAATCGTCACACTCGAAACCATGTGCTTTAAGCGCACATCCGAACCGCATCCAAATGCGCCACATACACCGTGGCTTAACCGGTCCTGTGATGTTATATTAACCAACCCTTACCGCGGAGTTAACTTGCGATATTTGATGACATTTTGAGCGGTTCGCGCCGTCTGACTTATTTTTGATATCCGTTCACATTCATGACACATTCCTTGTGGATCAAGCCCCTAGCGCGGGTTCCTGCCAGCAACATTTCGTAAATAATTCGTTTACGCCCCACCCGGGCACCCCCGCTTCCCACCGCGCGAAACGCGCCCCGCCCGCGCCGACTGAAAGAATTTTCGCGTCCAGGTAGGCGCCCCGTTACAGCCCGGAACCACAGCCCCGCCCCGGCCCTTAGCCACCCCATGGAACAGGGTGCGCGCGCATGATCCGCCAGGTCGCCTATGGCCGGGCCATGATGGCCGGCGCCCTCGGCGAGCTGGCCTGGGTCGCGCTGACCCTGCTGCTGCGCACCCTCGGCCTGCCGGTGCCGGATATGGTGGACCCCGTCGGCGCCGTGGCCCTGCCCGGCGGCGACCCTCTGTTGCGCTGGGCCGTGGGGCTGGCGCTGCATCTGGCGGTGGGGGCGCTCTGGGGCCTCGTCTATGCCTATTTCGTCTTTTCCCTGCTGCCCCTGCCGCCGGTGCTGCAGGGCGTGGCCTTCGCCATGGGCCCGCTGCTGCTCGCTTTGTTCGTTCTGCGCCCCCAGCTGCGCCTGATGCTCGCCGGCGCGGTGGAAGCCGGCCTGCTCGTTCGCCCCGCCCTCTCCCGCCAGGCGGAGATGATCGGCGTGCCCGCCGCGCTGTTCGTGGGCCATCTGGTGTGGGGCGCCATCCTGGGCGCGCTCTACACCCACCCCACCGGCTACCCCGCCGCCAAGCCCCCGCGCCTGCCCGCCCCCAAGCTATCGGCCCCGCGCGACCTGATCATCCCGCGCGAGCAGCCCCCGCCCGAAGACCGCTTCATGTTCGCCACCGGCATCGAGGGCAGCTACCCCACCATCGAGCACGGGCGCTGGCGCATGGACCAGATGCAGTCCTGCGGCCATTACACCCACTGGCGCCAGGACCTCGCCTTGGTGCGCGAGCTGGGCCTGCGGCACCTGCGCTACGGCCCGCCGCTGCATTTGGTGTTCCGCGGCCCCGGCCAGTACGACTGGGGCTTCATGGATGCCGTGTGTGCCGAGATGCGCCGCCTGGGCATCGTGCCAATCATGGATCTCTGCCATTTCGGCCTGCCGGACTGGCTGAGCAATTTCCAGAACCCGGAACTCGCCCCCGCCCTCGCCGAATTCGCCGGCGCCTTCGCCCGCCGCTACCCCTGGGTGAAGCTCTACACCCCGGTGAACGAGATGTATGTCTGCACCAAGCTCTCCGCGCTGGAAGGCGTGTGGAACGAGCAGGCGCGGGATGAGCGCAGCTTCGTCACCGCCGTGCGCCACGTGGCAAAGGCCGCCGTGCTGATGGCCCAGGCCATCCGCGAGGTACGGCCGGACGCCATCTTCATCAACAGCGAATCGGGCGAGTTCTTCCAGCCCAGCACGCCGGACCCGCATGTGCAGCGCATCGCCGCCTTCGAGAACGAGCGCCGCTTCCTGCCGCTCGATCTGCTCTACGCCCACCCGGTGGCCGAGACGATGCGCGCCCATCTGCGCGAACACGGCATGCCGGACGAGGAATACGCCTGGTTCATGAACCAAGGCGACGTCCACAGCCGCGCCATCCTGGGCGTGGACTACTATGTATGGAACGAGAAGCTGATCGACAGCACCGGCCGCGCCCAAACCCTGGGCGAGCTGTTCGGCTGGTACGTGGTGGCGCAGCAATACTACGAGCGCTACCGCCGCCCGCTGATGCACACCGAAACCAACCACCAGGATGCGCGCGAGGCACCGCGCTGGCTCTGGCGCCAATGGCACAACGTGCAGCTGCTGCGCCAGGCCGGTGTGCCGATCGTCGGCTTCACCTGGTACTCGCTCACCGACCAGATCGATTGGGATGCCGGCCTCGCGGTCTCGCGCGGCAACATCAACCCGGTGGGCCTGTTCGACCTCAACCGCGATCCGCGCCTGGTCGGCCAGGCCTATCGCCACCTGGTGCGCGTGTTCGAACCGGCGATGGCGGGCGATCCCACGCTGGAACAGGTGCTCGCCCGCGCCGCCGCGCCCCGGGGGGATGGGGGCCGATGATCTCGATGGTGCGCGCCCACGGGCTGGATCCCGGCCCCACCCAGCGCCCGCTCTCCGCCGGGCTGCTCGCCGGGCTGGCGGGCGCGCTGCCGGCCCTGGCGATCCTGGACAGTTTCGGCTGGTTCGCCACCCTGGCCACGCTATACGGCACCACGCCGGCCATCGCCGCCCTGCTCTGCACCGCGGGGTTCAGCCTCTCAGGCGCTGCCTATGCCCTGGTGCTGGGCCGCGGCGCCAATGATCCGCTGGGCGGCTGGCTGTTCGGCCTGGCCTGCGGCTTCTTCCTGTGGATGCTGGTGCCCGTGGCGCTGCTCCACTGGCTGCCCGCCTGGTCCGGCACCAGCCGCCCGCTGCTGGTCGGCCGCCCCGCGGTTGGCCTGCTGCTCAGCGCCCTTGTCTGGGGCTCGGCGCTGGGCGCCCTGTTCCCGCCGATCCACCGCGCGCTGCGCGCCGGCATCGACCCGGAACCGCCGGAAGGCGCCCGGCTGGGCCCGGAAGCCGCCACCATCCCCGAACTCGGCCGCGCGCCAGAGGCCGGACCGCCGGCCTGACCGTCAACGCGGCCCCCAGCTCTCCATCGTCCAGATCATCGTCGCCGGGCTCACCCGCACGCTGCCCTGCCCCGCCGAATCGATATCCAGCACCAGCGCCAGCGCCATGGTCCAGGTCGCCAGCAGCAGCATCGTCACCACCAGCTGGCGGTGGCCGTGGATACCCAGCTGGTAGCCCATGGCCCCCACGCTCAGCACCGCCACCGCCACCACCAGCCGCAGCACGTAGGGCGGCACGCCATGTTGGAAATTGCGCCGGTTCGTGGTCGCCAGGTCGAACATCTCGTTCACGCTGGTGATCAGGGAGCCCACCACCGCCGTGGGCGTCCGCGCGGCCACAATCGCCACCTGCGCCCAGATCTCGCCCTGCAGCCGCGCCGTCTCGGCCACCACGCGCGCCGCCTCCGCCTCCGTGGCGATGCCCCGCACCGTCTCCACCCGCAGCGGCAGGTAGTCGCGCAGCCGCGCCCGGATCACCGCCCCCTCCGGCATCACCAGCTCCGCGCGCAGCCACACGGTGCCGATGGCGTTCGCCTCGTCCAGCGCCGATTGCCGCCGCTTCTCGTAGCGATCGCTCGCCAGGGAGAACATCACCCCCAGCAGGAAGGCGAACAGCCCCAGCATGCCGGCGGTCACGATGCCGGTGGCCGTCTTCAGCCCCTCGCCGGCCGGTGCCGCCAGCACGGCATTCCGGCCCAGCCGATAGCACAGCTCCAACGCAGCCAGCATCAGCAGGAACAGCGCCGCCGCCAGGGCGGCAATATTGGCATCGGCCAGCCAATGCAGCGGCTGGAACAGGAGATCGCTCATGATCGGCCGGCCTATCGTTGCGTGGCCGCAGTCTCGCACCACGCACGCGGGAACTCCAACCCACCCTGCGCGCTTGGCCCCGGCAACCCCAGGAGCCCAGCGCATGAGCGAGCACAGCTATGGCATCAGTGGAATCGTCGGCACCAGCACGGATTCGATCGACGACGCCATCCGCCGCGCCGTCGAGAAGGCCAGCGAAGACCGCCGCCACATCCGCTGGTTCCAGGTGCTGGAAACCCGCGGCCACGTGGAGGACGGGAAGGTGGCGCACTACCAGGTGATGCTGAAGCTGGGATACTCGCTGGAAGAATAAGAAGTCTTCTTTTTCTGAAGAAAAAGAAGCAAAAAGACTTTTCCGACTGGCACGCGTGCCGGCCTACCCAGCACGCGTGCCAGTCATAAAAGCTTTTTGGTTCTTTTTTTCAAAAAAGAACCGCTTCCTTAAATGCTTGCCGGCAGGGCCGTCAGGCGGTGTTCCTGAGCCAGCCGACCGCTACGTCATCCAGCTTGGCGCTGGCGCTCAAATCGGCCGGCCAGACATTGCCGAGGGCGCCGGGCACGATGTCGAAACCTGCCTTGATGAAGGCGTTTCGCACGAAGTTGGAGCACAGAATCTCCGCCACGACGCCGGCCTTGAGGGGATTGGGTACACGGTCCAGCCATGCGTCCAGGCCCAGATCGCGGGCTGCACGCAGCGAATAGCCTCGACCCAGAAAGGCCAGGGCCGCCACTACGATCCGATGGCGGGTCTCATAGTCGCCGCCGATGCCGCGGACGCGCCGCACCAACAGGTCGCGGCCCAGCGTATGGCTTACCAGCGTGTTGATCCGTACGCCCTGGTCCGGCACTGCCTCGATCACCAGGGCACCGTCTGGATCGCGGCTCCCGTCGATCAGCCTTCCACCGCCCAGGAACAGGGCGACGTGGCTCCAGACGGCATGCTCATCCAGATACCGCATGCGGAGCCGGGTTTCCCGAATGGCACCGCTCGTCCTCCCGGGTGTCGTGGACATGATGATGTCGCCCGGCAACAAGGCCGAGCTGTCGGGTGTAAAGCCGTCGGCCGAAACGCCCTCTGGAAGCCTCGCGAAACCGGCTACAGGCCATTCGCCGGCGCCAACCTCGGAATGCCGTAGCACCGGCCGGGACAAGACCAGTCTCAGAGCGAACGAGCGGACTTGATAACCATAACCTCGCCGATATCGGTCACATCCACGTCCAGCGATGCCCCTTCCTGCAACTCCAGCTCGCCACTGCGCGGTGTCGTATTGGTGAAGAAGCCGCGCTTTCCGCTCGCCTCATGCACAAACACGTTACCGGTTGGCTCGATCCGATCGATGGTCACAACTGTCTTGCGCATCGCATCCTCGTTCCGTTGCGTCTTCGGCAGGAACAGCTACCATGACGCGGTGAGACCTTCAAGAAAATGGGGTGTTCAGGCCAGGACCCAAGGCCCGCCCCTTCACAACCCTACCGTCTCCAGCTTCAGGATCGCCCGCGCCATCGCCTGCGCCCGCGGCACCAGGCTGTCGATCAGAAGGAACTCATCCGGCGAGTGGGCCTTGCCACCCACCGGCCCCACGGCGCAGATCGTCGGTGCCCCCACGCCGGCAGTGAAGCCGCTATCGGCGCAGCCGCCGGTGAACTCGCCATCGGTCTTGAACCCGGTCTCGGCGGCGGATTGCACGTAGAGCTCGAACAGGCGCTTGGCCACCGGCGTCTGGTTCAGCGGCAGGAACTCGCCCTTGATGGTCAGCTCGGCCTTGGTGCCGGGCACGAAGCTCTTCGCGATGATCGCCTCGATCTTGCCCATGATCTCGTCGCGGTCCTCGGGGTGGATGTAGCGCAGGTCGATCTGTCCTTCCGCCCACGGCGCCACGGTGTTCACCGATTGCCCGCCACTCACCAGCCCTACGTTCAGCGTGATGCCGCGCTCCAGGTCGGTCAGCGCATGGATCGCCTGGACCTTGCGCGCCAGTTCCTCGATCGCGCTGATGCCCTCGATGAAATTGCCGCCGGAATGCGCGGCCTTGCCGGTGATGCGGAAGGCGCTGAACACGCCGCCCTTGCGCCCCGTCACCACGTTGCCGGAAACGCGGCCCGGCTCGGAGTTGAACACCACCCGCGCGCGCCGCGCCTCAGCCTCGATCACCGGGCGGCCTTCGGGGGAGCCGATTTCCTCATCCCCGGTGAACAGCCCCACCAGCGGCGCCGGCGCGCCACCGAATTTCGCGAAGGCCGCCAGCACGAAGGCGTTCATCACCAGCCCGGCCTTCATGTCCGCAACCCCGGGGCCGTAGGCGATGCCGTCCTTGATGGTGAACGGGCGCCGGTTCACCTCGCCATCGGGGAACACGGTGTCCCGGTGGCCCATCAGCACGATGTTGGTGGGCGCATTGGTGGGGCTGTCTTCGGTTGCGCCTCGCGCTGCGCTGCCGGCGGCCGGCTCCGCCCCCACCATGGCGCGGATGCAATCGCCGTGCTTGGCCTGCGCCAGCCGCTCGGTGGGAATACCCTGCGAGGCCAGGAACCCCTCGATCGCCGCGCCCACGGCGTCGATGCCGCCCTTGTTGTAGCTGCCGCTGTCGATATCCACGGTCTGGCGCAGCAGGTCGATCATCGCCTGCTGCTGGCTGGCGATCCATGCGGTGATCTGGGCTTCGGTGGACATGCGGGCTCTCCTCGGTCGGGGCGCGGAGTGTCGCATCCGCGCCCCGCCGGGAAAAGCCGGCTGGAGCGAGCAACTTTACCCCATCAGACGATTCCGGCTGATGGGGTGTTGCTCTGTCACCCCAGCGGCAGGAACACCTCGGCGCCGGAAACGCGCAGGTGGGAGAAATACCCCCGCGCGCCAGGAATGGCCGCCTCGGCATCCGCCCGGGTGGCGAACAGCAGGCCGCCCGCCGCCTTCACCCTGTAGGTCTGGGCGTGGTCCACCTCGGCCACCTCCACCGCATCCTCGTACTCAGGATTGGCGGCCTGGGCGAAGGCGCTGTGGCGTACCAGGGTGAACATCGTCACACCGCGTCGTCCTCATCCTCGTCCGGCACCACCACCTCGGCGTCGGGGTCCACGTCATCCTCATCCTCGGCCGCGTCGGCCGTTTCCAGCAAGGGCACGGCGCCCTCGTCGGCCACTTCCACCGCCGCCACATCGGCGCGCGGCGGGGTGCGGCCCTGCCAGCGCGCGCCAGGCGCCCGCGGCAGGGCGCGCGACCGCGGCACCACCGGCGGCTGCTCCGTCTTGCAGGCGGGGCACTGCGCCGGCACGCGGCTGAGATCGTAGAAACGCACGGCACAACTCACGCAAAGGCGCTTGGTGCCCAGTTCCGGCCTGGGGACATACATGGCTCAGCCACCCGCCTTTGCGGCCACCAGCTGCTCGGAGCAGGCGGTGGCCAGCGAATAGTCGCTGCCCTGCATGCCCGGCAGGGTGGACCAGCCGGAAGACCGCACCAGCTCGCTGCGGCTGTAGGAGGAGGTCTCGGCCTTCAGCTTGGCCATCCGCGCCGGATCCGCATCGCCCTGCGCCTTGGCCACGCAGAACGGCACCAGCGCCGCCGTTACCGCATCGCGCGCGCTGGTGGCCGCCATCTCGCGCGCCCCGCGCGCGCCGTGCCAGCCCAGCACCGCGAAGCCGAAAATCGTCATGGCAAGGGCGCCGCCGACGGCACCCCAAAGGGCCGGCTTGGTCGCGGCTGGAATTTTCATGTGGTGGGAATCCCTTGCGGCGGGCGGCCAGGCCGTGCGCCCCGCCGGAGTGGTTCCGACGTTGTGCCACATATGGGGCGTAGATTTGCGTTTACATCGGGGCAGGGCCGACGCAACGGACGCCGCCGGGCTTGCACCGCACGCCACCACATGCAACGCACGGGCATTGCAACGAAGGAGCGTGCGCGATGCGCTTGCTGGCCCCTCTCCTGGCTGGCCTGCTCGCCCCCGCCGGCCTGCTCGGTCTGGCGGCCCCCGCCGCGGCCCAGGCCCCCACCACCCCGCCCGAGACCGCCTGCATCATGCCGGAGGCGCGCTCCCTCCTGCCCGAAGGCATTTTCGACCAGCTGGTCACCCGCGTCACCTCGCTCGGCCTGGGCCCCAACCGCGTGCTGTATGTCGGCACCTCCTGGCTGCCCTCGGATGGCCGCCTCTTCGCCGTTTCCTGCGCCGGCAAGCCGATGGAGGAGGAGATGATCGGCTATATCCGCCGCATGGAAGCCGGCCCCACCCTGCCCCGCTTCGGCCGCACCCTGCTCGTGGTCGCCACGACAGACCAGCAGCCCAACAGCCAGGAGGATACGATCAAGCTGATCGCCTTCCGCCAGGGCAAGTTCCTCACCCTGCTGGAGCACAGCGCGCTCACCCGCATCACGGCGCCGGCGAAGGACGCGATGGAGGAAGCCTGGAGCTGGAGCTTCTCGGCCGACGGCACCCGCATCGAATTCGGCGGCACCCGCACCATTCCCGCCCAGGGCAACCGGCCGGCCAAGCGCGAGGCCCTGCCGAAGGATGCCTATTGCTGGGGCACGCAGAACGAATTCGCCAAGTGCGACTAGCCTGGGCCGCCAGGGGCCGGGCCCTGGATCGCGCCAAACCCAATGGTCGATCACCCGATCAGGAAGGTTCGGCCATGGGTGTCACCCTTCTTCATGGCCTGCACGCCAGCGGGCCTGGGCATCCACGGCAGGTTGCCCTGCAGGGTGACACGAGGCGGCACTCCCCTCGGTCCCGATGTTGGCGTGCTCTTGCCGCAACCGGCGCCAGGCTTCCGCCACCTCCTCCATGTGCCAGGCGATCGGGGAAGGCTTCATCCTCGACATGCTCAGGAACGACATCTCCTGCCAGCGATGCTCTCCGGGGAAGCGGTTGCGCGGCGTCATTCCAGCTTCGCGGAGGCCGGCTTGCCGTCAGGTGCGGTCAGCTGGATCACGCCCTTCAGCGGCTGCCCCGCCACCAGCCCCGCCCCGCCCGACAGGCGATCGGGCGCCACGGCCGTCAGCGGGATGCGCAGCGGCTTGCCGGCGGAGACCACCACGGCAAGGCCCTTGAACCCCGTGGCCGGCAGCGGGCGGTCCTGCGCGTCGCTGACGAACACATCAAGCGCCCCCCCTGCCACCACCACCTCCACATGGTACTCCCCGGCATCCACCAGCGTGCCCCCGCGCGGGCCGATGCGGGGTGCGTGGGCGCGGGCCGGCAGCGGTGCCAGCAGGACCAGGGCGAACCGGGCGCGGCGGAACATGGCGGTCTCATCGGGGTCAGAAGTGGGATACGGCGGCCGGCACGCCCGGCGCCTGGGCGGCGCGCTGCTCCACCAGGTGCCGCAGCGCCGGTGCGCCGAAGCGCAGGAACAGCGCCGGGGTCAGCACGGCATCCAGCAGCGTGGCGCTGACCAGCCCGCCGAAGATCGTCACCGCCACGGGGTTCAGGATCTCCTTTCCCGGCGCGCCGGCGTCGATCATCAGCGGCACCAGCGCCACGCCGGCGGACAGCGCCGTCATCAGCACCGGCGTCATTCGCTCCAGGCTGCCGCGCAGCACCAGCTCCGGCCCGAACGCCATGCCCTCGTGCAGCGCGAGGTTCAGGTAGTGGCTGATCTTCAGGATGCCGTTGCGCGCGGCGATGCCGGTGAGGGTGATGAAGCCGATCATGGACGCCACCGACAGCGGCTGGCCGGCGATCCATAGCGCCGCCACGCTGCCGATCAGCGCCAGGGGCACGCTGCCCATCACGATCAGCGCCAGCACGGCGGAGCGGTAGCGGCTGTAGAGAATCGCGAAAACCATCAGCAGCGAGATCAGCGACAGCAGCGCGATGGTGCGGCTGGCCTCCTCCTGCGCCTGGAACGTGCCCTCCAGCGTGGCGAACACGCCCTGCGGCAGGGCGGTGGCCGCCAGTTCCGCGCGGATCGCGGCGACCACCTGGGCCATGTTGCTGCAGCCGGCGGTGTTGGCGAAGACCACCAGGCGGCGGCGCCCGCCTTCGCGCTGGATCTGGTTGGGCCCGTCGGTTTCCCGCACCTCGGCCAGCATGCGCACCGGCACCCAGCCCTGCGGCGTTTCGATCAGCAGGCCGGCCAGGCCCTCCGTGGTGCGCAGCGCCTCCGGCAGGCGCACCACCACGTCGAACCGGCGGTTGCCGTCCACCAGGCGGGATACCACACGCCCGTTGGACAGGCGCTCCAGCTGCTCGGTCACGGCGGCGGGCGGAATGCCGAACAGCGCGGCGCGGGCGGGATCGACGCGGATCTCCACCTGCGGGATGCGCACCTGCTTCTCCACCTGCAGGTCCACCAGCCCCGGGATGCCGGCCAGGCGCTGGCGCAGCCCCTCCGCCGACAGGCGCAGCGTATCCAGGTCCTCGCCGAACAGCTTCATCGCGATCTGCGCCCGCACGCCGCTCAGCATGTGGTCCAGCCGGTGGGAGATGGGCTGGCCGATATTCACCGCCATCGGCAGCACCGCGAGCCGGTCGCGGATCTCGGCAACAATCGCATCCTTGCCGCGGCCCTCGCGCCTGAGGTCCACCTCGATCTCGGAAGAATGCACCCCCTCGGCATGTTCATCCAGCTCCGCGCGCCCGGTGCGGCGGCCCACGGCGCGCACCTCCGGCACCTGCAGCAGGAGCTGTTCCGCGATCAGGCCAACGCGATGGGATTCGGCCAGCGAGATGCCGGGGTTGAACACGGTGTTGATGGTCAGCGTGCCCTCGTTGAACGGCGGCAGGAAGGCGCGCGGCAGCAGGGCGGCCCCCATCGCCGCCGCCCCCACGGCCACCGCGGCCATGCCCGCCAGCAGGTGCGGCCGCGGCAGGGCCCAGCGCAGCAGGGCGGCATTGGCCCGCTTCAGCCCACGCACCAGCGCACCCTCATGCGCCTCCAGCCGCTTCATGCGCGGCAGCAGGTAATAGGCCATCACCGGCGTGAGCGTGATCGACACCAGCAGGCTGGCCAGGATGGCAACGATGTAGGCCTGGCCCAGCGGCGCGAACAGCCGGCCCTCGATGCCGGTCAGCGCGAACAGCGGCACGAACACCAGGATGATGATCATCGTGGCATAGACGATGCCGGACCGTACCTCCTGGCTCGCCGCCACCACCACATCGAACACCGGCTGCGGCACGGCCAGCGCGCGGTTCTCGCGCAGGCGGCGGAAGATGTTCTCCACGTCCACCACCGCATCGTCCACCAGCTCGCCGATGGCGATGGCCAGCCCGCCCAGGGTCATGGTGTTGATCGACAGCCCGGCGAAGTGGAACACGATGGCCGCAGCCAGGATCGACACCGGGATGGCCGTGAGCGAGATGAGCGTGGTGCGCGCGTTCAGCAGGAAGGCGAACAGCACGATCGCCACCACCGCCGTTGCCTCCAGCAGCACCGTGCGCACGTTGCCGATCGAGGTCTCGATGAAATCCGCCTGGCGGAACAGGATGTTGTCGGCCCGGATGCCGTCGGGCAGGGAGGCCGAAAGCCCCGCCAGCGCCGCCTCCACCTCCCGCGTCAGGCGCAGCGTGTCCACGTCCGGCTGCTTCTCCACCGAGACGATCACGGCGGGCCGGCCCATGTAGCCGGCCTCGCCGCGCTTGGGCCGCGCGCCGAACGACACCTCGGCAACCTGGCGCAGCAGCACCGGCTGGCCCTGCTGGCTGCCGACCACGGTGCGGCCCAGCGCCTCCAGGCTCAGGCTCTGGCCGATGTTGCGGATGAGGTATTCGCGCCCGTGCTGC
Organism: Alphaproteobacteria bacterium; assembly: GCA_026400815.1. Classification (GTDB taxonomy): domain Bacteria; phylum Pseudomonadota; class Alphaproteobacteria; order Acetobacterales; family Acetobacteraceae; genus CAMDGX01. Next base: position 42,579 of record JAPLOI010000032.1, read on the forward strand.
TCGGCATAGCCGCCGCCGGTGTTGGTGCCGAACTGCGCCAGGGCGCGCTCCATCTGCTCCAGCGGAATGTCCAGCGCGCGCATCGCCGCGGGGTTGGGGGCAACGCGGAACTGGCGCACCTCGCCGCCGATCGGGATCACCTGCGCCACGCCGGGGATCGCCAGCAGGCGCGGGCGGATGATGAAGTCTGCCGCCTCGCGCACCTCCATCGGCGACACGCCCTCCGGCGCGGTGACGGCGGCGAGCACGATCTGGCCCATGATGGAGGAGACAGGGCCCATCTGCGGCACCACGGCGGGCGGCAGCTGCCCGCGCACCAGGCCCAGCCGCTCCGCCACCAGCTGGCGGTTGCGGTAGATCTCCGTGCCCCAGTCGAACTCCACATAGACGATGGAGAGGCCGACGCCAGAGACGGAGCGCACGCGGGTCACGCCCGGCAGGCCGTTCATCTGCGTCTCGATCGGCCAGGTGACCAGCTGCTCCACCTCCGGGGGGGCCAGCCCCTCGGCCTCCGTCATCACGGTGACGGTGGGGCGGTTGAGGTCGGGGAATACGTCCACCGGCAGGCGGGTGGCCAGCCAGCCGCCCCAGGCGACGAGCACCACGGCCAGGGTCAGCACCAGCAGGCGGTTGCGCAGGGAGTGGGTGACCAGGAAGGTGAACATGGATCAGCGCACCTGGTTCAGCAGCTCGGCGCCCTGGGTCACGATGCGCTGGCCCGGGCGCAGGCCCGCCACCACCAGCACCCGCGTGGCGTCCAGCGCTTCCGTGCGCACCTCGTGCGGGCGGAACTGCTCGGCGGCGCTGTGCTCATAGACGATCGCCACCCCGCCGGGCCCGCGCAGCACGGCGGCACGCGGCAGGGCCAGCCCCTCCTGCCTGGCATCGAGGCGCGCGAGCACCGTCACCAGCTGGCCCACGCGCAGCCCCGCGGCATCGTCCTCGATGGCGAACTGCACCGGCACCGCCTGCGCCGCCCCCGCAAGCCCCGCGCCGCGCCAGGCGAGCGTGAGCCCCCGCCCGCCCGCCAGCAGCGCCGTGGCCTCGCGCGCAATATCCAGCGGCTCGATCTGCAGCGCCTCCACCCACAGGCGCCGGGGGTCGATCACCTGGAACACCACCGCGTTGGTCTCGGCGATGCGGCCGGCGGCGGCGGTGCTGGCGGCGATCACCCCGTCGATCGGCGCCACCAATGCCTCCGGCTCGCGGCGCACCTGGTCCAGGCTGGCGCGCCGGGTGCGCAGGCCGCGCAGCTCCAGCTCCGCCTCCTCCAGCTGGCTGCGCGCCGCCACCTCGCCCAGCGCGCGCAGCCGGGCGGCGCGCCGTTGAACGATCGCGATCTGCTGGTCCAGCTCACCGGCCTGCTGGCGGATGTTGGACGTGTCGATGGCCTGCAGCGGCGGCGTCACATAGGCCAGCACCTCGCCGGCCCGCACCGCCGCGCCCAGCAGCGGGAAGCCGCCGGGTGGTGCCGACAGCCGGCCGCTGACCGCGGCCTGCACGTAGCCGCTGGCGTTCGGATCCGGGATGACGCGGCCTGGCAGCTCCACCGTGCGGGCCTGCGCGGCGGGGCTGGCAACCTCGGTGCGGATGGCCAGGATGCGCTGGCTGGCCTTGGGCGCGAACACCGTGCCATCCGGCAGGCGCTGCGCCTGGTCGCGGACCACGACAGGCGGTTGGGGCGGTGATTGGGCCAGCGCCGGGGCGGCGGCCACCCCCAGCACCAGGGCCATTGCGGCGCCCCCACGGCGGCGCGCCAGCAGCCGCATCGCGGCCATGCCGGCCAGGAAGGCACCGCCCAGCGCCAGCCACCCGCGAGCGCCCGGCGCTGCCGCGTCGGCGGCCAGCGCCGCCCGGGCGGTGCCGATCAGCCCCGGCGGCATGGGCAGCGCGACCGGTGCCGTGATGGTCAGCGCCACCGGCAGGACCTCCAGCACCTCACCGGCCATCACCGTCACGATCAGGTCATGCCGCCCCGGCGCGGCGATCCAGGGCGCGATGAGCCGGTAGGGCTGGCCGGGGGCGGCCAGTGCCTGTTTCGGCCCGTCCGGTGTTTCCACCTCCACCGTGGCACCCTCGATCGGCGCATTGGTGCGGAAATCGTCCAGGTAGATCTCGATCGCACCGCCGCGGGCGATGGCGACCAGCTCCACCGCGTCGGAGGCCGCCTCACCGCGCGGGGCGGAGACCACCGTGGCGGGCGGCGGCGGGGCATCGTGGTCATGCCCTTCATGCGCGCCGGCGGGGCGGGGCGGGGCGGCGGCAAGGGCGAGGGTGATGGCGGCGGCCAGGGCCGTCGCGCGCAGGCGGGTCATGCGGGACCTCTTCCATCTGTCCAGGCAAAGCGGCCGCGCCGGGGCCCGGCGCGGCGGATGGATCAGCGGAAGGGTCTGGGCGGCTCCGGCAGGGCGGGTGCAGATATGCCGGGCGGAAGGCCGGCGAGATACGCGGCCAGCCGTGAGGCGCGCGGCAGGGCCGGCGTGGCGGGCGCCAGCACCGGGATCGCGGAACAACAGCCATGGCCGGCGGTGCAGCAGGCCGCACCGCCGCACGGCGCGGATGCGGTCTCATCGCCGGGGGAAACCATGGCAACGCCGGGAGGAACCTCGCCACGGATCGCCTCGGCCGCGGCGAAGACAAGCGGCGCCGCGGGGGCGCCGGTGTCCATGGCATTCCAGGCGGCGGTGCGCGCCGGGCGTTCTTCATGCCCGGCATGGGCAGAGGCCGCGCCGGGCACGGCCACGCCCAGCGCCACCAGCAGAACGGCGGCGAGCCAGATCAGGAGCGAGGGGGTGCGGGATTCGGCCATGGCACGGAACACCGAATATCCCACCCGGCCCCCGGCGGTAAAGCGCCGCCTGACGCCGGGTGGGCGACCGAGGCGGGCTCGGGGGTCGAAACCTCGTCCGCGGGGAAGGGGAAGTGGGCGAAGGCGGGCGCAAACGAGGAGGTGCTGCCGGCGAGCATGGCGGCCCTTGTCGGGAAGCCATCTTCGGCGGCGCGATCCCGGTCCTGGTCCCAGAGGATCAAGCGGGCAGCTCCTCCGCCGACGCGCCGCCAGCCCCGCTCAGGCGGCCCGTCGCACCTCGCGCGGCGCCAGCAGGCGCCGCACCCCGTCGATGCCCGGGTGTTCCGCCGTCACGATCGGCAGGCACGTTGCCTGCCGCACCGTCTCGTGGCCGGGGTTCAGCGCATGGAACGCCGCGGCATTGTGGAACGCATCGCGGTTGCGATCCTCGAAATAGCTCTCCGCCCAGGCCCCGTTCGCCAGCACGCAATCATGCGGGCCGAGGTCGATGTGGAAGTATTCGATCTCCCCGCGCACCCGCTCCTGCGTGATCGTGCTGCCGTTCACCAGCGCCCCGGCATGGGCCAGCACCTCGCCGCCCTGCCCATCCTGCACCAGCATCGCGTGCCCCGGCGAAACGCGCAGGTCGCAGCTCGGCAACCCATTGCCCAGGCTGCCGGCCGCGAACCGGATCGGCTGATGCCCCTTCCCCGCCAGCCGCCCCTCGAAGCGCTGCGTGCCCATCCACCGCACCGGCCGCAGCCCGCCGAACTTCGTCGCCACCAGGTCCCCGGCGCGCAACCGCTCCACCGGCACTTCGCCGCGGCAGGTCAAGATCAACGTGCCGCGCAGGAAGCATGTCGCGGTTGCCAGCAACTCGATCGCCGGGGTGTTGGTGGATGTGCTCCAGCTGCCGCCGCTGTTGTTGGAGCTGCGGAGGCCGTCATAGGTGAAGCTGGAGGCAGCCGTCGGCGGGGTGGCGGCGCCCGCATTCAGGTAGGACCAGCGAACCGAGGGCGACGAAGCGGAGACCACCAGCGCATAGCTGCCCTCGGCGCCCATGCCATAGGTCGCGACCGCCCCCAGCGCCGTGGCATCGAGATATTGGTAGCCCACCGTGGTGACCAGCGACATCGACAGCGACGTGCTCGCCAGCACGCTGCCGGTCGGCGTTCCGCCGCTGGTGGCATAGAGCCTGAAACTGATCGTGTAGGACGCCGCGGAACTGGCCCTGAGCGCCAGCCGGATGCCGTCGATCTCCCAGGTGGAGCCTGCCGCGGTGGTGAACGAGTAGGCACGCCAACCCGTGCTGGACAGGCCGGTATAAAACGTTGGGTGCAACACCGCCGTGCCGGCAGCGGTATTGTCGAGGACGGAAACGCTGCCACTCATGGTGCTGTTCCAGCTGGGCCCGGCCGCGCCACGGGGGCGAAACCGAACCTCGTTGAGGATCAGCACTCAATGCGTTTGGGCGCCTCAATTTTCGGTTAATATGCCCAGTCCATACCCGCCTCGTTAAGCCGCGCGGCGCATCCGCCGCGGCGCCAGCAGGCGCTGCACCCCGTCGATCCCCGGGTGTTCCGCCGTCACGATCGGCAGGCACGTCGCCTGCCGCTCCGCCGCGTGGCCGGGGTTCAGCGCGTGGAACTCCGCCGCGTTGTGGAACGCATCGCGGTTGCGGTCCTCGAAATAGCTCTCCGCCCAGGCCCCGTTCGCCAGCACGCAATCATGCGGGCCGAGATCGATGTGGAAGTATTCGATCTCCCCGCGCACGCGCTCCTGCGTGATCGTCTCGCCGTTCACCAGCGCCCCGGCATGCGCCAGCACCTCGCCGCCCTGCCCATCCTGCACCAGCATCGCGTGCCCCGGCGAAACGCGCAGGTCACAGCTTGGCATCCCATTCCCCAGGCTGCCCGCCGCGAACCGGATCGGCTGATGCCCGCGCCCTGCCAGCCGCCCCTCGAAACGCTGCGTGCCCATCCACCGCACCGGCCGCAGCCCGCCGAACTTCGTCGCCACCAGGTCCCCGGCCTTCAAGCGCTCCACCGGCACCTCCCCGCGCGCCGTCAGGATCAACGAGCCGCGCAGGAAGCAGGTGGCCTGCACTTGGAGCAGGAACACGGGATAGTTGGCCGGGGTCCGGGCAATCCCCCAGCTGGACCCGCTATTGGTGGAAGACACATACCCGCCATACGAAAACCCGTTCTGCCCCACTGGCACGGCCGAAGGGTCGGTGCCACCCAGAACAAGGGTGGCCGAGGGCGCGAAGGTCAGCGCATACCCCGTCCCGCTGCTCATCGTGTAGGTGGCGAGTGCGCCAAGCGTGGCCTTGTCGAAGCTGTAGTAGCTCTGCGTCGTCGTCAGAGAGACCGACATCGCGACACTGGCCAAAACCCCGCCAACCGGTATGTCTGACGATGTGGCATAGAGCTGCGCAGTCAGGGTGTAGCTGCCGGCGCTTCCCAGCGCCTTGGCAGCGATCGTCAGCCCGTCGATCTCCCAGGAAGACGTGACGGAGGTGGTGAAGGAATACCCGCGATAGAGCCCCGTCGTGATCGTGCCGGCGCCGGTGGTGAGCGTCGCCGTTCCGTTGCCGCTATTGTCGAAAGCCGTCACGCTGCCGCTCATGCGCTGGCTGCCTCTTTCTGAAAAACGAGGCCGAAACTCCCGCGCGCGCGGTTAAGGGCGAGTGAAAAACGCGCCGCTACCGCGCGGTCGCCGACAGCGAATAGGACAGCGGCAGCCACGGCCGGTCGGGAAAGCGGGCCAGCAGGTCCGCCCCCTTCACCAGCTTCGCTCAGGCCG
>JAPLOI010000050.1 GCA_026400815.1 Alphaproteobacteria bacterium
AACCGACGCCTGGCCCGCGATTTCGAGCGGCATTGCCGCATCGCCGCGGCCTTCGTGCGTATGGCGATGATCCGCATCATGCTGCGGAGACTGGCACCAAAGCCCTGAGCATGATGCAGAACTTCCCGGATGGGTTCTCAAGCCCATGCCGCTTCCGATCCCCCACACCAACAAATAAAGTCTTTTTTGCTTCTTTTTTCTTCAGAAAAAAGAAGGTGCTTCCTTACTGCGCATGGTCTTGTCTGCCGCGGTGCGGCCTTCCGACGAGCCCGGCGCCGCATAGGGCAGCATGTTGTAGAGCTTGGCGACGTTGAGGTCGGTATCGCCGATCATCGGGTCGTTCGGCGCGGTACCCTGGGTCTCCGCGAGGTCCTGGGCCCACTTGGCGTGGTTGTCCGTCGGGTTCGGGCTTCAAATGGCAACGCCGCCAGGAAGGATCCCGGCGGCGTTGTCAGGCGGTGATGGTGTGGGGCTCAGGCGACCAGGGAGGCGCGCTCCATGCTGGCGCGGGCCCAGGCAGCGGCGGCGTCCTCGTCGAACAGCTCGGTAAGCTTCTTCATCATGGTGCCGCCGAGTTCCTCGGCATCCACGATCGTCACGGCGCGGCGGTAGTAGCGCGTCACGTCGTGGCCGATGCCGATGGCGATGAGTTCCACGGCTTCGCGGTTCTCGATCTCGCGGATCACCTCACGCAGGTGCTTCTCCAGGTAGTTGCCGGGGTTCACCGACAGCGTGCTGTCATCCACCGGCGCGCCGTCGCTGATCACCATCAGGATGCGGCGATGCTCCGGGCGGCCCATCAGGCGCTTGTAGGCCCACTGCAGCGCCTCGCCGTCGATGTTCTCCTTCAACAGCCCTTCGCGCAGCATCAGGCCAAGGTTCTTGCGGGCGCGGCGCCAGGGGGCGTCGGCGGCCTTGTAGATGATGTGGCGCAGATCGTTCAGGCGGCCCGGGTTGCGCGGCTTGCCGTCGGCCACCCAACGCTCGCGCGCCTGCCCGCCCTTCCAGGCGCGGGTGGTGAAGCCCAGCACTTCCACCTTCACGCCGCAGCGCTCCAGCGTGCGCGACAGGATGTCGCCGCACATGGCCGCCACGGTGATCGGCCGGCCGCGCATGGAGCCGGAATTGTCGATCAGCAGCGATACGACGGTGTCGCGGAAATCGGTATCCCGCTCCTGCTTGAACGACAGTGCGAGCAGCGGGTTGGTGACGACGCGAGCGAGGCGGCCGGCATCGAGGATGCCTTCGTCCAGGTCGAAATCCCAGCTGCGGGTCTGCTGCGCCATCAGCTTGCGCTGCAGGCGGTTGGCGAGCTTGGAGACGACGCCCTGAAGGTGCTGCAGCTGCTGGTCCAGCTGCTGGCGCAGGCGGGCGAGTTCCTCGGAATCGCAGAGATCCTCGGCGTCCACTTCCTCGTCGAAGGCGCGGACATAGGGCTTGTAGACGTTCTCGTTGTCGGCCAGCGGCTTGTCGCGGCGCGGCTGCGGGCCGCCGGGCTTGTCGTCGCCTTCGGCGGCGGCGGCTTCCTCCTCGGAATCCTCCGCACCCTCGTCCTCGGCGGCTTCGCCCTCCATTTCCTCGGGCTGGGCGCCGAGCATGGATTCGCTCTCGCTGTCGGACTGGCCTTCGCTGTCCTGCGAGTTGTCCTGCTGGCCAGACTGCTCGCCGCCGTCCTCGCCGTCGTTCTCGTCGTTCTCGTCGCTGTCCACCTCGGCCTCGGCGAGGTCCATCGCGGCGAGCAGCTTGCGCGCGGCGCGGGTGAAGGTGGCCTGGTCGTCCATGGTGCGGGCGAGTTCGTCGAGCGCTTCGTCCGCCCCCTCGCCCAGCGTGCCGCGCCAGAGGTCGAGCACCTTCTGCGCCGCGGGGGGGCTCGGCTCGCCGGACATGCGCTCGCGCGCCAGCAGGGCCAGGGCCTGGTGGACCGGCAGCTGGTCCTTGCGGGTCATCCGGTCGAAGCCTTCGGCCTCGCATTCCTCCTGCAGGCGGACCCGCAGGTTGTTGGCCACGCCCGACATAAACTTGGCGCCGACCACTTCCACGCGCGCCTGCTCGATGGCGTCGTAGGCATCCTTCGCCTCGCGGCGCGCTGGCATGCGGGCGTTGTGCACGGCGTCGTCGTGGTGGCGCAGGCGCAGGGCGAGGCTATCGGCCGCGCCACGCAGCTTGGCCATTTCGTTGGCCGGCAGCGCGCGGGTGGGCAGCGGCAGGCGGGCGCGCTTGCCGGCGAGGCCCGAGGGCCCCGGCTGGAAGGCAACCTGCACCTCGTTGTTCTGGGCGATGGCGCGCAGCACGCCGGCGGTGGCGCGCTTGAACTCTTCCGTTCGGGTGTTGTCCTTGGAACCGGATCCGCTGCCGCTCATCGTATCGCCTCACGCATCGAAGGGGGCCGGACGTCGCCTTGCGTTGGCGGCGTCAAGGAAAGGGAAGTGGTCACAGAGAGCACAGAGGGCCACAGAGAGCACGGAGAAGAAAGAGGTATCACAGAGAGTAGCGCTTCAGGCCCGCCGTCAGGCTGCGGGCGTGAAAGTTCATGAGCCGTCCACGGCGGTAGCCGCCGAAGCGGAGATAGGTCAGGACTTGGGACTCATGCACCGGCAACACCTGTTCGACCGCCTTGAGTTCAACCACCAGTTCGCCGGCGACCAGCACATCGATCCGAAACCCGATGCCGACGGGTGTTCCCCGATAGCTGACGGGCACCGGAAACTGTCGTTCGAAGGGAATGCCCGCCTGAGCCAGTTCCAGGCAAAGGCATTCCTCGTAGATCGACTCCAGCATGCCCGGGCCAAGTTCGCGATGCACCGCGATGGCGCAACCGATGACCTCGTGTGTCAGCGAATCGCCAACCGGACCTTGCTCCACCTTCTCCGTGCTCTCTGTGGTCCTCTGTGCTCTCTGTGACCGCTTTGCTTTCTTCTGTCCTAGCGCTTCATGAAGGCGCCGGTGGCGACTTCCGCGTTGAAGCAGCGCTGGAAATACTCGGCCACCGTCTGGCGCTCCGCCTCGTCGCACTTGTTCAGGAACGACAGGCGGAAGGCGAAACCGACATCGTTGAAGATGCGGGTGTTTTCGGCCCAGGTGATCACGGTGCGGGGGCTCATCACGGTGGAGATGTCACCGTTGATGAAGCCGGCGCGGGTCAGGTCGGCCAGCGCCACCATGCTCTCGATCTGCTTCTTGCCCTTCGTGTCCGACGCGTCCATGCCCATCTTGGCCATGACGATTTCGGTTTCCTGGCCGTGCGGCAGGTAGTTCAGGGTGGAGACGATGTTCCAGCGGTCCATCTGGCCCTGATTGATCTGCTGGGTGCCATGATACAGGCCGGTGGTGTCGCCGAGGCCCACGGTGTTCGCGGTGGCGAACAGGCGGAAGCTGCGGTGCGGGCGGATCACCTTGTTCTGGTCGAGCAGGGTGAGCTTGCCCTCAACTTCCAGCACGCGCTGGATCACGAACATCACGTCCGGGCGGCCGGCGTCGTACTCGTCGAACACCAGGGCGCAGGCATGCTGCAGCGCCCAGGGGAGGATGCCCTCGCGGAACTCCGTCACCTGCTTGCCGTCCTTGAGGACGATGGCGTCCTTGCCGATCAGGTCGATGCGGCTGATGTGGCTATCCAGGTTGACGCGGATGCAGGGCCAGTTGAGGCGGGCGGCGACCTGCTCGATATGCGTCGACTTGCCGGTGCCGTGGTAGCCCTGGATCATCACGCGGCGGTTGAAGGCGAACCCGGCCACGATGGCCAGCGTGGTCTCCTTGTCGAACCGGTAGGTCGGGTCGAGCTCGGGCACATGCTCGGTGCGGGTGGTGAAGGCCGGCACCTGAAGATCGCTGTCGATCCCGAACACCTCGCGGGCGTTCACGGTGGTGTCCGGCATATCAATCGCGGACGTCGGCGCGGGGCGGTCGGAGGCGGCAACCTGGTTCATAGGCCAGCAATCCTGATGTTTCCGGGGACGATACTCCCGGGTTACGGCGATGTGTAGCCATGGGCGGCACGGCCAGGCAGATGCCTGCGCACCGTATCGGGGCAGACTAGCAGTGTTCAGCCCGCCGCCGCCATCCGGGGCTCGGAGGCGAGCTTTCCGCGCAGCGTGGCATAGGCAAGGTTGATGGTCTTCAGGCGTTCCTCGGCGCCACGGTCGCCGTTGTTGGCATCGGGATGGTGGCGCTTGGCCAGCTCATGATAGCGGGACTTGAGTTCTTCCATGGTCACGGGCCAGCCCAGGCCGAGCGTGGCCAGCGGCTCGCGCAGTTCCTGCGGCGCCCTGTCCGTCTTGGCGCGCTGCGGCTTGGCGTGCAGGGCATCCAGGATCGACATCGGGTCGCGCATCGCCTCTTCCGGCAGGCCACCGGCGCCCAGGCGGCCCAGCGGCCAGCTCGGCCGCTGCCAGGAGGTGTCGGCGCGCAGCTGTGCCTCGATCTGCGCCGGGGACATGCCTTTGTAGAAATCCCAGGAGGCGTTGTAGGCGCGCACGTGCTCCAGGCAGAACCACCAGTATTCATTCAAGGTCTGGCGCGAGCGCGGCGCACGGTAGCCGCCGGCTGCGGTGCAGTCCGGCATGTCGCACGCGCGGCCCGGAGCACCCGGATCGGGCGCATAGGCCCGGGATCTCTGGGAACGACGGGTCATCCGGTGGTTTGTGGGCAAAGATGGCGCCTTTGGGAAGGGGCTTTCGCGAATCGGCCCGCATGCCCGCCCCGACCGGGCGCCGCCTTGCCGTGGCGGAACGCTGGGCCCATCTCATCGGCATCATGACGACACGCGCCGCCCGCATAGAAACCCTGATCCGCCAGCACTTCGCCCCCGTGCAGCTGCGCGTGGCCGATGACAGCGCCCTGCATGCGGGCCACGCCGGCGCCCAGCCCGGCGGCGAGACGCATTACACCGTGCTCGTCGTCTCGCCGGCCTTCCAGGGCCAAACCCGCATCGCGCGCTCGCGCGCCGTGCATGCGCTGCTGGATGCCGAGTTCCAAACCGGCCTGCACGCCCTGGCGCTGACCCTGCGCACCCCCGAGGAACAGGCCCGCGCCACCGGCGCATAGCGCTGCCGGGGCACCTGGAACGGGTGTAACGCGCCAATTCGCGCGGTAAGTCTCCACAAGTAGACGTTCAGGGCCACAGCGCGGTTTTTCTGGCCGCGCTGAGTCTCCATCTGTTCACAACCGCGTGGATGGCGGGATCTTGGGTGGAATTGGCCCGTGAACGGATCGCTAATATCCAAGCCAGTCGTGATCACGACTTCGGGATGTGCCGGAACCAATCGTACATGGCCTGCATCTAGTGGCAGGCAGCCAGAATGGGAGGGCAACATGAGTACCAGCAGGCTTGTCAATCGGAACGTCACCTCAACCAACGGCCGCACCAGCATGCGCCTTGAGCCCGAGCTCTGGTCAGCGCTGGAAGAAATCTGCCACCGTGAATCGATGACGTTGGCCGATCTCGTGAAATCCATCGAGCGCCGGGGCCATCCCGGCGGGCGCACCAGCGCGGTGCGCGTGTTCGTGCTGACCTATTTCCGCAATGCCGCGGGCGAGGAAGGCCACCGCGCCGCCGGGCACGGGCTGCTGGAACAGTTGGCCGACGCGCCGAAATCCGAATGGCGCACCGCGCAGCGCACCGCGGACCAGCAGGCGCCGCTCAGCTGAACCGTATTCAGTCGGCGGAGGCACCCTCTTTGGCGGGGGCACCTTCGGCCGGTTGGGTGCCGGCATAAAGCTCCGGCCAGCGCTTGCGCACCACGGCACCGGCGCTGGAATAGGCGAAGCAGGTGTTCAGCAGGCGGATCGAGCCGTCATCCTCCCCGGGATCCGCCCGCACCACCTTGGTCGGGTCCGCGCGCTGTTCCTCGGCGAGGCGGCGCGCACGCTGGCGTTCGCGCACCGGCCACATGGTCTGGTGCGCCACGGTGGCGATCTGCTGCAGCATCTCGCGGATATGGGTGCAGCCGAGCGGGCCGCGCAGCCGCTCATTGGCGGCCTTCAGGAACCCGGCCTTCAGCGCCAGTCCCGCCAGCACGCCCATGTTCGTGGCACCGCCGCCGCATTCCGGATACGGGCTGTGCAGCGTCACGGCCTCGCACGCCACGATCACCAGGCGCTCATCCACCGTCATGCGCACCAGCATCTCGTGCAGCGGCTGGCCGGCGGGGATCTCGCCGGCCTCGTCGTTGGCGAAGGTGTACGGCTTGGTGTCCACCAGCCGCGCATCCACGTCCAGCAGCCCATCCTCGCGCAGGAAGCCCTGCACCTCGATACGCCGCGTGTGCATCGGCTCGCGCTTCACAGGCTCGCTCAGTGCCATTTGACCACCCAGTTCTGGCTTTGCTGCAATGCGGCATAACCAGAGCCAAGGGTTGCTGCAAGCCTCGGTGCCGCACGGCGGCACTGCGCGGCCGGGTTGGGCTACACCCCGCCGTTCACGTCGATGGTCGTGCAGGTGACGAAGCTGGCGTCGTCGCTCGCCAGGAAAGCCACCACGGAGGCGATCTCCTCCGGCTCGCCAATCCGCCCCAGCGCACCACCCAGAGCCTTGCGCCGTGCGCCCGCCGGCACCTGGTCACCCATCGCCGTGTCGATCAGCCCGGGCGCGATCGCGTTCACCCGAATGCCGTGCTTGCCCAACTGCCGCCCGATGCTCTTGGTCATGTTGATCACCGCGGCCTTGGAGGCCCCGTATTCCACCGCGGTACTGCCCATCTGCCCGGCGAGCGAGGCGGTGGTGATGATGCTGCCGCCCTGCCCTTCCGCGATCAGCCGCTTGGCCACCCACTGGGCCGCGAAATAGGGAACCTTCAGGTTCACCGACAGCACGTCGTCGAACTGCTCCGGCGGCACATCCAGAAAGCTGTCAGAGGCGCGGTAGATGCCGGCATTGTTGAACAGCACCTGGATCAGCCCCTGCTCCGCCTCGATGCGCGCCAGCGTCTCGGCCATGCGGGCGAGGTCTGTCATGTCACAGGCGTAGTAGGGCCAGTTGCCGACGCTCTCCGCGCCGATATCGATGCCGACGGCGCGGTAGCCATCCTGCGCCAGCCGGCGGCAGGTGGCCGCCCCGATGCGGCCGTTGGAGCCGGTGATGACCGCAACCTTCGCCATGGCGTGTTCCCCTCTCTTTTCGTTGGGGGAACCTCAGCCGATCCGCAGCAGCACCACAAGGGCCGAGACGGTGAACACCGAGGCGATGGTGGAAACCAGGATGGTGGCCGAGGCCCCGGCAACGAACCGGCCATACTCCCGCGCCAGCACGAAGCAGTTGGCCGCACTGGGCAACGCGGCGAGCAGCAGCGCGGATTTCATCCACATGTCGTCCATCGCCGGCACCACCGCCAGCAGGCCAAACGCCAGCAGCGGCTGCAACAACACCTTGCCGAAGCTGGCCCACCCCACCTCGCGCCATTCCTCGCCCACGCCCTGCTCGCTGAGGAAATGCCCGATGGCGAACAGTGCGCAGGGTCCGGCCGCACTGGCCAGCAGGTCCAGGAAGCGCCCGATGGGTGCGGGAATGGGCAGCGCCAGGGCCGAGACAAGCATGCCCAGCACCACCGCCTGCATGATCGGGCTGCGCAGCACCGCGCCGGCCACCCGCGCAACCGCGGCGGCGCGTGAGGGCGGCGGGTTGTCGCCGCCGAATTCCGCCACCACCAGCGCCAGTGTCAGCAGCCCCGCCGCGCCCAGCACCACGGCCAGCGTGGCCGGCAGCGCCCCCTGCGGGCCGAAGGCGGCAACGCACAGCGGAATGCCCATGTAGCCGACATTGCCGAACGAGGCGGCCAGGCCATGCAGGCTCATATGCGCCAGCCCCGCCCGCGCCACCACCCGGGCCGCGACCATGCCGACGAGATAGGTGGCCAACATGCTGCCACCGAACACAGCCACGAAGGGCCAGTTCAGGATCTCCTCCAGATGCACCTTGGCCAGCGCGCCGAACAGCATCGCCGGCAGCGCGAACCAGGTGACAAAGCCGTTCAGCGCCGTGGTGCCGTGCGCCCCCAGCAGCCGCAGCCTTCCGCCCAGCCAGCCAATGCCCACCAGCGCAAAGACCGGGAACGCAACGGTCAGGATCGCGTGCAACTTGGGCTCAGTCCTTCTTGGGCGCCGCAGGCATGATCAATTGCGTCTGCGTCACCACCGCCACCAGCCGCCCATCGGCGCGGGTGATGCGCGTCTGCCAGATCATCGTGGTGCGGCCCTTGTGCATCGGCGTCGCCTCACCGGTCAGCACCATGCCGATCAGCGCCGGGGCAATGAAGTTGGTCTTGCTCTCCAGCGTGGTGGTCTGCATCCCATCCGGCAGGTTGATGATGGTGCCGATGGCGCCCAGCGTATCGGCAAACGCCATCAGCGCGCCGCCATGAATGGCGCCGGTCCCGTTCGTCACCTCCTCCCGCACTTCCAGCGTGGCGGCCACGCGGTCCAGCTCAGTGGCGGTCAGCTCCATGCCCAGCAGGCGCGGGAAGGCCGGCAGGCGGTTCTTGAGGCGAACGGCGGTCATGCTTCTCTCCACGGCACGGACCAGCTAGGCTTCGCGCAGATGCAGGTGGCCCGCAAGGGCTGAAACGGGAACGCGACCGGCGGGGCAACTCGTCGCAGCGCGGCTGCCCTCGCAACTGTCGGCGGCGAGCCGGGCCCAACGTGCCATTGCTCCTTCAGGAGCGAGAAGGCGGGCCAGGCGCAGGTGGGCCATCCCCACCGGAAACCGCGAGCCAGGAGACCGGCCGGCATCGAGACTGTTCGCACGTGCCGGGCGAGGTGCACCGGCGCAGCGGGAGAAAGACCCGTATGCGGCAGCCGCCCCTGACCCGGGCGCACCCCTTGGTGCGCCTAGCCTGGAGGCTTGCATGCCCCGACTCCGCCTCGCGTCGGCATTTGCCGCCGCGTCCTTTCTGTTGCCCCCACCCCAAGCAATCGCCCAAGGGACGGTGCTACCCGAAAGCGTCGTTACCGCCACCCGCGTACCCACGCTGGTGCAACGCATCCCCGCCGGCGTCACGGTGATCGACCGCGCCACCATCGAGGCGCGCGGCTACACCACCCTGGCCGAGGCCCTCTCCGCCGTGCCCGGCATGCGCCTGGTGTCCTCCGGCGGGCTGGGCGGCAATGCCAGCGCCTTCACCCGCGGCACCAACTCCAACCACACGCTGGTGCTGCGCGACGGCATCCCCCTGAACGACCCCTCCGATGCCGGCGGCCTGTTCAACTTCGGCGTCGATACGCTGGGGGATGTGGAACGCATCGAGGTGGTGCGCGGCCCGATGTCCGGCCTCTACGGCTCCGGCGCCATCGGCGGCGTGGTGAACCTGATCAGCCGCAAGCCACGCGGCCCGGCCAAGGGCTATGCCAGCCTCTCCGCCGGCCTGCCCGCCGCCGCCCAGGGCTCCGCCGGCTTCTCCGGCCGCACCGGGCGCTTCGACTACAACCTGCAAGCCGAGGCCCGCGCCGATCGCGGCTTCGACAACACGCCACGCCGCATGCGCAGCGTGCACACCGGCGAGCGCGACGGCTACGAAGGTGCGCTGGGCGCGCTGGAACTCGGCGTCTCCCCCACCGACACCACGCGCGTCTTCCTGGGCCTGCGCGCCCGCACCGCCCGCTTCGGCCTGGATGACACCGGCTTCCCCGCCTACGACAGCCGCCGCTATTTCGGCCGCGACCAGAACGTGCAAACCCGCGCCGGCGCCACCGGCCTGTTCCTGGACGGCGCCTGGGAAACCTCCGCCACCATCGCCCACACCCGCTCCTTCCGCCACTACACCCAGCAGCTGGAAGCGCAGGACCCGAACCAGGCCAGCTCCAACAACCGCTTCCGCGGCGAGCGCACCGTGCTGCAATGGAGCAACACCGTGCGCCTGCCGGAATGGGGCCCCGCCTCCGACAACGCGCTGCGCTTCGGCGCCGAGCACATGCAGGATTCCGCCCGCACCTCGCTGGACATCACCTCGTTCGGAACCCCATTCCTGTCCTCCGTCCGCGCCGCCTCCACCAGCAACGCGGGCCACGCCGGCGGCCAAACCACCCTGTTCGGCCGCCTGACCCTCACCGCCGATTTCCGCCAGCAGGAAGCCCGCTACGGCGGCAGCGCCACCACCTGGCGCACCGGCGCCGTGCTGGCGGTGCCCGAAGCATGGTCGCGCCTGAAATTCGCCTACGGCACCGGCTTCAAGGCGCCCTCACTGTTCGACCTCTTCGGCATCGACAATTTCGGCTACCGCGGCAACCCCGGCCTGCGCCCGGAACGCAGCCAGGGCTGGGAAGCCGGCTTCGCCATCGACATCCCCGGCGCCGGCCGCAAGGACATGGCCACGATCGACGTGACCTACTTCGACAACCACATCCGCGACCTGATCAACACGGTGTTCAACCCCAGCTTCACCGCCTCCACCACGCAGAACGTAAACCGCGCCCGCAGCCACGGCGTGGAAGCCAGCCTCACCCTCCGCCCCGCCCCCTGGGCCGAAGCAATACTCGCCTACACCTACACCGAGGCCCGCGACCAAAGCACCCGCGCCCGCCTGCTGCGCCGCCCCCAAAACCAAGGCAGCGCCAGCCTGCGCCTCACCCCGCTGCCAGGCCTGGTGATCGCGCCCGAAATCACCTGGTCCGGCCCGTTCCGGGATTTCCTGATCGACGATTCCGGCTTCCCCGTGGGGCTGGGCCGGGCCAAGCCCGGGGCCGTGGCCAACCTCGCCGTCAGCTACGCCCTGACGGAGAAAACCACGCTGTTCCTGGATGGGCGCAACCTCGGCGGCTCTCGTTTCGAGGCGGCGAACGGGTTCCAAATGCCCGGCGCTCGGGTGATGGCAGGGGTACGAAGCAAGTTCTAAGAGAAAGACTCTTCTTTTTGTGAACAAAAAGAAGCAAAAAAACTTCATAAACTTGATGCGGGAAGATCCGATCTTCCCGCATCAGGTCATAAAAGTTTTTTGCTTCTTTTTTTCAAAAAAGAAGCGCTTTCCTGTCCCTTTGGTTACCTGCCTTACCTGCTGAGTTCCGCCGCCAAGTCGATCGCCGCGATCAGGCTCGTGGGATCCGCCTTGCCCGTGCCGGCGATGTTGAACGCGGTGCCGTGGTCCGGTGAGGTGCGGATGATCGGCAGGCCCAGCGTGGTGTTCACCCCATGGTGCATGTCCAGCGTCTTCAGCGGGATCAGCGCCTGGTCGTGGTACATGCCCATCGCCACGTCGTAGCGCGCCCGCATCTCGGGCGTAAACATGCTGTCCGCCGCGAACGGCCCCGTCACGTCATGCCCCTCGGCCCGCAGCTGGGCAATGGCGGGGGCGATGATGGTGATCTCCTCCTCGCCCATCGTGCCATCCTCGCCGGCATGCGGGTTGAGCCCGGCAATGGCCACCCGCGGCCGGGCAATGCCCCAGTGCCGCTGCAGCGCCTCGATGGTCACGCGCGTCACGGCGACGATGCGCTCCTGCGTGATCATCTCCAGCATCCGCCGCAGCGAGGCATGCACAGTGATCGGCACCACGCGCAGATCGGGGCTCGCCAGCATCATCACCGGCAAAGGCGCGCCGGTCAGCGCGGCGAGAAACTCGGTGTGGCCGGGATGCGCGAAGCCGGTGCCATAGAGCGTGGATTTATGGATCGGGTTGGTCACCACGGCGCCCGCCTCGCCCGCCAGCGTCAGCTTCGTCGCCTGCTCGATGGAGGCAATGACGGCGGCAGCGTTGGTGGGGTTGGGCGTGCCGGGGATCGCGGGCGTCGCAAGCCGGATCGGCAGCACCGGCAACGCTTCGGCAAAGGTCTCCGCCCCCTGCGCCAGAGAGTTCACCGGCCGCACCGGCACATCCAGCCCCAGCGCGGCGGCGATGCCAGCCAAACGATCAGGGTCATCCAGCGCCACGAAGGGGCGTCCGGTGCGGCGCGCAAGCCAGGCGCGAACGGAAAGCTCCCCGCCAATGCCGGCGGGGTCGCCCATGGTGAGCGTGAGGGGCAGTGCCATGGCGCCGCTCAGCCCGGCGCCCGGTAGCCGCGCAGCACGGCATAGCGGTCGCGCTGCGCGGGCGTCAGGACCTCGCGCGCGGCGATATGCGTCACCAGGTGAGCGGCGCGCACGTCGCCCTGGGCCGTGGTCACGGCCGCGACGGCGGCACGCACCGCCTCCGGGCTGGCCGAGCCCTCGGCAAACAGCCGGTCCAGCGCGCGCTCGGCCACGATCAGGCGGGCCCCGGCGGCGATGGCGTCCGCGCGCATGGTCTCCATCAGCTGCGCCATCCGCGCCCGCTGCCCGGCATCGAGCCCGAGTGCGTCGGCGTGTTCCAGCGCATGCATCGGGCCGGCATAGCCGTTGAGTTCGGCGGCAAGGGCAAGACCCATGCCGCGCCCGGCCTGCAGATCGGCGATCTCGGTCTCCGACAGCGCCTTGATGTCGCGCGATTGAAGCCCGGAATAGGGCGTGGCCGGCGCGGCATGGCCAGGGCGATGGCCGCCATGGTGCTGCGCCTGCGCCGGGCCGGCGAGCAGCAACATGGCCAATGCGCCAATGGCCAGGGTGGGGCGGCATGCTGTCATCGAGGGCCTCCGTCGCGTTGCGGCCCTCAGATGTGCAGCGCGCGGCCTTCCACGGCAAGAGCGGCTTCCTTCACCGCTTCCGACAGCGTGGGGTGGGCGTGGCAGATACGGGCGATATCTTCGGAGGAAGCGCCGAACTCGATCGCGATCGCCATCTCATGGATCAGGTTGCCGGCTTCCGGCCCGATGATATGGCAGCCCAGCACAAGGTCGCTCTTCTTGTCGGCCAGCACCTTCACGAACCCATCCGTCATGCCGATGGCGCGGGCGCGGCCGTTGGCAGTGAAGGGGAACTTGCCAACATTGTACTCGATGCCGGCTTCCTTCAGCTGCTCCTCGGTCTGGCCGACGGAAGCCACTTCGGGCCACGTGTAGATCACGCCGGGAATGGCGTTGTAGTTGATGTGCGGCTTCTGCCCGGCCAGCGTCTCGGCCAGGGCCACGCCCTCGTCCTCGGCCTTGTGGGCCAGCATCGGCCCGGCAATCACGTCGCCGATCGCGTAGATGCCCGGCACATTGGTCGCGAAATGCCCGTCGGTGACAACCCGCCCACGCGCATCCAGCGCCACGCCGGCCTCGGCCAGGCCCAGGCCCTCGGTGTGCGGGCGGCGGCCGATGGCCAGCAGCACCACATCGGCCATCAGCGTCTCGCTGGTGCCCTTCTTGAGCGATTCCACGGTCAGCGCGACCTGATCGCCGTCCAGCTTCGCGCCGGTGACCTTGGTCGAAAGCCGGAACTTCAGGCCCTGCCGCGTCAGGATGCGCTCGAACTGCTTGGCCACTTCGCCATCATTGCCAGGGATCAGGCGGTCGAGGAACTCCACCACCGTCACTTCGGCGCCGAGGCGCTTGTAGACGCTGCCGAGCTCCAGCCCGATCACGCCACCGCCGATCACCACCATGTGGCCCGGCACCTGCGCCAGCTCCAGCGCGCCGGTGGAGGTCACGATGCGCTTCTCATCCACCTCCACGCCCGGAAGCGGGGCGCTCTCGCTGCCGGTGGCGATCACGATGTGCTTGGCGGCATATTCCGTGCCCGCCACGTCCACGCGTCCGGCGCCCAGGATGCGGGCAGCGCCCTTCAGCCACGTCACCTTGTTCTTCTTGAACAGGAACTCCACGCCCTTGACGTTGGCGCCCACCACCTCGCCCTTGCGGGCCTGCATCTTCGCCATGTCGAGCGTGACATTGCCCACCATCACGCCGTGGTCGGACAGGTGCGAAACCGCCTCGGCATATTTCTCGGAGGAGGAAAGCAGCGCCTTGGAAGGGATGCAGCCCACGTTGAGGCAGGTGCCGCCCAGTGTCTCGCGCTTCTCCACGCAGGCCACCTTCATGCCCAGCTGGGCCGCGCGGATGGCGCAGACATAACCGCCGGGGCCGGCGCCGATCACGATGAGGTCGAAGGAGTCGGACATTTTTGGTCTCTCCGAAGGAAGAGTCTTCTTTTTGTGAACAAAAAGAAGCAAAAAAACTTTATCCACGGCGCCCGCAGAATGTGGCGAGGCGGTGCCGTCGGCGAACGGATAAAAGTCTTTTTGCTTCTTTTTCTACAGAAAAAGAAGACTCTTGCCTTCCCTTAGATTTCCAGCAGCAGGCGGCGGGGGTCTTCGATGCTTTCCTTCACGCGAACGAGGAAGCTCACCGCCTCCTTGCCGTCCACGATCCGGTGATCGTAGCTCATCGCCAGGTACATCATCGGGCGGATTTCCACCTTGCCGGCAATCGCCACCGGGCGGTCCTGGATCTTGTGCATGCCCAGGATGCCCGACTGCGGCGGGTTCAGGATCGGGGTGGACATCAAGGAGCCGTACACGCCGCCATTGGTGATGCTGAACGTGCCGCCGGTGAGCTCATCCAGCTTCAGCGCGCCATCGCGGGCGCGGCGGCCGAAATCGGCCACCGACTTTTCCACCTGGGCGAGGCTCATCTGGTCGGCATGGCGAATCACCGGCACCACCAGCCCGTTCGCGCCGCCCACGGCGATGCCCATGTGGACGAAGTTCTTGTAGACGATCTCATCGCCGTCGATCTCGGCGTTCACCGCCGGGAATTCCTTCAACGCGGCCACGCAGGCCTTCACGAAGAAGCCCATGAAGCCCAGGCGGATGCCGTTGTGCTTCTTCTCGAACGTGTCGCGGTATTCGGCGCGCAGCGCCATCGCCGCACTCATGTCCACCTCGTTGAAGGTGGTGAGCATGGCGGCGGTGTTCTGCGCTTCCTTCAGCCGGGCCGCGATGGTGCGGCGCAGGCGGGTCATCTTCACCCGCTCCTCGCCGGCATCCAGCGCGCGCGGCGCCTTCGCGGCGGCCGGGGCGGCGGCGGCAGGGGCAGCCGGGCGGGCCAGGAATTCCAGCACGTCGCCCTTGGTGATGCGGCCATCCTTGCCGGTGCCGGCCCCCATGGCAGCCGCGGCCACGCCGCGCTCATCCATGATCTTGGCAGCAGCCGGCAGCGGCGCCTTGTCGGCCGGCGGGGTGGCCGGGCGCGCCACGGGGCCGGAGGGCGTCGGTGGCGCGTTCACGCCGGGCTGCGGGTTGGCGGCCGGGTTGGCATGCACGCTGGCCGGCGCCGTGGCGGCACCGCCCTCCACCACCAGGCCCAGCACCGCGCCCACGCCCACTTCGCCGCCGGCGGCAACCACGATCTCCCCCATCGTGCCAGCGACCGGGGCGCCGACTTCCACCGTCACCTTGTCGGTTTCCAGCTCCACCAGCGGCTCGTCCGCCGCCACCGCCTCGCCGGGCTGCTTCATCCAACGGGCGACCGTCGCGGTCGTCACGCTCTCGCCCAGGGTGGGCACCTTGATCTCGGTCGCCATGCGAAGGATCCAGTTCTTGGTCGTGCAGGGTATGCGGGGTTCAGACAGTGAGGGCTTCGGTCACCAGCGCAGCCTGCTCGGCGGCGTGCACCTTGGCGAGGCCGGTGGCGGGGCTGGCGGCGGCCTTGCGGCTGATCAGGCGCGGACGCTTGGCAGCGATGCCCAGCGGCTCCAGCACCTCTTCGATGCGGCGATCCACGTGGTACCAGGCGCCATTGTTCTTCGGCTCCTCCTGGCACCACACCACTTCCGCGTTCTTGTAGGGCGCCAGCGCCTTGGGCAGCGAGATCACCGGGAACGGATACAGCTGCTCGATGCGCACGATGGCGACATCCTTGATGCCGCGGGCGCGGCGCGCCTCCAGCAGGTCGTAGTAGACCTTGCCGGTGCACAGCACCACGCGCTTCACCTGCTCCGGAGCCGCGATCGCATCGCCTTCGGGGATCACGTACTGGAAGCGGCTGCCGGGCGCGAAATCCGCCAGCGGGGAGACCGCCAGCTTGTGCCGCAGCAGCGATTTCGGCGTCATCAGCACCAGCGGCTTGCGGTAGTTGCGCTTCATCTGCCGGCGCAGGGCGTGGAAGTAGTTGGCCGGGGTGGTGATGTTGCACACCGCCATGTTGCGCTCGGCGCACAGCTGCAGGTAGCGCTCCGGCCGGGCGGAGGAATGCTCCGGCCCCTGCCCCTCATGCCCATGCGGCAGCAGCATCACCAGGCCCGACATGCGCAGCCACTTGGTTTCGCCGCTGGCGATGAACTGGTCGATGATGATCTGCGCGCCGTTGGCGAAATCGCCGAATTGCGCTTCCCACAGCACCAGCGTGCGCGGATCGGCCAGGGAGTAGCCATATTCGAAGCCCAGCACGCCCACTTCAGACAGCAGCGAGTTGTAGATCTCGATCTTCTTCTGCTCGGCCTGGATGTTGTTCAGCGGCGTGTATTCGTTCTGCGTGGCCTGGTCGATCAGCACGGCATGCCGCTGGCTGAAGGTGCCGCGCTGCACGTCCTCGCCCGAAAGCCGCACCCGGTTGCCTTCCAGCAGCAGGGAGCCATAGGCCAGCGCCTCGCCCGTGGCCCAGTCGATCCCCTCGCCGGTTTCGATGGCGACGCGCTTGGCCTCCAGCTGGCGGGTGATCTTGCTGTTCACCTCGAAGTTGCTCGGCGCGGTGCTGATGGCGGCACCGATCTTGTGAAGCGTATCAACGGGCACGGAGGTATCGCCATCCGTCCACTCGGATTCCCGCTCCGGGGTGGACAGGCCAGACCAGTGGCCTTCCAGCCAATCCGCCTTGTTGGGCTTGTAGGTCTGGGCCGCCTGGTAGGCATCCTCCAGCTGGCCCGCGAAGCCGTCCCACATCTGCTTGGCGTCGTACGGCGTCATCACGCCCTCGGCCACCAGCTTGTCCGCATACAGGGTGCGGGTGGTCTTCAGCTCCTTGATCGCCTTGTACATGATCGGCTGGGTGAAGGCCGGCTCATCCGTCTCGTTGTGGCCGTGGCGGCGGTAGCACACGATGTCCAGCACGAAGTCGCCGCCGAAGGCCATGCGGAACTCGGTGGCCATCTCCGCCGCCCACACCACGGCTTCCGGGTTGTCGCCGTTCACGTGCAGGATCGGCGCCTGGATCGCCTTGGCGACATCGGTGCAGTACAGGCCCGAATAAGCATGCGCCGGCACGGTGGTGAAGCCGATCTGGTTGTTGACGATCAGATGGATCGTGCCGCCGGTGCGGTAGCCGATCAGCTGGCTCATCGCCAGCGTCTCATACACCAGGCCCTGGCCGGCAAACGCCGCATCGCCATGCATCAGGATCGCCATCACGGAGCGCCGGCCGCGCGTATCGCCCGACATGTCCTGCCGGGCACGCACCTTGCCGACCACGACCGGGTCCACCGCCTCCAGGTGGGAGGGGTTCGGCTGCAGGGAGAGATGCACCTTGTGCCCGGCAATCTCGACATCGACCGAGGTGCCCAGGTGGTATTTCACGTCGCCGGAGCCCTGCACATCGTCCGGCTTGAAGCTCTCGCCGCCGAATTCGCTGAACAGCTGCGTGTAGGGCTTCTTCACCACGTTCACGAGCGTGTTGAGCCGCCCGCGATGCGGCATGCCGATGGCGATCTCGTTCACGCCGCCCTTGGCCGCCATCTCGATGATGGCCTGCAGGGCGGGGATGGTCACCTCGCCGCCCTCAAGACCGAAACGCTTGGTGCCAACGAAGCGACGCTGGCAGAACGTCTCCAGCCCCTCCGCCTCGGTCAGCTGCTGCAGGATGGTCTTCTTGCGCTCGGCGTCATAGGCGCTGGTCCAGGGGGCACCTTCCACGCGGCGCTGGATCCAGGCTTTCTGGTCCGGGTCCTGGATGTGCATGAACTCCACGCCGATCGGGCCGCAATAGGTCTCGCGCAGCACCTTCAGGATCTGGCGCGGGGTGGCGGTTTCCAGGCCCAGCACATGGTCGATGAAGATCGGCCGGTCCATGTCGGCATCGGTGAAGCCGTAGGTCGCCGGATCCAGCTCCGGATGCGGCTTGGGCATCTGCAGGCCCAGCGGATCCAGCTGCGCCTCCAGATGGCCGCGCACGCGGTAGGTGCGGATCATCATCAGGGCGCGCAGGCTGTCCTTGGTGGCGGCGCGCAGCTCATCGGGGGTGGGCGCGGCGGCGGCAGGCGCAGCCTTGGCCTCCTTGCCGGGCTTGGCGCCCTTGGCCGGGGCCGGCGGCGCGGTTTCCGGGCTCTCCGCCGACCAGCTGCGCGGCGCCCAGGAGGCACCGGCGGCATCGCCCAGGATCGCCCGCGCCTCGTCGTTCAGCGCCGCGAACAACTCCGCGAAGCTCGAATCCACCGAGCCGGGGTTGGCCACCCAACGGGAATACATCTCGGCGATGAACGCCGCATTCGCCCCGTTGAAGGCAGTCGCCAGGATGTCGACACCAGCCATCTATCCATTCCCCGTATCGCTTTGGCACCTGGCGAACCCGAAGGAAGGACGTTCTTTTTTGAAAAAAAGAACCAAAAAACTTTCACTACTTTGGCCCGGGCGCAAAGGAATAAAAGTCTTTTTGCTTCTTTTTCTTCAGAAAAAGAAGAATCCTTCCTTCTCTCTACCCGCGCCCGATCGCTTCCAACATCGTACTGCCCAGCGCCGCGGGGCTTTCGGCCACGTGGATGCCTGCCAGGCGCATCGCCTCGAACTTCGCCGCCGCCGTGTCCTTGCCGCCGGAGATCACCGCGCCAGCATGGCCCATGCGGCGTCCAGGGGGGGCGGTGGCACCGGCAATAAAGCCCACGGTGGGCTTCTTCACCTTGTTGCGGGCGATGAACTCGGCCGCATCGATCTCGCTCTGGCCGCCGATCTCGCCGATCATGATGATCATCTCGGTCTCGGTGTCGGCCAGGAACATCTCCAGCACCTCGATGAAGTCGGTGCCCTTCACCGGGTCGCCGCCAATGCCCACGCAGGAGCTCTGGCCCAGCCCGGCGGCCGTGGTCTGCGCCACCGCCTCATACGTGAGGGTGCCGGAACGCGAGACGATGCCCACCTTGCCGCGGCGATGAATGTGGCCCGGCATGATGCCGATCTTGCATTCGCCCGGCGTGATCACGCCCGGGCAGTTCGGCCCGATCAGGCGCGAGCGGCTGCCCTGCAGGGCGCGCTTCACCCGCACCATGTCCAGCACCGGAATGCCTTCGGTGATGCACACGATCAGCGGCAGCTCGGCGTCGATCGCCTCCAGGATGGCATCGGCGGCGAAGGGCGGCGGCACATAGATGGCCGTGGCATTGGCGCCGGTGGCCTCCACGGCCTGGGCGACCGTGTCGAACACGGGCAGGCCGATATGGGTGCTGCCACCCTTACCGGGCGTCACGCCGCCCATCATCTTGGTGCCGTAGGCGACGGCCTGCTCGGAATGGAACGTGCCCTGGGCCCCGGTGAAGCCCTGGGTGATCACCTTGGTGTTCGCGTTGACCAGAACTGCCATCAGGCGGCTTCCTTCACGGCGCGTACCACTTTCTCGGCGGCATCGGCGAGATTGTCGGCGGAGATGATCGGCAGGCCGGAGCGCGCCATGATCTCCTTGCCCAGCTCCACATTGGTGCCTTCCAACCGAACGACCAGGGGCACGCTGAGCGATACCTCCCGTGCGGCCGCCACAACGCCCTCGGCAATCACATCACAACGCATGATGCCGCCGAAGATGTTGACCAGGATGCCCTCCACATTGGGGTCGGACAGGATGATCTTGAACGCCGCCGTCACCCGCTCCTTGGTGGCACCGCCGCCAACATCCAGGAAGTTCGCCGGGGCCGCGCCATACAGCTTGATGATGTCCATGGTGGCCATCGCCAGGCCCGCGCCGTTCACCATGCAGCCGATCGTGCCATCCAGCGCCACGTAGTTCAGCGCGTATTTGGCCGCTTCCAGCTCCTTGGGGTCTTCCTCGGCCTCGTCGCGCAGCTTCTCGATCTCGGGGTGGCGATACAGCGCGTTGTCGTCGAAGCTCACCTTGGCATCCAGCGCCACAACATCCCCGGTGGTGGTCACCACCAGCGGGTTGATCTCCACGATGGCGCAATCCAGGTCCATGAAGGCCTTATAGAGCGCATCGATGAAGCCGCCGAACGCCTTCACCTGGCCACCCTGCAGGCCCAGCGCATAGGCCAGCTTGCGGGCCTGGAACGGCCAGGCGCCCGCGGCGGGATCAATCGCCACGCGCAGGATCTTCTCGGGGTGGCTGTGCGCCACCTCCTCGATCTCCATGCCGCCCTCGGTGGAGGCAACGATGGTCACGCGCGAGGTTTCGCGATCGACCAGCAGGGAGAGATACAGCTCGCGGGCGATCTGGCAGCCCGCTTCAACATACACCCGGTTCACGCGCCGGCCGGCGGGGCCGGTCTGCTTGGTGACCAGGGTGTGGCCGATCATCGCATCGGCCGCCGCGCGGACTTCCTCGGCCGACCGGGCGAGGCGAACCCCGCCCTTGCCGTTCGGGTCGTCGGCGAAGCGCCCGGCGCCCCGCCCGCCCGCATGGATCTGCGACTTCACCACGAACACCGGCCCGGGCAGCTTCTTCGCTGCCTCAACCGCCTCTTCCGGCGTCCAGGCGACATGGCCGTCAAGCACGGCCACCCCGTAGCGCCGGATCAGTTCCTTAGCCTGGTACTCGTGGATATTCATCAGACCCCCAGCTTCTTGAAGTCTTCGATCAGGCCCTTCACGGCGTCGCACGACTTGTCGAACGCCGCCTTCTCGGAAGCGGTGAACTCCACCTCGATGATCTTCTCCACGCCGTTCTTGCCGATAACCACCGGCACGCCGACGTAGAGGTCCTTCATCCCGTACTCGCCATTAAGTTGCACCGCGCAGGGCAGAACGCGGCGCTTGTCCAGCAGGTAGCTCTCGGCCATCGCAATCGCGCTCGCCGCGGGCGCATAAAACGCGCTGCCCCTTTCGAGCAGCTTAACAATCTCGCCGCCGCCATTCGCCGTGCGCGAAACGATAGCGTCGATCTTCTCCTGCGTGGTCCAGCCCATCTTGATCAGGTCGGGGATCGGCACGCCGGCCACGGTGGAGTAGCGGGTCAGCGGCACCATCGTGTCGCCATGGCCGCCCAGCACGAAGGCGGTCACGTCCTCCACCGACACATTGAACTCGTGGGCCAGGAACAGGCGGAAGCGGCTGCTGTCCAGCACGCCGGCCATGCCCACCACCTTGTTCGCCGGCAGGCCAGACTTCTGCTGCATCACCCACACCATCACGTCGAGCGGGTTGGTGATGACGATCACGAAGGCATCCGGGCAATGCGTCTTGATGCCCTCGGCCACCTGGGCGATCACGCCGGCATTCTTGGTCAGCAGGTCGTCGCGGGTCATGCCCGGCATGCGCGGGAAACCGGCGGTGACGATCACCACGTCGGCCCCGGCAATGGCGGCATAGTCGCTGCCGCCCGACATCGCGCTGTCAAACCCATCCACGGGGCCAGACTGCATGATGTCCAGCGCCTTGCCGGCGGCAACGCCACCGAACACGTCGAACATCACCACGTCGCCGAGCTCCTTGAGCCCGATCAGGTGAGCCAAGGTGCCGCCAATGTTGCCGGCGCCGACGAGGGCGATCTTGTTGCGAGCCATCCGAGGGGAATCCTTGCGCGGGATAAGGTGCGGAACCAAGCCACGGCCCCGCACGGCGCCGGAAAGGTCCGGCACCACCACGGCGGCCGAGAAAAGCCGCGCGTCACTAGCCCATCGCAACGGGGGGGGCAAGCGCAGTGCTGCGGTGCAAGAAAGGAAGGCCGCAGCCCACGACCCGCCACCCAGGCGGCCGGTGCATTATGACAATCCCGTGTACCGATTGTGCCACCCGCCGACAAACATTAACTATTCATGTATGCGGACATTCGCACCGCACCATGGCTGTAATCCGGCCATCGCTCCAAGCCTCCGCGAGACGTGCCTGCCCATCATCGGAAGCGGGGATATCAGCATGGCCACCAACCTGGTGACGGGCCTCGGCGGCCCCGCGGGCTTCGGCGAGAACGTACTGCCGGTTGGCGACGACAACAGCACCGGGTTCATCGACCTGCGCACGGTCTTTCCGCGCGGGATCAACGTCTTCGGCGTGGTCTACCAGGGGCTGTTCGTCAACAACAACGGCAGCGTGAGCTTCGGCACCCCCGTCGGCGCCGCCTCGGACATCCTTCAAACCGCGGGCTCTCCCGCCGCCTTCGCCCCGTTCCTGGGCGATGTGGACACGCGCGGCGGCGCCATCCCCACCTCCCCGGGCGCCACCTCCCCGGGCGGCACCTCCACCGGCGCCAACCGCGTCTGGTACGACCTGGACACCGAGGCCGGCGTCTTCACCGCCACATGGGACGATGTCGGCCGCTTCCCCTCCAAGACCGACGCAGCCAACGCCTTCCAGCTGCGCATCACCGCGGTGCCCGGGGCCGGCGGCATCCAGGCCGGGGACTTCAACGTCGAGTATCGCTACGAGGCGATCGACTGGCACACCGGCGATGGTTCGTTCATCGCCCGCGCGGGCTATTCCTCCGGCAACGGCCGCGACTACCTGGAGCTGCCCGCCTCCCGCGACCCGGCCGCGCTGCCGGGGCTCGCTTCCGCCTCCAACGTCGCCGATCCCGGCCGCTTCCTGTTCCAGTCGCGCGCCGGCCGCATCGTGCCGACCTTCTCCGCCGACTCGGTCCGCGTCGCCGAAGGCAGCGCCGCCGCCCCGGGCCAGGCCCTCGTCACCGTCACGCTGTCCACCCCGCTCAATGTTGCGGCCACCGTGCGCTACACCACCGAGGCCGGCAGCGCCGGCATCGGCACCGATTTCGCGCCGCGCTACGGCATCCTGACCTTCGCACCCGGCCTCACCACCCAGACCGTGCTGGTGGATCTGGTGGGCGACGACGTGGCCGAGGGGAACGAGAGCTTCACCCTCGCCCTCTCGCAGCCCAGCGCCGGCGCCACGGCGGTGTCCGGCACCGTCACCATCCTGGCCGAGGATGGCGTCCAGCCGCCGCTCACCCTGCTGGTCAGCGATGCCCAGGCGTCCGAATCCGCCGGCACGATCGATTTCGTCCTGCGCCTCTCCGCCCCGCAGGCAACTTCGGTGTCCGGCTTCTACAGTGCCATCGACGTGGAGAGCTCCACTGCCTCGGCGGCCGATATCACGATCCCGGAAACCGGCTTCTTCACCTTCGCGCCGGGCCAGACCCAGCTCACGGTCTCCGTGCCCGTGCTGCCCGACACCATCGTGGAGGGCGATGAGCACTTCTTCCTCAACTTCATCGCCGGCACGGTGGAGGGCACCTTCCCCGTGCGCGGCACCATCCGCGATGACGACGGCTTCACCATCAGCGACGCGGCCGTGACGGAGGCCGAGGGCGCCACCGTGACCTTCACCGTTTCGCGGATCACCCCGCTCACCGAGCAGTCCACCGTGTCCTGGGGCACCAGCTCCGGCACCGCCGGCGCTGGCGTGGACTACAAAGGGTCCAGCGGCGCGCTCACCTTCGCCCCCGGCGTGACCAGCCAGACCATCACGATCCCGATCCTGAACGACACCATCGCTGAGATAGAGAAGCAGTTCACGGTCGTCCTCTCCGGCGCCTCGGCGAACACCGGCATCGCCCGCGGCACCGGCACCGCGACGCTCACCGACGACGACGGGCTGCGCATCGCCGACCTGAGCGTGGCGGAGAACTCGAACAACAAGTTCAACACCGTCTTCATGTCGGTCACCCTGCCCCAGGCAGCCTTCGCCCAGGTGACGGTGGACTACAAGATCGAGGCCGGCACCGGGGACCCCGGCATCACCGACATCTCGCAGAACGGCCGCTCCGGCACCCTCACCTTCGCGCCCGGCCAGACCAAGGCCGAAATCCCGGTCGGCGTGATCGGCGACTCTACGCCCGAACCGGACGAGACCTTCCGCGTGGTGCTCAGCAACCCCGGCGGCCTCTCCGGCTTCCCCATCAGCGACGGCAGCGCGACGCTCACCATCCTCAACGACGACGGCGTGGCGCCGCTCGTCGCCACCATCGCCAGCCAGACGGTGAGCGAAGGCAGCAACACCGGCACCCAGATCGTGCCCATGACGGTGTTCCTGAACCGCCTCTCCACCCAGCCGGTCGAGGTCTCCTGGACCCTGCTGGGCGACAATGCCGGCGGCGGCACCGCCACCCCGGGCTTCGATTTCGTGCAGGCCTCGGGCACCACGACCATCCCCGCCGGCAAGCTCACCGCCATATTCCCGGTGGAGGTGGTGCGCAATGCCATCATCGAGCCCGACGATACGCTCACGCTGCGCATCACCAAGATGATGGAAGGCGCCACCCCCCTCGGCACCACCGGCCCCGACGCCACGCTCACCCTCGCCAACGACGACACGACCTTCACCCTCATCTACCCGATGACCGCCCTGCCAGAGGCCGAATGGGCCGTCACCTCGTTCGAGGTCATGGTCGAGCGCGCGGGCGACCTGTCCCAGGCACAGACCGTGGGCTGGGAGATCCCCAGCAACACCTTCTTCGGCAGCCCCGTCTCCGCGGAGGATTTCTTCGCCAGCTCCGGCACCGTCTCCTTCGCGCCAGGCCAGACGAAAGCCGCCTTCACGGTGGCGGTGCGCGACGACACCGAGGTGGAGCAGGACGAGGGCTTCATCATCGCGCTCGCCCAGCTCCCGCCGGGGGGCCAGGTTGGCACGAGCGCGAACAACCCCCTGAGCATCCTCAACGACGACACCTCGATCACGCTGCACGCGCCGCAAACCCCCTTCATCGGGCTGGAGAGCGGCCTCGGCGGGATTTCGAGGCCCATCTTCCGCGTCGACCTGGAGGGCGAGCTCGGCGTTGCGCGCTCGGTCACCTGGACCATCACCGGCTCCGGCCCCAACCCGGCCGATGCCGCCGACTTCAAGGCCATGACCGGCACCCTGGCGCTGCCGGCCAACACGGTCTCGGTGGAGCTGCTCATCCCGGTGCTGAACGATGCGGCGATCGAGCCGAACGAGGGCTATACCGTCACGCTGTCGAATGCCGGCCCGGGCGTGACATTCACCCAGGCCAGCGCCGACTCCGTCATCGCCAACGACGACTACAAGGCCGCGCTGTCCATCGCCACGGCGAGCCAGGCGGAGGGCAGCGCCGGCGGCAGCACCGCCTATGCCTTCACCGTCACCCTCGACCCCGCCCCACCGCGCAAGTTCGTCCCAAGCTTCGGCTGGAAGGTCGGCCCCGGTACCGCGCCGGGCACCGTCTCGGCCGATGCCGCCGATTTCGTCGGCGGCTTCCTGCCGCAAGGCACGGTAGCGGTGGGCCTCAACAACGCCACCGCCACCATCATCGTGCCCGTGGTGCAGGACACCGCGGCGGAGCCGAACGAAAGCTTCACCCTCACCTTGTTCGATGGGGGTGTCGTGGTCGGCACGGCACAGGCGACCATCCTGACCGACGACGCCAGCCTCTCCATCGCCGCCACCAGCGCCAACAAGCCGGAAGGCAGCGGCCCCGGCGCCACCCCCTACAGCTTCACCGTCACCCGCACCGGCGATGTCTCCAAGGCCGCCAGCGCCGCCTGGTCCGCCGCCGGCACCACCGGCAGCGGCACCCTGCCCGCCAGTGCCGCCGATTTCGCCGGCGGCGTGCTGCCCTCCGGCACCGTCAGCTTCGCCGCCTTCCAGAAGACCCAGGTGATCACGGTGAACGTCGCCGCCGACCGCGCGGTGGAGAACAACGAGCGCTTCGCCGTCACCCTCGCCGCCCCTTCGGCCGGCACCAGCATCACCACCGCCACCGCAGGCGGGATCATCCAGAACGACGACACGGCCGGCACCGGCACGCTGTCCATCGCCCGCCTGCGCGCCGCCCGCGCCGAGGGCCAGAGCGGCAGCACCGACTTCACCTTCCTCGTCACCCGTGCCGGCCCCACCACCGGCACGGCCGCGGTGGACTGGGCCGTTACCGGCGGCGGCATCGCCGGCACCAACGCCGCCGCCGCCAGCGACTTCGCCACCGGCACGCTGCCCCGCGGCAGCGTCAGCTTCGCCGCCGGGGAGACCAGCAAGCCCGTGACCATCCAGGTGAAGGGCGACACCGGCATCGAGCTGAACGAGAGCTTCACCGTCACCCTCGGCAACGCCTCCCAGGGTGTGGCGCTCACCTCCGCCAGCGCCACCGGCCTGATCTGGAACGACGACACGCCCGGCACCGGCACGCTGTCGATCGCGCGGCTGGCGGCGCAGAAGGCGGAAGGTCACGCCGGCAGCGCCGCCTTCACCTTCACGGTCACCCGCACCGGCACGCTCACCGGCACCGCCAGCGCCGACTGGTCGGTGACCGGCGGCGGGGTTGCCAGCACCGTGGCGGCCAGCGGTGCGGATTTCGTGGGCGGCCAGCTCCCCAATGGCCGCGTGTCCTTCATCGCCGGCCAGGCCAGCGCGACCGTGACGGTGAACGTGGTCGGCGACACCGCCGCGGAGGGGAACGAGAGCTTCACCATCACCCTCTCCGGCCTGCAGGCCGGCGTCGTGCTGGGCACCGCCGCCGCCACCGGCACGATCCTGAACGACGACTTCGCCAGCACCGCGGCCAACCAGACCCTCACCGGCACCACCGGGCCCGATGTGTTCCTGCTCGGCGGCGGGCTCGACACGGTGGTCGGCCGGGCGGGGCTGGACCAGTTCCTGTTCGGCCCCGCGGCATTGGGCGACGCGTCGATCAACGCCACCGCGCTCAACGATTTCAGCCCCGCCGATGGGGAGAAACTCGACCTCTCGGCGATCGACGCCATCGCCGGTGGGGGGCTGGCCAACGACGCCTTCACCTTCATCGGCACCGCCGCCTTCAGCGCGCCGGGGCAGCTGCGCTGGCTGGATCTCGGCACCAGCCGGGCCGTGGTCGGCAGCGTCGATGCGGATGCGGATGCGGAGCTGACGATCTTCCTCGCCGCCCCCGGCCCGGTCACCAGCAGCTGGTTCGTTCTCTGAGGCGCTCCCGCTAGATCAACACCCGACTGCCGATCCGGTCGGTTGTTGATCGAACCCAGGCCTAAAGCGCCAGCTCCACGCACACCGGCACGTGGTCGCTGGCCTGCGTCCAGTCGCGCGCGTCCTTGAGGATGGTCTGCCGCGCGAGGCTGCCGCCCAGATCGTCCGTCACCCACACATGGTCCAGCCGCCGGCCGCGGTTGGAGGCTCGCCAGTCCCGGTTGCGATACGACCACCAGGAGTAGAGCTTTTCGTCCTCGGGCACGAAGCGGCGCACCCCATCCACCCAGCCGGCGCTCTGCCAGGCCAGCAGCCCCTGGGTTTCGATGGGCGTATGGCTCACCACGTCCAGCAGCTGCTTGTGGCTCCACACGTCGTGTTCCAGCGGCGCGATGTTGAGGTCGCCCACCAGCACGGCGCGGGAGAGCTTGGTGCGCGCGGCGAACCACTGGGTGGCTTCGGCCATGAAGTCCAGCTTGTGGCCGAACTTCTCGTTCACCGCCCGGTCCGGCACGTCGCCTCCGGCCGGGATGTAGAAATTGTGCAGCTCGATCGGCCCGCCGGGGGCGTCCAGCTCCACGGCAACATGCCGGCAATCGCCGCGGCCGCACCAGTCCGGCGCCAGGTCATGCGGGGCGAACGGAATGCGCGACAGGATCGCCACCCCGTTATAGCCCTTCATCCCGCGGAAGCGGACGTGCTCGAACCCCAGCGCCTTCACGCCTTCCAGCGGGAACAGCTCGTCCGGCACCTTGGTTTCCTGCAGGCACAGCACGTCCGGCTCCAGCGCCTCGATCAGGCGCGGGAGCAGGGGCAGGCGCAGGCGCAGCGAGTTGATGTTCCAGGTGGCGATCCGCAGCGGCCGCCGCCGGGGGGCGGTTGCCATCAGACGATCTTGGTGCGGACAGTGCCCACGCCTTCCACCACGCCCTCCAGCACGTCCCCGCGCTGCACGGCGGCCACGCCTTCGGGCGTGCCGGTGTAGATCAGGTCGCCGGGCGCGAGCGTGACCAGCTTCGACAGGTAGGAGATCGTCTCCGCCACGCTCCAGATCAGCAGGCTGAGGTCCGACACCTGGCGCACCTGGCCGTTCACCTTCAGCTCGATCTTGCCCTTGGTCGGGTCAGCGAGGGTGGAAGCGGGCACCAGCGTGCCGATCGGGGCAGAGTGGTCGAAGCCCTTGCCCATGTCCCAGGGCTTGCCTTCCTTCTTGGCCGCGTTCTGCAGGTCGCGCCGGGTCATGTCGAGCCCGGCGGCGTAGCCCCACACATGCTTCAGCGCATCGGCCTCGGCGATGTTGGCGCCGCCGGTGCCGATCGCCACCACCAGCTCCATCTCGTGGTGCAAATCCTTGCTCATCGGCGGGTAGGGCATGTCGGCGTCGTTCATCAGCAGCGCATCGGCCGGCTTGCAGAAGAAGAACGGCAGCTCACGGTCGGGGTCGCTGCCCATCTCGCGCGCATGGGCGGCATAGTTGCGGCCGACGCAGAAGATCCGGCGCACCGGAAACGCCCCGCCACCGGCCACCGGCACGGCGGTCACGGCGGGCGGTGCAATCACATAAGCAGAGGTCGCGGCATCCTGGGGCATGGCTGGGGTCCCGACTGGCGAAAAAGGTCCGCTCCTATACCGAATACGAGGCATACCGCCTATCCCCGCACTGCCTCCGCTTTCGCTACACTGCACCCAACCAAGGATGGGGGCCCCCCGATGATCGCCGTACCGATCCGCTTCGCCTTGCCCGTGCTGTTCCTGCTGCTCGCCCACGTGGCCGCATTCGCCCAGCCCACCACCCACGCC
Source organism: Alphaproteobacteria bacterium (assembly GCA_026400815.1). Classification (GTDB taxonomy): domain Bacteria; phylum Pseudomonadota; class Alphaproteobacteria; order Acetobacterales; family Acetobacteraceae; genus CAMDGX01. The sequence continues at coordinate 28,629 of JAPLOI010000050.1, forward strand.
CGGCTGGACCGCTCGGTGGACCGCTACGTGGTGGCGCGCGACCTCACCTACGTGGAGACCACCACGCAAACCAGCACGCTGCTCACCCAGCGCGGCCTGCGCGCCGGCGAACGCGCCGCCCGCAGCTTCTACCCCGACAAGCAAACGCTGGAGGTGGTGGAAGCCTGGGTGGACCAGCCCGACGGCACCCGCCTGCCGGTGCCCGCCTCCTCCATCTTCACCCGCCCCTCCGCCGCCAGCCAGGGCGCGCCCGGCTTTACCGGCAGCCTCACCACCACCGTGCTGTTCCCGCAGCTGCGCGAGGGCAGCCGCACCCACATCACCTGGCGCCGCACCCAGAAGGTGCCGCCACTGATGGGCTTCAGCGTCTCCAACCAGGCCCTCATCGAATGGGCCACCACCGAAGACACCACGGAGATCGAACTCCCCGCCGACCTCCCCTTCGCCTGGCGCACCAAGGAAGGCCTTCTGGGCGGCCGCTTCCAGGTGGCAGACACCACCGAAGCCGGCACCCGCCGCATCCGCGCCACCATCCGCGACATCCCGGCGCGCGAAGCCGAACGCAACAGCGTCTCCAGCAGCGACTTCCAGCCCCTCTTCGTCGCGACCACCCAGCCGAACCTCGAAGCCCTCGGCGCCCTCTACCACCGCCAATCCGCCGACCGCATCGCCCCCACGCCAGAGATCCAGGCGCTGGCCGCGCGCATCGTCGGCGACAAAACCGGCCGCGACGCCGCCCGCGCCATCTACGAATGGATCACCGGCAACATCCGCTACGTCGCCGTCTATCTCGACCCCGATGACGGCTGGGTGCCCCACGCCGCCGCCGACATCCTCAAGAACGGCTACGGCGACTGCAAGGACCACGTCGCCCTGATGCAGGCCCTGCTCGCCGCCCGCGACATCCGCAGCTACGCCGCCATCATCGACTGGGGCAGCCGCACCACCGACCTGCCGCTCCCCATGCCCGGCCAGTTCAACCACGCCATCATCTACCTGCCGGACTGGGACCACTACGCCAACCCCACCGACCACTACGCCGGGTTCGACGCGCTGGACCGCCGCCTCTCCGGCAAAACCGTCGTCCTCGCCACGCCGGAAGGCCAGGTCGCCCGCACGCCCCCCTCCCGCCCCGAGCAAAACCGCTACCACCTCGCCACCACGCTCACGATCGACGCCCATGGCACCATGAACGCCACCGCCCGCATCACCCTCTCCCCCAATACCGAAATCGGCCTGCGCAGCGCCATCGCCAGCGCCTCCTCCCTGCGCGACCTCGCCGAACGCATCCTCTCCGGCACCGCCGAAGGCGGCGTCGGCACGCTCAATGCCAGCAACCCCCGCGACCTCTCCCGCCCGCTCGATCTCTCCGCCACCTGGCAGGCCCGCAACGCCGTCACCTTCCAGAAGGACACCGCCTACCTGCGCATCCCCTCGGGCATCGACATCACCCCGCCCACCCGCCTGCGCAGCAAACTCGCCCCCGCCGGCACGCGCGAGACCCCCATGCTCGCCGATGTCGGCGAACACATCTGGGACACCACCATCACCCTCGCCCCCACCCTCACCGCCACCCGCCTGCCCGACGATATCACCGTGGCCACCACCGCCGGCACCTACACCGCCACCTACCGCCGCACCGGCAACACCCTCACCATCCGCCGCCACCTCGTCGTGGCCCAGGACGTGATCCAACCGCAGAACTACCCCGCCCTCGAAACCCTCCTCGCCGCCCCGCTGGCGGACGCCCGCGTGGCACTGGTCCTGAAGCGGGGGGATGGCGAGTAACGCTCGGCGGTCCGGAAGGAAGGCCAGGGCTCTGCCCTGGACCCGCCAGGGACCTGAGGTCCCTGGACCCACATCAGCTTCCGCCTTCGGCGGGGAGGGGCCGTCGAGGCGGTGGAGCAACCCGGGCGGCCCCTCCCCGCCGAAGGCGGAAAAAGGTCGAGGGGTCTGGGGCCTAAGGCCCCAGCGGGGTCGAGGGGCAGAGCCCCTCGCCTTCCCTTCCAGCCACCCAGCGCCTCTCGCCCTACCCTTTCTTCAGGTTCCAGTGCAGCGCGAACGGGCCGCGGACGATGTCGGTGAGGTTGGTTCGGGCCGCCATCGGGTAGAACCATTGCCCGGTGGGGATCACCGGCACTTGCTGGAAGGCGTAGGCCTGGAGTTCTTCGCAGACCTTTTTCTGCGCGGCGCGATCCGGCGAATCCAGCCAGGCGTTGCGCAGCTCTTCCATTTTCGGGTCATCCGGCCAGCCGAACCAGGCGCCGTTGCCGTTGCCGCGGATCGGGAAGTGCCCGCCCGGGTCGATCACGGACATGCCGCCCCAGGAGGTGCAGAAGGCATTCCAGCCGCCCTTGTCCGGCGGCTCCCGGCTGGCGCGGCGGGCCACCAGGGTGGACCAGTCCATGGAGATGAACTCCACGTTCAGCCCCACCTTCACGAACACGTCGCGCACCACCTGCGTCATCTGCGCCAGGGCCGGCTGGTCGCTGGGCGACATCAGCACGATCTTCTCGCCTTTGTAGCCGCTCTCCTGCACCAGGCGGCGCGCCAGGGCGAGGTCGCGCTTGCCGGTGAGCACATCGAGCCCGGCCTTGTTGGCCATCGGCCCGCCTTCGGTGAAGAAGCCCACGGGCACGCGGCCCAGCTCCTTCTGGTCGCCAATCACCGCATCCAGGAATTCCTGCTGGTCGATCGCCGGCAGGATGGCGCGCAGCAGGGCGCGGTTGTTGAACGGCGCGTGCAGGAAGTTCGGGCGGATCACGCCGATCCAGCCGAACGGGTCGTTCACGAAGGTCCGCACGCCGGGGAGCTTGCCCAGCATCGGCACCAGGTCGATCGTGGGCACGTGCACCCAATCGATCTCGCCGGCCCGCAGCGCCGCGGCTGCCGTGGCGCCATCGGGCATCACGATTTGCTCCACGCGATCCACGAACACCCGCTTGCCGCCGGCGAACATGTTCGGCGCTTCGTTGCGCGGGATGTATTTCTCGTTCTTCACCCACACCGCCTTGGCGCCGGAGATCCATTCATCGCGCTTGAAGATGAACGGCCCGCTGCCGGTGGTTTCGGTGATCTGGCGGAACGGGTCGGTCTGCGCCACGCGCTCCGGCATGATGAAGCAGTAGCCGTGCCCGAGGGCGGAGAGCGTGTGCGCGAACGGCTTCTTCAGGTGCATCGTGAAGGTGCGGTCGTCCACCACCTTCATCTCGTCCATCACCGCGCCCAGCGCCTGGCCCCAGGCCGCGCGCTTGGACCAGCGGCTGATGGAGGCGATGCAATCCTGCGAGCGAACCTTCTCCCCGTCATGGAAGGCCAGCCCGTCGCGCAGCTTGATCGTGTAGGTGCGCTTGTCGTCCGACAGCGTGTGCCCCTCGGCCATCTGCGGCTGCGGGTTCAGCCCCTCGTCGGAGCCGAACAGCGTGTCGTACACCATGTAGCCGTGCACGTTGGCGACGGTGGCCGTGGTCCAGACCGGATCGATGCTGGCCAGGTTGGCCTCGGGCGCGATCTTCAGCACCTTCGCCGGTTGCGCGATCGAGGGCATCGGCAACGCCGCCGCCGCCGTGGCCGAAAGGAATGTCCGCCGCTTCATACCCGCCTCCGCTGTGTTCCAGCCCCTATCCTGGGGCCGGCGCGGGGGGGCGGGTCAAGCGGCTTGCGTGGTCAGGCGGCGCGGGTGCTCAGCACCTGCCAGGCCTGGGCGAAGGCTTCAGCCATCTGTTCGGCCGGCAGCGCGCCGGAAAACAGCAGGTAGCCACCCATCAGGAAGCTCGGCACGCCGGAAATCCCGCCCTGCCGCGCCGCCGCATCGCCGCGCAACACCACATCGCGCCCTTCGTCGCCCTCATACATCGCCACGAGCGCATCCCGGTCCAGCCCCGCCGCCACAGCCGTCTCGGTCAGCAGCGCGACATCGCCGAGATCGCCGCCTTCCACGAAATACAGCTTGAACAGCGCCTCCAGCACTGCATCCTGCACCCCATGCTGCCCGGCGAGCCAAATCGCGCGATGCGCGTTCACCGTGTTCGGCGTGCGCGTCAGTCGGTCCAGGTGGAACTCCAGCCCGATCCCCGCCGCCGTCTCCGTGATGCGCGCATCCATCGCCTGGGACTTCTCCCAGGAGCCGAACTTCTGGATGCGGTATTCCTTCCGGTCCCACCCCTCCGCGGGCATGTCCGGGTTCAGCTGGAACGGGTGCCAGGCCACATCGAACCGCAGCCCCTTCTCCGCCAGCAGCGCCAGCGCGCGCTCCAGCTGCCGCTTGCCGATGTAGCACCACGGGCAGATGGCGTCGGAAATCACGTCGATCCTGGGCGCAATGCTGCTGGACATGGTGCTGGCCTAGCGGTTGTGGTGCCCGCACTATAGCCGCAACGGCAACGCGGGAGCCACCAGATGTCGACCCAGTATCGAACCGCCCTGATCATCGGCACCGGCCCGGGCCTGTCCTCCTCCCTGGCCCGCCTCTTCACCCGCAACGGCCTGTCCGTCGCCGTCGCCGCGCGCAACGTGGATAAACTCGCCGCCCTGGCCGCCGAAACCGGCTGCTCCACCCACGCCTGCGACGCCGCCGACCCCGCCGCCATGGAACAGCTCTTCACCGAAGTCGAAGCCCGCCACGGCGCGCCCGATGTCGTGGTCTACAACGCCTCCGCCCGAGCCCGCGGCCCGATCATCGGCCTGGACCCGGAAGCCGTGCGCCGCGCGCTGGAAATCTCCGCCTTCGGTGCCTTCCTCGCCGCCCAACAGGCCGCCCGCCGCATGCTGCCCGCTGGCCACGGCGCCATCCTCCTCACCGGCGCCACCGCCGGCGTGAAGGGCTTCGCCAACTCCTCCAGCTTCGCCATGGGCAAGTTCGCCCTGCGCGGCCTCGCCCAATCCCTCGCCCGCGAACTCGCCCCGCAAGGCGTCCACGTCGCCCACTTCGTCATCGACGGCGGCATCCGCAGCACAACCCGGCCCGGCACCAACGACGCGCCAGACGCGCTGCTGGAGCCGGATGCCATCGCCGAGACCTACTGGCACGTGATGCACCAGCACCGCTCGGCCTGGAGCTGGGAAGTGGAAGTGCGGCCATTCGTGGAGAAGTGGTAGGAAGGAAGCGGTTCTTTTTGAAAAAAAGAACCAAAAAACTTTTATGAATCTGCTGCTCGCCCTAAAGCGAGCGCAAACGAATAAAGTCTTTTTTGCTTCTTTTTTCTTCAGAAAAAAGAAGATGCTTCCTTACATCGTCGCCCCAATCACCCAAGGCGCAAACTCCGCCGCGCCGAAATCAAACAACTCGCTCTTGCTCGGCTCACCCGAAGCCGTGCGGAGAAAAAGATCGAAAATCCGCGCCCCGCATTCGGCGATCGTCTCGTCGCCATCCGTCACGGTGCCGCAGTTGATGTCCATGTCCTCTTCCATCCGCCGGAACATGGCCGAGTTCGTCGCCAGCTTCAGCGAAGGCGCCGGCTTGCACCCGAACACGCTGCCCCGCCCGGTGGTGAACGCCACCAGGTTCGCCCCACCCGCCACCTGGCCGGTCGCGGCCACCGGGTCGTAGCCCGGCGTGTCCATGAAGATGAAGCCCTTGCGCGTCGGCCATTCGGCGTAGCCCACCACCTCCACCAGGTTGGTGCTGCCCGCCTTGGCCATCGCGCCCATGGATTTCTCCAGGATCGTCGTCAGCCCCCCGGCCTTGTTCCCGGGCGAGGGATTGGAATCCATCTCCGCCCCCTCCCGCGCCGTATAGGCCTCCCACCACCGCATCAGCCCCACCAGCTTCTCGCCGACCGCCCGGTCCGGCGCCCGGCGCGTCAGCAGATGCTCCGCCCCGTAGGTCTCCGGCGTTTCCGACAGGATCACGCTGCCGCCATGCCGCACCAGCAGGTCGCTCGCCACGCCCAGCGCCGGGTTGGCGGAAACGCCGGAATACCCGTCGCTGCCGCCGCATTGCAGCGCCACGGTCAGCTCGCTCACCGGGCACGGCACGCGCACCACGTTGTTCGCCTCCGCCAGCACCTCGCGCACGAAGGCGATCGCCGCCTCCACCGTCTTGCGGCTACCGCCCATCTCCTGGATGTCCATCCCGCGCATGCGGCCCGCGAGCTTCTGCTCCTGGATCATCCCCGCAAGCTGGTTCACCTCGCAGCCCAGCCCCAGCATCACCACGTGCGAGAAATTCGGATGCCGCGCATACCCGCCCAGGGTCCGCCGCAGCAGCGCCAGCGGCTCGCCCTGCGCCATGCCGCAACCGGTCTTGTGCGTCAGCGCCACCACACCATCCACGTTCGGGAACTCCGCCAGCGGGTTCTCCCCGGTCAGCGGGTTCTTGCGGAACGCCATCGCCACCAGCTCGGCCACATGCGCCGAACAGTTCACGCTAGTCAGCAGCCCAATATAGTTCCGCGTCGCCACCCGCCCATCGGCCCGCCGAATGCCCATGAACGTCGCCGGCTCTGCCACGAACTCGGTCGGCTTCGCATCCACCCCGAACGCATAGTCGCGCGAGAAATCCCCCATGCCGAGATTGTGCACATGCACATGCTGCCCCGGCGCCACATCGCTGGTGGCAAACCCGATGATCTGCCCATACCGCCGCACCGCCTCGCCCTTGGCGATCGGCGCCACCGCCACCTTGTGCCCTGCCGGAATCCGCTGGCTCGCCGCAACACCCGGCGCCACTTCCGTGCCCGGCAACAGCGTGGCACGCGCGATCACCACGGAGTCAGTGTCATGCAGACGAATCACAACGGGGGGGGCCATTTGAACCTCCAAAGCAAGCACGTTCTTTTTTGAAAAAAAGAACCAAAAAACTTTTGTCCGTTTGATGCGGGTCCATCCGCATCAAACGGACAAAAGTCTTTTTTGCTTCTTTTTTCTTCAGAAAAAAGAAGACTCTTCCTTAAGCGATGCCCTTGGCACCCTTCCGCGTCTCCGCGATGCAGGTCTTGGCAAAGCTCGCCATCATCCCGCTATCGTTCATCAGCGTCACCAACCTAAACCCACGCGCAATGCAGCGCGCCGCATCGGCCGAACCGCCGGTGTGGATGCCGGCATAGATCCCGCGCGTCTGGCACGCCTTCAGGATCTTGTCGTACGCCTTCAGGATCTCCGGCTCATCCCGGTCCAGCTTCGCCGGCAGCCCGAAGGAAAGGCCCAGGTCGCTCGGCCCGACATAGATGCCCGCAATCCCTTCCACATCCAGGATGGCGTCGATGTTCTTCACCGCCTGCTTGGTCTCGATCATCGGAATGCACAGCGTCTCGGTGTTCGCCGAGGCCTGGTAGGCACCGCCATCGCCATACATGCCGGCGCGGAACGCACCGTTGGAACGGGTGCCGAGCGGCGGGTACTTGCAGTACTGCACCATCGCCTCGGCTTCTTTCTTGGTGTTGATCATCGGGCAGATCACACCCATCGCCCCGGCGTCCAGCACCTTGCCGATGATCCCCGGCTCGTTCCACGGCACCCGCACCAGCGGCGTCACCGGATGCGCCTGCATCGCCTGGAAGCACGCCAGCATGGAAAGGAAATCCTGCGCGCCGTGCTGCATGTCCACAGTCACGGAATCGAACCCGCTCTGCGCCATCACCTCGGCCGAAAAGCCAGAGGGAATGGCAAGCCACCCGTTGACCACCGCCTTGCCGGAGGCCCAGAGTTTCGCAACTTTTGTCGGCATGAGGCCGTTTCTCCCGTGAATAGATAACGGCACGCTAGGCCCGCCCCCGCCCCCCGGTCAAATAATCGGCTCAATTCGATCCGCTGGAATCCGCCATGCCCTACGCCGGCCCCATCATCGACGCGCACCACCACCTGTGGGACCTCTCCCTGGGCCGCCACCCCTGGATCGCCGGCACCGACCCCGCCATGGCCTCCCTCGGCAACCTCGATTTCCTGCGTCACGACTACCTGCCCGAACACTTCCTCGCCGATGTCGGCCAAACCAACCTCGCCGGCTCCGTCCACGTGGAGGCCGCCTGGGACCGCGCACGCGATCCGGTGGAAGAAACAAGCTGGCTCATGTCCATCCCCCGCCCCCGCAACGTGGCCCACCGCCTCGTCGCCTACGTCGCCCTCGAAGACCCCGCCGTGGAAAACCAACTCGCCGCCCATCGAGCCGCTGGCCCCGTCGTCGGCGTCCGCGAAACCATCCGATGGCACCCCGACCCCGCCAAGCGCTGGACCGAAGCCGGCCTGCTGAACCGCGCCGACAAACGCCGTGGCATCGCCACCCTCTCCCGCGCCGGCATGCTCCTCGAAGTCCTCATGAACCCGCACCAGAGCCAAGACGTCGCCCGCCTGGCGCAGGACATGCCAAGCCTCCAGATCGTCGTGAACCACTGCGCCACCCCGGTGGACCGCGACGAGGCCGGCCTGGACCGCTGGCGGAAAGGCCTCGCCCTCATGGCCGCCCAACCCAACGTCGCCATCAAGGTCAGCAACTTCGGCGCCTATGCGCCGGACAAATCCCCCGAAGGCCTCCGCACCGCCGTCCTGACCTGCATCGACGCCTTCGGCCCAGACCGCTCCATGTTCGGCACCGACTACCCCGTCGGCCGCCGCGCGCTGAGCTACGCCGACAATGTCACCGGCTTCGCCCACGCCATCGCGGGCTTTTCGGAGGCTGAGCAAAGGGCGCTCTTCCACGACAACGCCGCACGGATCTACCAATTCTAAGAGCCCATTTCGGAATCAACGCGGAACGTATGACGTGAGGGGTTGGCTGGCCGGGTTTGGTGTGATTCTGGGCAGGTGTTCGAAGCCTTGCCGGAGATCACATGTGGAGCCCGACCAGCCGCCGGCAACATAGCCGTG
>JAPLOI010000034.1 GCA_026400815.1 Alphaproteobacteria bacterium
TGACTTCAACCCAATCGAGAACGCCTTCTCCAAGCTCAAGGCGTTCCTCCGAAAGGCCGCCGCACGCAGCATCAGCGAGCTATGGGACGCGATCCGCGATGCCTTGGACGCCTTCACGCCACAGGAATGCGCCAACTATTACACGGCGACAGGCTATGAGCCAGATTGATAGGATTCTGCTCTAGCGCCCCCGCGGCACTTAGGCCCTGCACCCTGGTCGTGGAGAAATCGCCCATGCCACCCGCCGCCCCTGCACGCGCCGTCCCTCTCCGCATGTCCCTCGCGGCCGCCGTGCTCGCCCTCTCCGCCGGCACCGCCCTTGCCCAGCCGCCGCCGGCCGCGGGCCCCACCACCCATGTGGAGACGGTGCGCGACCTCGCCGCCGTCTGCGATCCCGCCGGGGGCGGCATGCCGCGGCTGGAGGCGATTGCCTATTGCCAGGGCTTCATCACCGCCGCCGCCCAGTACCACACCCTCACCCACCCCGCCGGTACGCCGCTCCGCCCGCTCTTCTGCCTGCCGGAGCGCCGCCCCAGCGTCGCGGAATCCGGCGTGGACTTCGCCCAATGGGCCCGCGCCACGCCACGATTCGCGGAAGAACCGGCGCTGGATGGCTTCCTGCGCTGGGCCCAGGCCCGCTACCCCTGCCCGCCCGTGGCCGCCGGCCGCACCGTTCGCCAGCGCTGAGAGGGAGACCACCCATGACCCGAACCCTGCGAATGGCCGCACTGCTCGCCGCCAGCCTCGGCCTGGCCGGCTGCGACGGCATGAACGCCACCCAGCAGCGCACCACAGTCGGTGCCCTGGGCGGCGCCGGCGTCGGCGGCCTGCTCGGCTCCTTCAGCGGCAATGCCGGGCTGGGCGCCCTGCTCGGTGCCGGCGTCGGCGCCGGTGGCGGCTATCTGTACGACCAGTCGCAACGACAACACGACGACGACGGTTACCGCCGCCAAGACCGCCCCCGTCGCCGAAACTAAGGCGAGGCTGGTGGCCGCACCAGCGCCAGCGCCCGCCGCACCCGCGGCGCCAACGCGGCGGCGTCGGCCGCCAGCAAGCCGCGCCGCATCGGGGGCGCCCAGAACTGGTTGATATGCGCCGCGATCGCCGCCGCCGCCTGTTCCTCCGGCAGGGCATCGAAGGCGGCCGCAATCCGGCCTGCCATCCATGCCAGCCGCGCCACCTCCGTCATTCCAGTTCTCCCGGCGTGAACCGCACCGCCCCATCGGGCCGCGCCACCGCCACCAGCGCGATCCCCAGCGCCGCCGCCCGCTCCACCGCCAGCGAGGTGGGGGCGGAAATCGCCACCACCGTGCCCGCCCCGAAGGACGCCGCCTTCTCCACCATCTCGAACGAAGCCCGGCTGGTCAGCAGCACGAAGCCGCCCCCCGGCCCGATGCCATCCCGCAGGCAGGCCCCCACCAGCTTGTCCAGCGCGTTGTGGCGGCCGACATCCTCGCGCAGCGCCACGATCGCGCCCGCCCCGTCGCACCACGCCGCCGCATGCACCGCCCGCGTCACCTGGTTCAGCACCTGCCGTGCCTCCAGCCCCAGCAGCGCCGCCCGGATCGCCGCCGGCGCGATTGCGGGCCCAGGCGCCACCTTCCGCCCCTGCGGCAAATCCTCCAGGCTCTCAATGCCGCAAATCCCGCACCCCGTGCGCCCGGCCATCGAACGCCGCCGCGCCATGTGCCGCCGCAGCGCCGCCGGCACCAGATCCACCTCCAGCATCATCCCGCGCGGCACCTCGCGCACCGCCACGCCGCGGATCTCCGCCGCCGCCGTGATCACACCCTCGGTCAGGCTGAACCCATAGGCGAAATCCACCAGATCCGCAGGCGTTGCCATCATCACCGCATGCGGCAGCGTGGCGTACACCAGGTTCACCGGCACCTCGGCCGCCACCTCCACCGGCACGCGCGCCACGCCCCCGCCGTCGAAGCGCAGCGCCTCGCCATGCACAAGCCGGCTGGGTGCCGCGCTATTCGGCGGCAGGCGCGATCCGGCGCAGCTGCCCGGCCTCCTGCTGATGTGTCTCCTGCCAGCGCGACAGCGCATTGGTCCGCCGCACCTGCACCGCCGTCACCTTGTATTCCGGGCAATTCGTCGCCCAATCGGAATAGTCGGTGGTGATCACGTTGGCCCCGGTACGGGCGTGGTGGAAAGTGGTGTACACCACGCCCGGCTGCATCCGCTCCGACACCACGGCCCGCAGCGAAACCTCGCCAGACCGGCTGGCCAGCGCCACCAGCTCACCGCTGGTGATGCCGCGGCTCTCGGCATCGAAGGGATGGATTTCCAGCACATCCTCGTCATGCCACGCCGTGTTCGCCGTGCGCCGCGTCTGCTGGCCCACATTGTACTGGCTCAGGATGCGCCCCGTGGTCAGGATCAGCGGGAAGCGCGGCCCGGTGCGCTCTTCCGTCGGCACGAACTCGGTGATCATGAACTTGCCAGTGCCGCGCACGAACCGATCCACATGCATGATCGGCGTGCCCTCGGGTGCGGCCGCATTGCACGGCCACTGCACGGAGCCGCGCGCCTCCAGCACCGCGTAACTCACGCCGGTAAAACTCGGCGTCACCCGCGCGATCTCGTCCATGATCTCGCTGGGATGGTCGTACCGCATCGGGAACCCCAACGCGGTGGCCAGCGCCGCCGTCACCTCCCACTCCGCCATCCCCGCCAGCGGCTCCATCACCTTGCGCACCAGGTTGATGCGCCGCTCGGCGTTGGTGAAGGTGCCGTCCTTCTCCAGGAACGACGCACCCGGCAGGAACACGTGGGCGTACTGCGCCGTTTCGTTCAGGAAAAGGTCCTGCACCACCACGCATTCCATCGCCCGCAGCGCCGCCGTCACGTGCTGCGTGTTCGGATCGGATTGCGCGATGTCCTCGCCCTGGATGTAGAGCCCGCGGAACCCGCCCCCGATCGCCTCATCCAGCATGTTGGGAATGCGCAGCCCGGGCTCGCCATCCAGCGCCCGGCCCCAGGTCGCCTCGAACATCTCCCGCGTCGCGTCATCGGCCACATGGCGATACCCGCTGAACTCATGCGGAAAGCTGCCCATGTCGCAGGCGCCCTGCACGTTGTTCTGGCCACGTAAGGGATTCACCCCCACGCCCTCGCGCCCGATATTCCCGGTCGCCATCGCCAGGTTCGCCATGCCCATCACCATGGTGGAACCCTGGCTGTGCTCCGTCACGCCCAGCCCGTAGTAGATCGCCCCATTCCCCGCCGAGGCATAAAGCCGCGCCGCCGCGCGCAATTCCGCCGCCGGCACCCCGGTGAAGCGCTCGGTCTCCTCCGGCGCATTCTCCGCCAGCGCCACGAACCGCGCCCAGGCCTCGAAATCCCCGAGGTCGCAGCGCTCGCGCACGAACGCCTCGTCCACCAGCCCTTCCGTCACCACCACATGCGCCATAGCATTCACGAAAGCCACGTTGCTGCCCGGCAGCAGCTGCAAATGATGCGAAGCCTCGATATGCGGCGAGCGCACCAGATCGATCCGCCGCGGATCGGCCACGATCAGCTTGGCCCCCTGCCGCAACCGCCGCTTCATGCGCGAGGCGAACACCGGGTGCCCATCGGTCGGGTTCGCCCCGATCACCAGGATCACATCCGCCTTCGCAACGCTCTTGAAATCCTGTGTGCCCGCCGAGGTGCCGAACGCCGTCTTCAGCCCATACCCCGTCGGCGCGTGGCACACCCGCGCACAGGTATCGATGTTGTTGTTCCCCAGCGCCCCGCGCACCAGCTTCTGCACCAGGAACACTTCCTCGTTGGTGCAACGGGAGGAGCTGATGGCGCCGACCGCATCGCGCCCGTACGAAGCCTGCAGCCGCTTGAACTCCGAAGCCGCATGCCCGATCGCCTCGGCCCAACTCACCTCGCGCCACGGTTCATGGATGGAGCCACGGATCATCGGCTTGGTGATCCGGTCCCGATGCGTGGCATAGCCCCAGGCAAACCGCCCCTTCACGCAGGAATGCCCCTCATTCGCGCCGCCCTGCTTGAAGGGCACCATCCGCACCACCCGGTCGCCCTGCAGCTCCGCCTTGAACGAGCAGCCCACGCCGCAATAGGCGCAGGTAGTGACAACGGATTTCTCCGGCTGCCCCATCTCGATCACGCTCTTCTCGATCAGCGTCGCCGTCGGGCAGGCTTGCACGCAGGCGCCGCAGGAAACGCATTCGCTGCCCAGGAAATCTGTCAGCCCCGGCGCCACCCGGCTATCAAAACCACGCCCGGTGATGGTCAGGGCGAAGGTCCCCTGCACCTCCTCGCAGGCCCGCACGCAGCGATTGCACACGATGCACTTGGCGGGGTCGTAGCTGAAATACGGGTTGCTCTCGTCCTTCACGCCATCGAAATGGTTGGCGCCCTCATAGCCATAGCGCACCTCGCGCAGCCCCACCGCGCCGGCCATGTCCTGCAGCTCGCAATCCCCGTTCGCCGAACAGGTCAGGCAATCCAGCGGATGGTCGGAGATGTACAGCTCCATCACCCCGCGCCGCAGCTTGCCCAGGCGATCGCTGTGCGTGCGCACCACCATCCCCTCCTCGGCCGGCGTGGTGCAGGAAGCCGGCGTCCCGCGCCGCCCCTCGATCTCCACCAGGCACAGCCGGCAACTGCCAAACGGCTCCAGGCTGTCCGTGGCGCACAGCTTCGGGATCTTCGTGCCCGCGTGCATCGCCGCCGCCATCACGCTGGTCCCCGCCGGCACGCTCACGCGCTGCCCGTCGATCACCAGCGAAACGGTTGCTTCGCCCTGCCGCACCGGCGTGCCGAAATCCGTCTCCCGGATCAGCCCCATGCCACGCTCCTCACGCCGCCAAAGCCCGGCGGAAATCCTCGGGAAAATGTTTCAACGCGCTCATCACCGGCAGCGGCGTCAGCCCGCCCATCGCGCACAGGGAGGCATCGGTCATCAGCGCCGCCAGGTCCTCCAGCACCGCGATCTCGCCGGCTTTCCCGGCGATGATCCGGTCCACCACCTCCACCCCGCGCACCGCCCCGATCCGGCACGGCGTGCACTTGCCGCAGCTTTCCTTGGCGCAGAACTCGAACGCGAAGCGCGCCTGCTTCGCCATGTCCACCGTGTCGTCGAACACCACGATCCCGCCATGCCCCAGCATCCCGCCCACCGCCGCCAGCGCCTCGTAGTCCAAAGCCGTATCCAGCCGCGAAACCGGCAGATACGCCCCCAACGGCCCACCCACCTGCACCGCCCGCACAGGGCGGCCACTGCGCGTGCCGCCGCCGATGTCCTCGATCACCTCGCGCAGCGAAACCCCGAACGGCAGCTCGAACAGCCCGCCCCGCTTCACGTTGCCCGCCAGCTGCACCACCAGCGTCCCGCGCGACCGCCCGGTGCCCAGCGCCGCATAGGCCTCGGCCCCATGCGCCAGAATCCACGGCACCGCCGCCAGCGACAGCACGTTGTTCACCACGGTGGGTTTCCCGAACAGCCCCTGCAACGCCGGCAGCGGCGGCTTGGCCCGCACCACCCCGCGCCGCCCCTCCAGGCTCTCCAGCAGCGCCGTCTCCTCGCCGCAGATGTAACTCCCAGCCCCCATCCGCAGCTCGATATCGAATCCAGCCGCCAGCACGCCCTCCGCCCGCGCAATCTCCAGCGCCGCCCGCAGCACGCGCTCCGCCTGCGGATATTCGCTGCGCAGATAGATGAACCCCTGGCTCGCCCCCACCGCCAGCCCCGCGATCACCATCCCCTCGATCAGCACGAAGGGATCGCCCTCGATCAGCATCCGGTCGGCAAACGTCCCGCTATCGCCCTCATCGGCATTGCAAACCACATACTTCTGGTCCGCCACCGCCCCGGCCACCGTCCGCCACTTCACCCCGGTCGGAAACCCCGCCCCACCGCGCCCGCGCAGGCCGGAAGACGTCACCGCCGCCACGATCGCGTCTGGCGCCAACCCCCGCGCCGCCTCCAACCCCGCCAGCCCCCCCTGCGCCCGATACGCCGCCAACGAGAGCGGATCCGCCACCCCCACCCGCGCAAAGGTCAACCGGCTCTGCCGCGCCAGCCACGGCAAATCCTCCACCCGCCCCACCGAAAGCGCATGCCCGCCGCCGAACCCCGAAGCCACCAACCCCGCCACATCCGCCGCCCGCACATTGCGGAACCCCACCCGACCGTCCGCCCCCTCCACCTCCACCAACGGCTCCAGCCACAGCATTCCGCGCGACCCGGTCCGCACCACCTCCATGCCCGAAGCCGCGAACGCCAGCGCCACCGCCTCGGCCCCCACCGACCGCGCCGCCGCATCCCCTGGCACGAACACCCGCACGCTCACGCCCCCGCCACCAACGCCCGCAGCCCGTCCAGATCCAGCAACCCCACCAGCTCCTCTCCCACCAGCGCCGCCGGCCCCAGTGCGCAATTCCCCAGGCAATACACCGTCTCCACCGAAACACTCCCCGCGGCCGGCCCGTCCACCACCACCCCAAGCCGCGCCGCCTCATCCACCAGCGCCTCGCACCCCACCGCCTGGCACGCCTCCGCCCGGCACAGCCGGATCACCCGCGCCGCCGGCAACTCCGTGCGAAAATCATGGTAGAACGTCATCACCCCATGCACCTCGGCGCGGGACACATTCACCGCCGCCGCCACCAGCCCCACAGCCTCGGCATGCACATAGCCATACCGGGCCTGCAACGCCTGCAGCATGGGCAGCACCTTGTCCTGCCCGCCGCCCAGGCCCGCCAGCAGCACCCGGGCCGCCGCTTCATCCCATGCAGGAAATCCTGTCACGCGGTGTCGATCCCCCCTTCGGCCAGGCTCCCCGGCCCGCTCCCCCAACTCTGCGGCCGAAACGCCCCGCACCGCAACGCCCACCGCGTTGACCACCCTCCCGCCCCGCCGATACCCTCTCCCAAACCTGCAGGAGCCCCAAGATGGACGCCAGCTTCCGCCTCCAGCGCCCCCTCGCCGGCGCCAGCTTCGGCGGCCGCCTCGCCCTCGAAGGCGCCACCACCGCCCACGAGGTCACCGCCGCCGCCGAGGCCACCCCCACCGCCCTGCCCGAAGCCCTGGCCGCCTGCCACGGCGTCATGGTCCTCCCCGGCATGGCCGCCATGGCGCAAGACCCCACCCTCCTCGTCCGCCTCTCCCGCCTCTTCGGGCCAGAGGTCGAGAACTACCGCACCACCCACATGGCCGCGAACATGGTCCACCCGGAGGTGCCGGAAATCTTCGTTGTCTCCAACATCCCCCCGGTCTTCCGTGCCCCGCCGCCCAAGCCCACCCCGCCCCTCACGTCCGACGGAAAATTCCCCGTCCAGTTCCCCCATCGCCGCGGCTGGCACACCGACCAATCCTACCGCCGCCCACCGCCCGACATCTCCCTCTTCCTCGCCGTCCAGCCCGTGCCCCAGGGCCAGGGCCAGACCCTCTTCGCCGACGGCATCGCCGCCTACGAAGCCCTCCCCGCCGCAACCAAAGCCCGCATCGCCACCCTGCAAGGCCTGCACATCGCCTCAGCCGCCGGCCGCAAATACGACACGGTGAAATCCGGCGCCCCCCAACGCGAGCTCGCCCCCCACGAACGCCCCGTCCGCCAGCCCCTCGTCCGCACCCACCCCGTCACCGGCCAGAAAGCGCTCTACCTCTGCGAATACGGCCAGATGGACTGGCTGGAAGGCCCCATCGAAGGCCTGGAGCCGGGCCCAGACGGCGAAGGCGGGCGCCTCCTCATCGAGCTCGCCGCCCACTACACCCACCCACGCTTCGTCTACGTCCACGAATGGACCCAAGGCGACCTGGTCGTGTGGGACAACCGCTGCACCCTGCACGCCGCCACCTGGTTCGACGCCGAACACCTCGCCCGCGTCATGTGGCGCACCACCGTCTGGGGCAACCCCGGCCCCAGCTACGACGGCGAAGTGAAGTCCTGGCTGCCCGACATGGAAGCGTAGGGCGGAACGCGGAAAGCGGTTCCGCCAGCACCCAAAAGCAAGCAAGCATCTTCTTTTTTCTGAAGAAAAAAGAAGCAAAAAAGACTTCCTTCGCTTGCGCGCGTGCAGGAGCACCTGGCACGCGTGCAAGCGAATAAAAGTTTTTTGGTTCTTTTTTTCAAAAAAGAACCGCTTATCTCAACCCCACTTCCCGCGCCTTGATCTGCACCGCCACATGCCGCGAATACATCCGGCACTGGGAGAAGCTCCCGCCGGTGAACCAAAGCCCATCCTGGCCCGAGGGCGTCCACATATTCGCCAGTTCCTGCGCCGCGTGGTCGAACCCCCACACCTGCCCCACCTTCGCGGCCACCTCGGCCCCGAAGAAGACAGGCACCATCGCATCCTGCCCCTTGTAGCCGGTCGCCAGCACCGCCAGCTCCGACGCCACCACGCGCCCGTCCTTCATCCGCACCCCACCCGCGAAGAACGAGTCGATATCGGAATACTGGATCAACCCGATCTCGCCACGGATCAGCAGCTCGGAGCAGCCAACGTTGAAATAATACCCGCCACCGCGCGAGCGATACTTCAGCGGCCAGCCGGTCCCGTCCTCGCCGAACTCCAGCTTGAACCCGATCCGCTCCAGCCCTTCCAGCATCTCGCGGTCCAGCTCGCGGGATTTCGCCGTCAGCAGCTTGTGCGCCTGCTTAATCACCGGCAGCGGCACAGAGGTGTTCACCAGGTCGCGATCCTCCAGCGACGGGCCATGGCCATAGTAGATGCCATCGTACAGCTGCGCCGCCGGCTCCACATTGGTCACCAGCGTCGGGCTGCGCTGCACCATCGTCACCAGCGCGCCGTTGCCATGCAGGTCCTGCGCGATGTCATGGGCACTCGTGCCGGTCCCGAACACCAGCACGGGCTTGCCGCGATATTCCGCGCCATTGCCGAACTTGGAGGAATGCACCACCCGCCCACCAAACTTCTCCAGCGTCGGAATCACCGGAATATTCGGCACGCTGGAGACACTCGTCGCCATCACGATATGCCGCGGCCGCACCACCCGTGTGCTGCCATCGGCCATCTTCAGCCGCGCCGCCCAGCATTTCGCCGCCGAATCGTACGTTGCGCCCTCGAAGCTGGTCCGCGTCCAGAAGGCAATCTCCATCGCCTCCACATACGTCTCCAGCCAGTTCGCGATCTTGTCCTTCGGGATGTAGCGCGGCCAGGTCTTCGGGAAGGACATGTACGGCATGTGGTTGCTGTACACTTGGTTGTGCAGCTTCAGCCCGTGGTAGCGTTTGCGCCAGTTGTCGCCGACGCGCTCCATGCGATCCACCACCAGCGTATCGACATTCAGCGCGCCGAGCGCCGCCGCCGCCGCCAGCCCGGCATGCCCGCCGCCCACCACCAGAACGGCGGGCTCCCGGTCATCGAAGCGCCGCGCCGCATCGCGCTTGTCCAGCCAGTTCGGCCCCTGCCAGTCGCGCTCGAAAGCCGGCTCCTCACGCGCCTCCCGCGCGCTCTCCTCGTCATGCCCGGCGATGTGGTCGAGCGAGGTCATCAGCGTCCACGCCTTCAGGCTGTCGGCATCGGAAACCTTGATCCGCAGCACCCCGGCGCCAACGCCCACGCGGGTCCTGAAGCGCAGGATCGCCTCCACCGCCGGCTCCCCGGCCCGCTCCACCTCGCGCGGCGGCGTGCGCATCGGGTCCACCTCGAACTCCCGCGCCCCCTGCGCCTGCGCACCGCCCAGCAGCGAAGCCGCAACATCGTCGCCGCTCCACGTCGCGATCTTCCAGCTCAGCGCCACGATATCGCGCCAATGCCCATCGTCGCGGAACAACGCCCCCACAGCCGCCGCGTCGCCGCCCTCCAGCGCCGCATTGAACCGCCGCAGCCACGCCTCGGCCACCGCCCGCGCCCGCTCCCCCGTCGAAACCATCACGTCCATCGAAACCGTCCTTCTCCCGAACCCCCAAACTACCGGCCCGGCACCACCGCGCCAACACCCCGCCTTGCCCTCCCTCCCCGCCCCCCCTACCCTCCGCCCTCACCCCCGGAGCGCCTCCCCTGAGCCTGCTGCACGACCCCAGCCACGACATCGTCTTCGTGGGCGACATCCACCGCCACTGGCACCACGTCGAAGCCGGCCTCCAGGCCCAGCCCCGCACGCCGCGCCACGTCATCCTGCTCGGCGACATGGAATGCACCGCGCCGCTCGATCACCACGTGGCCCCCATCCTCGCCACCGGCGCCTCGCTGCACTGGATCTTCGGCAACCACGATGCCGATGGCGGCCCCAACATGTGGGCCAACCTGGCCGACCCCAGCCGCAACCCGCTCACCGCCAAAGGCGCCCTGCACGGCCGCGTCATCGAAATTGCCGGCCTGCGCATCGCCGGTCTCGGCGGCACCTTCCACACCCGCGTCTGGAACCCGCCCCAAAAACCCCGCCTCAGCAGCCGAGACCAGCTGCAAGCGGACATGGCCACCATCGGCCCAGGCTGGAGCCCGGATGCCACCGCCGCGCTGGCCCGCAACCTCGCCACCCTGGCCATCTGGCCCGAAGACGTCGAATCCCTCGCCACAAAGCGCGCCGACATCCTCGTCACCCACGAAGCCCCCAGCAGCCACCGCAGCGGCGCCACCGTGCTAGACAGCCTAGCCCGCGCCATGGGCGCCACCCTGGTCGTCCACGGCCACCACCACACCACCTACCGCGCCACCGCGCCCGACGGCCTCCAAGCCCAAGGCGTCGCCGCCGCCTGGGGCACCACCCTCGCCGGAACCCCCATCTGGCCCGGCGACAAACCCCGCCTCCTTCCCCGCGTCGAAGGCTGGCTCTACCAGGACTGAAGAAAGATTCTTCTTTTTGTGAACAAAAAGAAGCAAAAAAACTTCATTTGTTCCAACCCATGTAGGGCGGAACGCGAAGCGGTTCCGCCATCTTTCTTTCTCTCCCTTGCCTTGCTCCTCTGTGTCTCTGTGCCTCTGTGGCCACTTTCTTTCTTGCTAGCTTACTTCTTTCCCCTCGGCGAAGCCGGGGAGAGCCGGAGGGGGGCACTTTGCCTCCTCACCCGCCTCGAAGCCCGCACCTGGCCCACCACCACCCGCAAGCCTCGGCCGAGTACAACGAGGAAACCCGCCGCCGCATCCCCACCTGGCACGCCCACAACCGCGGCGCCCAGCCGCAGGCACGCCCCACAACCGCACGCGCCCCACCGCGCCCCATCCTCGCCAGAGAACGGGGCCCGCCAGGGTACGCCTAAATTGTTGCATGATCGAAACTCTATCCAACGGTATTCCGCGGCACATCCCGGAACGGCTTCTTGGTATCCTCGCTCGGCTCCCGCGGCATCCCCAGCACCCGCTCGGCGATGATGTTCCGCTGGATCTCATCCGTCCCCCCGGCAATAGAAACCGCCGGCACCGACAGCAGAATCTCCGCCACCGTCCCGCCGGCCGCCGCCTCCGGCCCGGCCAGCAACGCCCCTGCCCCGGTCATCTGCGTATGAACCCGCGCCGCCGCCCGCGCCACCACGCTCGCCGCAAGCTTGCCCAGCGACCCCTCCGGCCCCTGCGGCTTGCCCTGCTCCTTCGCCGCCCGCGCCCGCCGCGCCGTCCACTCGGCACAGCGCGCCATCACCAGCAGCTTGCCCACTTCCTGCCGCACCACGGGATCATGGATCGCCCCGGTCTCGATCGCCCGCGGCAACACCATATCCACCCGGCCGGCACGGCTGGGGTACCAACGATACGGCTCCAGCGCGACAGCGATCTCGTCGCGCTCCTCGCCATAGATCCGCTCCGGCCGGTCGCTGCCCTTCGGCTGCGCCCGCAACCCATCCGCCCCGCGCCGCTCATGCATCAGCGTCGTGTTCGTCACCGTCCACCCATCGCCCTCGGTGGAAACGATCATCTCCGGCGGCACGATCGCGTCGGTCAGGAACACCTGGTTGAAACTGGCGAACCCGTTCATCTGCCGCAGCGGCGAAACCGAAACGCCCGGCTGCTTCATGTCGATGATGAAATACGAAAGCCCGCGATGCTTCGGCGCATCCCAGTTCGTTCGCGCCAGCAGCAGCCCCCAATGCGCCTTGTGCGCGCTGGTGGTCCACACCTTCTGCCCGTTCACCACCCACTGGTTGCCCTGGAACTCCGCCCGCGTCACCGCGCCGGCCACGTCGCTCCCGCTGCTCGGCTCGCTGAACAACTGGCACCACGTGTCCTCGCCGGTGAGGATCCGCAGCAGGTACTTCTCCTTCTGCAGATCCGTCCCGTGCGCCAGGATCGTCGCCGCCGCCAGCGTGCGAATGCCGATCCGCGCCACGCCGATGGCGCCCGCCTGGTCGAACTCCTCCTCGATCACCGGCACCATCGCCTCGGGCATCTCCCGCCCGTACCACCGCGTCGGCCAGGTCGGCATGCCCCAGCCGGAATGCGCCAGCCGCGTCCGCCACTCCACCAGCCCCAGCGCCGGATCCCAGTTCGCCGCCAGCCAGGCCCGAACCTCGGCGCGCACCCCCGCTTCGCTGCCCATCGCCTCGCTCATGGCGTACCCTCCACCATCGCCTGCATCATTCGCTCCCGATGCAGCGTCGCATCGCCCAGCATCACCTCGCTCGCCTTCGCGCGCTTGAACCAGAGATGCGTCTCGTTGTCCCAGGTGAACCCGATCCCGCCATGGATCTGCACCGCATGGATCGCCGTCTGCAGATACGCCTCCGATGCCGCCGCCTTGGCGATCGAAGCCGCCACCGCCACATCCGCGTCGCCATCATCCAGCGCCGCGGCGGCGTAGTAGGCGGCCGACTTCGCCAACTCCACCTCCATCAGCATGTCCGCCTGCTTGTGCTTCATGGATTGGAACCCGGCGATCACCTTGCCGAACTGCATCCGCATCTTGGCGTAGGCGAGCGCATCCTCGCGCAGCCGCTCCGCCCCGCCCACCATCTCATTGGCCAGGCCCACCGCCGCCTCGGTCATCACCCGCGCGAAAGGCTCCGAAGCGCCGCCATCCTCGCCGAGCAGCTCCGCCCGCACGCCGGCAAACGCCAGCCGCGCCAGCTTGCGCGTGGGATCAATCCCCTGCACCGCCCGGCGCGAAACCGCAGCCCCGTCCACCGTGAACAGCGACAGCCCCGCCTCCGTGCGCCCCAGCACCACGATCAGGTCCGCCGTATGCCCATCGATCACGAAGCTCTTGTGCCCATCCAGCCGCCAGCCCGCGCCATCGCGCGCCGCCGACAGCGTCGTCCCCTCCGCATCCCAGCGCCCGGACTCCTCCACCCAGGCCAGCGTGCCGACCACCGCGCCGGAAGCGATCCCCGGCAGCAGCGCCGCCTTCTGCGCCTCCGTTCCCGCCTGCAGGATCGCACCGGCGGCCAACACCGCGCTGGCGAAAAACGGCGCGCACAGCAGCACCCGCCCCATCTCCTCCATCACGATGCACTGCTCGGAGAACCCGAACCCCTGCCCGCCATACGCTTCCGGGATGCGAACCGCCGCCAACCCCATCTCGGCATTCAGCCGCGCCCAGCCCTCGCGCTCCCAGCCGGCCTCGGTCTCCATCAGCCGCCGCACCTCCTTGGTCGGCGACCGCTCCGCGAGATACCCCCGCAGGCTTTCGCGGAATGCCTCCTGCTCGGCGGAAAAGCTGAACTTCATGGATTGATCTCCCCTGCCCCCAATCTAGCCCCGAAACGCCGGTTGCCCACCCCCCCGCGCTGCGCCCACACTCGCGCAAAACCACAGGAGGACCCATCCATGAAGATCGGCATCTTCTCCACCTTCATGTCCCCGCTCGCCACGCCGGCGATGATCCGCGACTTCGGCCGCCGCGCCGAGGACACCGGCCTCGATTCCATCTGGATGGGCGAACACGTGGTGCTGTTCGACCGCAACACCTTCCCCTACCCCTCCAGCAAGGACGGCCGCATCCCGGTGCCGGAGGGCGGCGGCATGCTCGATGTCGTCGCCACCTTCGGCTTCCTCGCCGCCGCCACCAGCACCATCCGCCTCGGCACCGGCGTCGCGCTCGTTCCCCAGCGCAACCCGATGTACACCGCCAAGGAAATGTGCACGCTCGATTGGCTCACCGATGGCCGCATCGATTTCGGCATCGGCGTCGGCTGGAACAAGGAAGAAGTGGAAGCCTGCGGCTACAGCTGGGAAGACCGCGGCGCCCGCTGCGATGAGTTCCTGGAAGTGATGCGCCGCCTCTGGACCGAACCCGTGGTCGATTTCCACGGCAAATGGGTCAACATCGAAACCTGCCGCCTGGACCCGAAGCCGATCCAGAAGCCGCACGTGCCCATCATCGTCGGCGGCTACGCCGGTGCCGCCCTGCGCCGCGCCGTGCGCTTCGGTTCCGGCTGGTACGGCTTCAGCCGCGACCCCGCCGGCACGAAGGAGATGATCGCCCGCCTCGACGCCGCCTTCGCCAAGGAGGGCAAGAAGCGCCCGCCGGAATTCCAGATCATCATGACCCCACCACCCGGCATGCTGATCGACGCGATGCGCGAATACGAGGAAGTCGGCGTGCATCGCCTGGTGCTGCACCTCGGCAACCAGCGCCCCGAACGCACCCAGGCCCGCCTGGCCGAAATCGCCCCGCTGGTCCGCGCCTACGCCTGAGAGGCCAGTTGGGCCAACCGCCGCAGCGCCGCCAGGTCATGCTTGGCGCTCGGCAGCAGCGGCAGCGCCGGCAGCACATGCAGCCGGCGCGGCCGCATCGCGGTCGGAACGCTGTCGCGCAGCCGGGCGATCAGCAACGGCTGCACCTCGGCCCAGTCCCGCTCCGGCACAGCGACAAAGCCGTGCAGCGACCCATCGTCCAGCTGCACCAGGGCGGCATCGCGCACCCCGTCCTCCGCCCGCAACACCGCCTCGATCTCCGCCGGCTCCAGCCGCACCCCGTTCACCTTCATCTGCCGATCGGCCCGCCCGGCGAAATACAGCAACCCATCCGCCGCGCGCCGCAGCACATCCCCGGTGCGGAACACCCGCGCCCCGGGCAGCGCGGGATCGGGCAGCATCCGCCCCGGCACCACGCGGCCCTCCTGCAACTCGCCCAGCGCCAGCTGCCGCCCGCGCAGCACCATGTGCCCCGCCTCGCCCTCGGCCACCGGCCGGTCCTCTTCGTCCAGCAGCGCGTATTCCACCCCCGGCAGCATCCGCCCCACGCTGAGCGTACCACCCTGGGCCACGCGCTCGATCGGCAGCGACCAGTCGCTCACCACCATCGCCTCGGTGGAGGCATAGGAATGGCTGATGCCGCACCCCGCCGGCAGCAGCGCCCGCCACGCGGCCAGATCATCTGCCGGCAGACCGCTGCCGCCGATTCGCAGCAGCCTCGGCCGCGCCACCGCCTGCGGCATCGCCGCCAGCCCGCGCAACGCGCGCAGCATCGCCGTCGGCCCGGCCAGGATCGTCGCCCCCTCGCGCGCCGCTAGCCGCACCACGCCGCCAGGCCCCTCGGCCGCGAAGCTCACCACCAGCTGGGTGCCGCCGCACAGCACGCCTGCGATATGCGCCGCCACGCAGGACCCGTCGGAGATGGTCGTCGGGATCAAATAGCGATCCGCCTCCGTCATGCCCTGCCGCTCGATCATCATCGAAGCGCGCGCCATCACGTTGAACGAAGACAGCACGATCCCCTTCGGTCGCCCCGTGCTGCCGGAGGTGTAATGGATCATGCTCGGCGCATCGGGATCATGCGGCACCGCCGCCACATCGCCATCCCCGGCCAGGCAGTCCGACAGCGCAATCGCCACCGCCCCCGCCCCCGCCGGCCACGGCACCTGCAAGGCCAGCGCATCATCGAACAGCACCGCCGCCGGTGCCGCATCCTCCAGCATCAACCGCAACCGCTCGGGCGGGTCGGCGGGATTGAGCACCACGCACACGCGCCCCGCACTGGCGCACCCCAAAAGGGCCGCCACGCCCTGGGGCGTCTGCGGCAGGAACGCCGCCACCCGCGCCCCCGCCGGCACACGCCGCTGCACCGCAGCCGCCACGCGGCGCACGATGCCAATGAAATCGGGGCGGGAGAGCCGGCCAGCCGTGCCCGCCATCGCCGCATGCCCCGCCGGATGCCGGCACGCCTCCTCCAGGCACGCCAGCAGCGGCCGCAACGCCAGCGCCAGCCGCGAAGCCGGCACCGCCCCCTCCTGGCGCCACACATCTTCCCGCGGCAACGGCGCGTCCCCCATTGCCATCAGCCCTCGCGCGCGGTGACCAGCAGCCGCACGATATCGCCCACGGTCTCCAATTGGCCCAGCCCACCGGTATCCACCACCACGCCCAGCGTCTCCTCCGCCAGCGCCACCGTCTCCAGCAGCCGCAGGCTGTCCAGCCCGTCAACGTCGTAAAGCAGCGTCTCCATCGCCACCTCGGGCTGCGGCCGGTTCGTCACCCGCGCCACGATCCCAACCACCACGCCCAGCACCGCCTGGGGATCAAGCCTGCTCATGCCGCGCGCTCCCGGCCGGCATCCACCATCGCGGCGGTGGCGGCACAGATCCGCCGCCATGTGCCGTAGGAGATCGTCGCCCGGCTGAACTGGTCGATATGGCCGAGATAGAATCCGTCGCCGAGGTCATCCACCCGTCCCACCTGCTCCGGCGTCTCGGCCCGCACCACGCAGAGCAGCGGCGCGGGGCCGATGCCGCGCAGCGCGGCATGCACCGCCACGAAGCTGTCCGGGTGCGGCGCCTCGGCGGAGGACTTGAACACAAAGATGCGCTGCCCCGCCTCGATATCGGCCAGCAGCTTGCGCCGCAGCAGCCGCAGCCGCGCACAGCCCGCCAGGCGCATCTCCTCCTCCTGCGCTGGGTCGTCCAGCTTCCCGCTGGCCCAGGTATGCTGGCTGAAATACCGCGGGTCGCGCAGCTTGTAGTCGGGCGGATCGCCGCGGAACTCCAGCAGGGTATGCGCGGGATCGCCCAGCCCTTCGAACCGCCGGCACAGCCCCAGCACCAGCCGCGCCGCATCGGTGCCAACCCAGCGCAGCAGGCTCGCCGGCTCGATGCCTGCGCCGCGCTGCACCAGGCCGAATTCGCAATTGTCGCCGAGGTTCTCGAACCGCGCGAACAGCGCCGCCGCGGCATCGTCACCGGCGGGATAGCGCGGCAATGTCGTTGCCATCACGCACAGCCCGGCCGCGCCGGCGAACGCGGCGAACAGGCTGGCCGGCAGCACCGCGGCACCATTGGTCCAGCGTGCGCCGGTGTGCTCGATATCGTGCAGCCCGTCGTGGAGATCGGGATGGTCGAGTGGCAACGGCACCTCCCGTCCTGCCTGCGCCACGGCAAGGCCGACCAGCCGAATGCCCAGCAGCCGGTCATCCGCCGCGAAACCCAGCGCGCTGGGCCGGCCGCTGCGCGAAACCAGCTGCATATCGCTGCAGGGCAGGGAGAGGTGGAACACGAACGCGCCGTCGTCACGCAGCTGCGGATCCACCCGCCGCCCCTGCACGATCAGATGCAGATCGGGATCGACCAAGGTGCGCTCCACCGCCGGGAGATCAGCTTCGGGCATGGTGGGCCTCCGGTGAATCGCGTCGCGTGGCGCGAGCCCGTGTAACGCGGCCCGAACGGCAGGGGATCAGCGGGGGATAGGGCGGCACGATCAGCATCTCCTTCTCGGGCGCGCGGCATCAGGGCCTGGCATTCGGCCGCGCTCCCATATCCCCTGGCCCGCGCGCAGCGCCAACCACCGGGGAAAGCCCATCCAACCGCGCCTCGTACACCACCGGGGCGCGGGCCGCCCAGATGTTCAAGGGGTGGTAGAGCGGCACCAGCGGCACGTCGTCCGCCAGCACCTGCGCCGCCTCGCGCTGCGCGCGAGCCCGCACCACGGGATCGAAGGTGGTCAGCCCCTCCTCCAGGATCCGGTCCAGCGCCGGGTTGGCGTAGCGGCCGTAATTGCTGACGCCCAGGCTGCGGGCGGGATCGTTGCTGGCCAGCAGGTCCCGGGTGACAGACAGCGTGTCCAGCGTGCTGGCGCAGCAGGCGAACAGCAGGGCGGCGAACTCGCCCCGCCCGGCGCGGCGCGCCAGCATGTTCCAGGGCATCGTCTTCACCTGCGCCGCCACACCGATGCGCGACCACATCTGCGCCAGCGCCTCGGCCACCTGGGTGATGCCGGCGTAACGGTCGGAGGGCCCATGCAGCGTCAGCCGGAAGCCCTCGCCGAACCCGGCCTCGGCCAGCAGCGCGCGGGCGGCCGCCAGGTCCTGCGCCGGGGCACCGAGCCCGTCCACGAATTGCGGGTTGCCGGTAGGGGCGATCTGTCCGGCGGGGATGCCGGCCCCGGCCAGCAATCGCTCGGTGAGCGCCGGGCGGGCCACGGCGCGCGACAGCGCCTGGCGCACCCGCCGGTCGCGCAGCGGATTGGCCGCCAGCGGCCCACCGCCAGGGCCGGCCAGGAAGGCCCCGCCATCCTCGCGCGCCACATGGGGAATGACATAAACCGCGCTTGCCGCCGACGCCCGCGCCAGGGTGAAATCCCGCCTTCCCGCCAGCATCTGCGCATCCGCCGCCGAGACCTTCTCGATCACATCGATGTCGCCGGCCAGCAGGGCGGCGGCGCGCACCGCATCGCGCGGGATGAAGCGCAGCGCCGCCGATGCCCATGGCTGCGCCCCGCCCCACCAGCCAGCGTGGCGAGCGAGTTCCAGCGACGCCTCCGGCACATAGCCAACTGCGCGGAACGGGCCGGTGCCGATCGCCTCGCGCAGGCTGTTGAACGCCTCCGGCTCCGTGACGGTGGCCTCACTCCGGCGCAGGATCGGCACCTTGGCGAGATCGGCGATCAAGGTAGGCGCCGGACCCACCGTGTACAGGCGCAGCGCGTGCGGGCCGCGCACCTCCACCCGGGTGATCGGCTGCAACTTGCTGGCAAGGCCGCGCAGGCTGGTCTTGAGGCTGGAGGCCCGGGCGAAGCTGGCCACCACATCCTCTGCCGTGAAGGGCGTGCCGTCGTGGAACACCACCCCAGGGCGCAACGCGATGTCCCAGGCAAAACCCTCGGCGACACTCCAGCCCGTGGCCAGGGACGGGGTGGCGGCGCCCGCAGGGTCGATCCGCACCAGCGCCTCGTAGATGTTGGCATGCACGGTGCTGTCGCTGTTGGCGGCATAGGCGTGCGGGTCCAGCCCCGAGGGCGCAACGGAGAGGCCCACCACCAGCCGCCCCGCCGCAACACGCCCGTCCGCCGCTGGCCGGGGCTGGGCGGTGGCCGGCCCGGCGCTCACCAGCAGGCCCGCCAGCAGCGCCGCCAGGCAATGCCGCTTCACGGTCCCACCAGGGCGGCCAGGGCCGCATCATCGCGCTTGCCGGCGCCGGTCAGCGGCACCGCGTCGATCCTGTGCAGGCTGGCCGGGATCATCGCCGCGGGCAGCGTCCCGTGCAGCGCCGCACGCACGCCGCGCAGCAGCGCCGTGTCGGTCATCGCCGCCGCATCGGGTGCCGGCACCACGAACCCCGCCAGGCGCACCTCGCCCGCCACCTGCCGCGCCACCACGGCGGCATCGGCAATGCCGGGCAGGCCGCGCAAGGCCATCTCGATCGTGGCCGGCTCCACACGCTGGCCGGCGATCTTCACCATCCGGTCGCGCCGGCCCAGCACCACCAGCACGCCATCCGGCGCAAGTCGCCCGATATCCCCGGTGCGGTAGACGCGCTTGCCGGGATGGCCCGGATCGGTCGGGAAGCGTGCCGCCACCATCCGTCCGCCCACCCAGTCACCCGCCGCGGCGAAGGGGGTGCGCACCACCAGCTCGCCCGCCTCGCCGGGCGCCACGGGGTGGCCCGCCTCATCCAGGATCGCCACCTCCACCCCCTGATTGATGTAGCCGGAGCCCACGCGCACGGGGTCGTGCCGGTCCTCCTCCGGCACGAACCAGCCCGCCACCCGCGCCGCTTCGCTCAGGCTCAGCCCGTAGCTCACGCGGCACCCCGGTGGCAGGGCGGCGCGGATCAGGGCGAGATCGGCCTGCAGCAGCGCATCCCCGCCCAGCATCACCAGCCGCAGCCCCGCGAAGGCGGCACGCGCGGCAGGCAGCCCGGCCAAAACCGTCAGCAGCCGCGGCGTGGCATGCAGCACGGTGGCCCCGGCCTGCCGCACCTGTTCCAACACGCCGCCGAGCCCCAGCGCCTGCGGATCGGGCAGCACCAGCCCGGCCCCGGCCATCAGGGCATAGAGCCGATGCGACACCGCGCCGGCGGTGGCGGGCGGGCCGATCACCGCCACGCGGTCCTGCGGGCCAAGCCGAAGCTGGCAGATGCGCTGGGCATAATTGGCCAGGATGGTCTGCTGGATCTGCACCACCGCCTTGGGCGCGCCGGTGCTGCCGGAGGTGGAGACGATGAACACCGGCGCGGCGGGATCGAGCAGCACCGGGTCCGCCGGCGGCACTGCGGCGGCAGCGGCGGGATCGAGCACCGGCACCGCGCCATCGAGCCGCGCGGCCAGTGCCGGCGTGGCGACCACGCCCACGAGGCCCGCGGCGGCGATGCCGGCAGACAGCATGGCACCGGGCTGATGCGGGTCGAGCAGCATGCACGGCCGCCCGGCCGCCAGGCAGCCGAACATGGCAACGAGATAGCCGGTATCGTTGGGCAGCAGCACGCCCACGGCGCCCTCCGGCCAATCCGCCGCGCGCAGCGCCGCGCCCAGCCGGCAGGCCGAGGCGTACAGCGCGGCGAAGTCCAGGCTATGGGCGCCATCGGCGATCGCGATCGCCCGTGGCTGGCGCGCGGCATGGCCGGCGAGATGGGCCAGGATGGCGCGCCCGGCCCAGCCGGCATCGATCGCCGGTTCCGCCAGCCCCGCCGGCGGCGCCTGGTCGGCCGGGCGCGGCCCGGCGGTGAACCAGGCCGCATCGGGGATGGGCGAAAGCAGTTGGCCGATCACGGAGCA
Organism: Alphaproteobacteria bacterium; assembly: GCA_026400815.1. Lineage (GTDB taxonomy): Bacteria > Pseudomonadota > Alphaproteobacteria > Acetobacterales > Acetobacteraceae > CAMDGX01. Next base: position 20,848 of record JAPLOI010000034.1, read on the forward strand.
CCCGTGATCGGGGAGAGATTCAGCATGCGGGCCCTTGCGCAATTGGCCGCTTGTCTGCGGCGGGCGGAGGGTGACCCTCAATCGAATAACAATGCAACCGATCGCAGCAAATTGTAACGATTCGCCCTGGCACACAGCGCGGCACCGCGCGCGCCAGGCCGCAAGAGGGGAACCGGGAGCGGGAAAGGGGCGGAAGGCGGCTCTGGATGGCGCCCGCTGCGCGGAACATGTCGTCGACCTGCAGCATGGATCCTGAGCCCCGTGGCCAGATCCGACAAGAACCTGCTGTCCCGGCCACGGTCCCCCGCCGTGGCAACAGCCGCCCCGACGGGGCCCGGCAGCCCGATTTCCCGCAACGCCGACTTACCCTGCGATGCCGGGGTGACGGGTGGAACAAGCGGCGGGGATGCCGGGGGTGGGGCGCGGCATGAACCGGCTACTCATCCCTCTCCAGCCGCTCAATGTCGGCGTCCGACCATCCGAAATGGTGCGTGATCTCCTGGATCAGCACGGTGCGGATCAGGCGGAACAGGTCCTCGCCGGTCTCGATCCACTCCAGCAGGATGGGCCCGCGGTAGAGGGTGATGGTGTCGTTCTCCATCGGTGCGTCGAGAACGCTCTTCTGCGTCCGCGCAGCGCGACGGTAGAGCCCGGTCAGCGCCCAGGGGCTCTCGAAGCCGAGTTCCTGCGCCGTCTTCTCGTCCGCCACCTCCTCCACCACGATGCTGGCGCCCCGGACCAGGATCCGCAGCTTCTCCGGGATGGCGGGGAAGGCGTGCCCAGCCAGGTCCACGATATCATCAAGGGTGGGAGGGTGATGGAAGCGGTACATGGGGCATCCATCTATCAGGAGACCGCCGCGTCAAGTGGCAGAGAGACGGCCACCTCTCTGGGCGACGTTGGGGATGAGGGAGCCCTCGGTCGCGGCGCCGATACGCGGACGCGCGGGCTGGCCGGGCCGGGACGTGATGGGCCGGGACGATGGTCCACGGTGCCTGGAGCGCAGGCAATGGTTCCGATCTCCACAAGCTGGCGCGATCAGGCCCTGCGGACGCTTCACGCCAAGTACCAGGTGGAGGGGCTGAGGTTCGCGCACTTGGCGATCAAGCGGCACGGGTCGGCGGGGAGTGCGACGCGCAACGGAGTTGGCGGAGGGAGTGCACCCGGATTCGAACCTTCGCTGCTCGGGCGGAGCGGTCATCGCGCGCCTCCCCACACCAACCTACATCATCACAACGTAAACCAACTGGCATCCACTGGCCCTGCCGCCTTAACCAAGATCGTCAAGTCGGCCACCGTGTCATTGTTGATGTTGCCCTGGATGAGCAGAGTCCCTCCGCCCTGGTCCTGCCAGCGGAGCTGGCCGGGTGTACCGTTGAATGCTGCCGAGCCAATGAAGCTGAACGGGTCGTCGGCCAAGGTGCCGGCAACCGCGTCAATGGCCGTGAGGTCTATCACCTCGCCCGCCACACGGCTGAAATCCTGCAGGGTGGTGGCGTTGCTGGCCGCGGGCCCGATCGCGGTGGGCAGGAAGCGGAACACGTCCAGCCCGGCCTTGGCCACCACCGAGTCCAGGCCACCGCCGAGCAGGAACACGTCTGGAGCGTCGGTGCCGGTGAGGGTCTGGTTCGCGGAGGTGCTGGCGAAGTCGTCGTTGACGATCACGCCGGTGGCTGATGCCGTGGTGACGGACACGCCAGCCTGCGCGTTGGAGAGTGCGACGGTGAAGCTCTCGTTCAGCTCCGCGACCGTATCCGCGGTGACATTCACCGTGACCGTCTGAATCGCCTGCCCGGCGGAAAAGCTAACGCGGCCGGACTGGAACTGGCCGGTGGCGAAATCCGCCCCGGTGGCGGGCGTGGTTCCTGTGGCGCCGCCGCCGCTGACCGCCCAGTCGGCCGCCGCGACCCCGGAGAGATCGCCGCTGCGGGTGACGGTGAAGGTGAAGGGGGTTGTGCCGCTGGCGCCCTCGGCCTTCTGCGCCGAGGCCCTTGCGATCGCCAGCGTGCCGGTGCCGGCGGGATCGTCGTTGCGGATCGTGCCGGTGGCCGACGCCGTGCTGATCGACACGCCGGTCGGCACGCCGGAGAGGGAGACAGTGAAGGTCTCATCCGCTTCCACCGCCGTCTCTCCGGCCACCGTGAGCGTGACCACCTGGCTGGCCTTGGCCGGGTGCGAAGGTGACGCTGCCGAAGGGTAGGACCCCGCCGGTGAAGTCCGCCGCGGTGGCGGTGCCGGCGGTGGCGGCCCAGTTAGCGCTGGCGGGGCCTGCAATGTTGCCGGCGCGGGTGACGACGAAGGTGAAGGCGGTGCTGCCGCTGGCGCCCTCGCCGCGATCGGCCTGCAGCCCAGCGATGGAGAGCACGCCGGAGGGCGGGAAGTCGTCGTTGACGATCACGCCGGTGGCGGTGGGCGTGCCGATGGTGACGCCCAACTGCGGGGCCGCGAGGGTGACGGTGAAGCTGTCGTTCAGCTCGATCGTGCTGTCGGCGGCAACGTTGACGGTGACCGTCGTCAGCCCCTGGCCGGCGGCGAAGTTGACGCGGCCGCTGGGCAGGGTGCCGCCAGCGAAATCCGCCGCATTGGCCGAGACAGTGCTGGGAACACCGCCGCCGGTGACGGCCCAGTCGGCACTGGCGGTGCCGGTGAGGTCGCCAGCGCGGGTGACGGTGAAGGTGAAGGCGGTGGTGCCGCTTTGGCCCTCGGCCTTCTGCGCGCTGGAGCGCGCGATCGCCAGCGTGCCGGTGCCGGGAGTGTCGTCGTTCCAGATCGTCGCGGTGGCGGTGGTCGTCCCCAGGGTGACCCCAGCCGGCGTGCCGGAGAGGGTGACCAAGAAGCTCTCGTTCAGCTCCACCGCGGCATCGCCGGAGACATTCACCGTGACCAGCTTGCTGGTCTCGCCCACGGCGAAGGTGACGGCGCCCGAGGGCAGCGTGCCGCCGAAATCGGACGCAGAAGCGCCGACAGTGCCGGGGATGCCGCCGCCGGTGACGACCCAGTTGGCCCAGGCTGGGCCCCTGGTGTCCCTGCTGCGGGTGATCGAGAAGGTGAAGGGCGTAGGGCCCGCATTGCCCTCGTCGCGGGAGGCCTGGAGCCTGGTGATCGACAAGGTGCCGGTCGGTGGCACATCGTCGTTCTGGATCGTGCCGGTGGCTGAGGCGATACCGATGGAGGCGCCAGACGAGGGGTTGGACAGCGTGACCGCGAAGCCCTCATCGGCCTCAAAGGCCAGATCGCCGGCCATGGGGATGGTGATGGTGCGGGTGTTTTGGCCGGCGGCGAAGCTGACGGTGCAGGTGGGAAACACGCTGCCTGCGAAGTCCGCCGCGTTGTCCGACATCGCCGCACCTCGGACACTTCGAGACCGCCGAACTTCGCCTTCCACTGGTAGAATGTCGCCGGGCTAATCCCATGCTTGCGACACAAATCCGCCGTCGCCGAACCGGCCTCCTGCTCCCGCAGCACGCCGATGATCTGCTCCTCCGTAAACCTCGAACGCTTCATCCGTCCGCCTCCTGCTTGGGCGGGCTCTCCTCAAAACTGGGTGGGATTCAGGGGCTCACGTCACACCGCATGGCTTGCGCCGCAACACGGCTCCTGCATCAGCAGCAAGCCCGCCGCGACACCTCGCGGCGGGCTTGCCAGGTCAGAAGGCCAGCGAGGCCCGCAACATGCCGGTATGGGCGTTGTAGTTGCTGCGCAGGTCGCCCTGGTATTCGGCCCGCACCGTCAGCCTGTCGCTGTACAGCAGGGTGCCAGCCAGGTTCAGCCTTGCACCATCGGGCGCCAGCCGCGACGTGGTGCTGAAGAAGGTGGCTCCCGCCAGCTGCCCGGTGGCTGCGATGGGCCCGACGATGTAGTCGTGGGTCCAGGACAGCCGCATTTCCGGCAGTATCGTGCCCAGTGGCGTCTCCCATCGGCCGGAGACGCGGGCACCCACCTCATGCACCAGCGCATCGACGCGGGAGCGATTGACCTGCAGATTGGCCAGGCCGGCGCCCGTTTCGCCATAGCCCTGGGTATCCGCGCGCAGATACTGCAGCGTGGCCATCGGCGTCAGCGTCACGCTGTCGGTCAGGTGCAGGTCATGCCCAAGCCCGCCCTTCAGCTGAAACTGGTAGCCACTGAACTGCGACCGCGCCGTGGCGCCGAGGAAGCCGATGTGGCGCCGCTGGATGAAGCTGTTGCTGCCGCCACCCGCCTGGCCGAACACGAAGCTGCCCGGGCGGAACTGCCAGGTGCCATAGGCGGTGAGCGAGTAGTTGGTCAGCAAGGTGGTGCTGCCGGTGGTCACGCCGCCGGTATTGGTGCGGCCCTGCATCATACTGGCGCCGATGCCGACAACGGCCGTGGGCGACAGGTTGTAGTCCAGGCCGATCATCATGCCGCCGCTGCGGCTGCTGTAGCCGTCCACCGTGGCGGTGGTGCTGCGGTTGGAGTAGCCGCCCATCACCCGCAACCACATGCGCTTCTGGCTGCCGCCCGAGCCGGCCGCTATGCCGCCGCCGCCGCGGCCATCTTGCGCCATCAGGCCGATCTGGTGCTGTTCCACCACCTGGGTGGTCAATGCGGCGCTCACATTCAGTGCCACGGCGCTCGCCGAGGTCTGCACCGGCGCGGTCTGGCGCACCGCGTCCTGCTGGCGCTTGCCCTCCGGCAGGTCGTCGATGTGGGTCAGCACCTGCTGCTGGAACGCGCCGCTATTGGCCGCCAGCTGGTCCAGCGTGCTGCCCATGTTGCCGGGCGTGGCACCGGAGGCACGGCCAATGGCGGTGTAGTCGCTGCTGCGGATGTTCAGCACCAGGTTGTAGTGGCCATCGATCATGGGCGTGGTGAAGAAGCCGCGATACCCCGAGAGACTGAGCTGCACGCCGGCATAGCTGGTGCCCGCGGGCGTGGCGCTGTCCACCAGCGTGTAGGTGCCGTTCCGGGCCAGCTTGAAGCCGTTGAGCGGCTGGACGCGCACGGCACCGTTGGTCATGTCCACCGTGCCGGTCACATTGAGCCGGCCCTGGCTGGCGGCATCGATGCCGAGGATGAGCAGCGAGCCGTTGTTCTGCACCAGGTTGCCGCTGATCGCTACGGGGGTATTGGCCTGCAGCGTGCCGCCCAGCGTGACCGTGCCGGCACCATCCTTCACCGCGATGTTGCTTGCCAGCAGCTGGTTGCCGGCGCCGAAGGTCAGGTTGCCGTCGGTCATCACGACACTGCCGCCCATGATGGTGCCGAAACCAGAGCCGCTGCCGCCCTGGATGGTCACATCCTGGTTGCCCACCAGCACATTGCCGTTGATGACTCCGCTATTGGTGATGGCACCGATGGTGGCGCCGGTACCGCTGCTGTTCAGCGCATAAAGGCCGCCCGTGATGCTGCCGCTGTTCACCAGCGGGCCCATCACCCCCATGTTGCGGATGCCGGTCTCCCCGCCGCGGATGGCGCCCGCGTTGATCAGCGTGCCAATGGTGCCAATGTTGCCGAACCAATTATCGTTTCGGACGCCCACCTTGTCACCGAAGATCAAGCCAGAGCTGGTATTCTCCAGAACCCCGATCGTTCCACGGTTGGTTACGCCGTGAGAACCGTTCCATGGATTGTAAAGCGAATCGGTCGTAATGGTCCCGCTATTGGTCAGCGTCCCGATGACACCATCATTGTCTACACCCGCCCAAGACTGCCCATGGATGCGCCCCGAGTTGTCGATTCGGTCGATGGAACCGCCACTATAAATACCGGTATAGCCATGAATGAGATTGGAGTTGATAATTGACCCGATGCTACCGTCATTTGAAATAGCATAATCTGAATCGGAGCTAATAATTAACCCTGTGTTATTTATAAATCCTATTGTCCCGTCGCTATTTATGCCGTAGTCGCCGCTTATGGTCCCGCTGTTGAACAAGGCACCAATGTAACCACCGGAGGAGGCGAGGATGCCCCTTCTCTCACCGTGGATCAGCCCGCTATTGGTCAGCGTGCCGATGATGCTCGCGTTCCGGATACCATACGAGATGCCAGTGATGGTGCCGCTGTTGCTCAGCTGGCCGATCGACCCATCATTGTCGATACCGGCTGTCTTGCCCTGGATCAGCCCGGAGCTGGTATTGGTCAGGACGCCGATGCTGCCGGCGTTGTAAACGCCGAAATAGCCGTATTTAGCAACGGCAATGGTCCCGCTATTGGTGAGGGTGCCGATCGACCCGCCGTTAGAAACGCCAGCGTAGGATTGCGCATAAATACCCCCGGAATTCGACAGTACCCCTATCGTGCCGTAGTTGGAAACGCCGCTATAGCCGTAGATCGTCCCGCTGTTGGACAGCGTGTTGATGGCACCGTTATTGGATATGGCGTAGGCGGAGCTGCTACTGATGATGGTTCCACTGTTGAAGAGGACACCGATGGTTCCGGCGTTTTGCAGGGCCTCGCCTTCACCAAGGATTACGCCAGTGTTGTTCAGTGTCCCAATGAAGCCTTCGCTCTGAATGCCAGTATCTCCAGTGATCGTGCCGGAATTGCTGAGCACGCCGATGGAACCCGGCAGGCCCATAAAAATGCCAATGCTGGCACTGATATCGCCAGCATTGTTCAGCACACCAATGGAACCGTTATTGTAGACACCGGCGAACGAGTACGCGCTCCCAGATGTGCGGGCGACAATGAAACCGCCGGCCAGGTTGGTCAGCGTATCCATTTGGCCGAGATTCATCACGCCCACGGAGTACAAGGCCGCGCTGGCGTGTGGCAGCACCAGGCCCGTGGTGGCGGTGGCGACCAGCCCGCCACCATTGGTCAGCGTGCCGATGCTGCCATCATTATAGGCGCCATACGCACCACCCAGAATGGTGCCCGAATTGGTCAACGCACCGATGGTGCCGGTGCCGACGATGGCAATGGAATAGCTTTGCAGGATGGTACCGGCAAAGCCCGTGCCCGAGAGATTGGCGATGCCGGCCACCTCACCGGAGATGGTGCCGGTGGCGCCGTTGGTCAGGGCGCCCACCGCGCCGACATTGCCTACACCGACAAGGCCGCCTATGATCGTGTTAGCATTGATCAGGCTGCCCAAGGTCGCGCCTGCGATATCGTAACCGACCTGCACGCCGAACGCAGTGCCGAAGATCACACCGCCGGCGTTGTTCACCAATGTGCCCATGGCGCCGTCGACAAAGACGCCCCCATACCCGGCCGAGACGAGCACGCCGGAGTTGGCCAGGCTACCGATGCTGCCGGCGACAGCGACAGCAACACCGGCCCGATAGCCGCTGATCGTGCCGCTGGTCTGATTGGTCATCGCGCCGATAGTGCCGAGAGTACCGACCATCACGCCTTCGTAGGTGCCGCTGATCTGGCCGGAATTGTCGAACGTGCCAATGCTGCCGGTGGAAAAGAGGCCGCTCCATGATCCCCTGATGATGCCGGTGTTCAACACCGTGCCGATGCTCCGGCTATTGTCGATGGCGTGGTAGATGGTGCCGGCGACGGTGCCGGCGTTCGACAACGTGCCGAGGGTGGCGTCGCTGTTGAAGATGCCGTTGGGTCCGTTGCTGATCGCGCCCGACCCGGTCACCGTAAAGCTGGTGAAGGAAGCGTTCGGCGTGATGGGACCGGTGCAGACGGTGGAGATGACGTTGCTGGTGCAGGGGGTTGCGGCCTGCGCCCCCGCGGTGACGGCGATGGCATAGAGCGAGACGCCCGCCAGCAGAGTACGGCGCAGCAGGGCCTCGGCCTTTGGAGACTGCGCGGTCGTCGGGTGCTGCGGCATGGGTATCACCTCCGGGTATTCACCGGGAGGCATAGCCGCTGAATTTCCCGCCCCAAAGCCACTAACTGGTTGGCCCTGCACTCCAATATTCGTAGTAATTTTTGTGCAGGGGATAATTGATTAAAGAACTGTCCTGACCAATGGTTGCTACCGCATCCGTTCAGGTGGATGTTGTTAATGGGGTTGTGGATAAGTGGCTTGCCGAAGCGGTCATTCAGATCCGGGCGCAGGCAAGCCACCTCCCCACACGGCGAAGCTCCGGCACGTGCAGAGGGGGCAACCTGCCCAACGGTCGAGAGGCGGCTTCACCGGCGTGACGTCACCATCTGACCCCGATGGACTTTCCGCACCATCCAGGCCAGCACCGTGTTCATGCGGCATCGATGGGGGCGCCGAGCCCTGGCCGGGTGCCGCCCAGGCCGGCGGCATGCCCCATGCCCGCCCAGATCGGCGCGGGCGCCTCAATGCGGTCCAGGGTCCAGGGCCGTGGCCAATGCGGGCTCTGCAACCACCGCCTCCAACGCGTCCAGCAGCAGGTTGGTGCGGGCCTCTCCGGCGCTGAAAAGCATCGTGTAGCGGTGCAGTGCCATTGCGCTCGGCTGCAAACCCTCACACGGTTCAAGCCACCCACCTTCACGCGCCTGGTGCAGCACCAATCTCAACGCACTCATCGAAATCTTCATTCTCTTGGCGATTCCCGCCAACGGCACCGCTCTGTTCTCGACCGAATCCAGCACCAGATCCCACATCAAGAAGAAAAACATTCTCCGCGCCAGCGCGGCTTCTTCCGTGGTCTGCTTGAATTGGGGAAGCGAGACAAACCTTATCATCAGCCTGGTATATCTGGCACCGCCTATCCTTTCCAGCAGATCCGAGTCAGGTTGTTTTCTTCCGCAATAACTCGTGAGTTCCTTCAAATTGTCTTTGATATCCCTCGAAAAATAATCACGCATTTCAGGCGATGGCACCAGAATGATATGCCTGTTATCATGCTCGGCCCTGATTTTGGCAAAATCTCCGGTCGCTACGGATTGGTTGATGGCCGTATGAACGCTGGCGAGCGACAGCCCCGTTCGCATCGCCAGTTCAGGCAGATGGGCGACCCGCAGCGCCGGGGCGTCTGCCAGGCTGCGGACCATCAACTCCCGCAGCAGGCTCGCCCAGAGGTAATTGCGGAACCAGAACCTGCTGATCCGGTCCTCCGCCACATGCCGGGTCGCAAAGGCTGAGGCGCGGAACCGGCGCACCCGGGGGTCTGTGGGCAGCATGGTCGGGGCTACGCCTGCCGGCACGGTTCCGGTCAAGCACTCCATCGGGCGTAACGACAAGGCATTCACGACCTTGCGCTGAACCTCCTGTTTACGATCTTCTAAACAATACACGGGCTCAACCAACCATGATCAGGGCGAAAAACAGCATTCCGGTGGTGCATGGGGCTTGCGACCCTCTTGCTTGTTGTAATAGCACGTCGGCTGCGTCCACGCCGTGCATCGGGCTTTGGATCTTAACGAGAATAGTTAAAGGCACCGCACAATTCCTGCATCTTTTTCCAGTAGTAACGCCCATTCGATTGGCCGCTCCTACGTGTCTATAAGGCGGTTTCGGCACCTGGGTAAACCATCGGGAATAACACCATGAGCACCCCGGCAACGCCGCCCGCTGGCCAGCAGCTTTCCCTGCAGGAAGCCCTTGCCAAGGCGCATGACCACTGGACTGCCGGCCAGGCCGACCAGACGGAGATACTGTGCCAGCGCGTGCTGCAGGCCTGGCCCGGGCAAGCGGATGCGCTGCACCTGCTCGGGCTGATGGCGCATGCCTATGGCAATCTCGACCTGGCCATCACGTATCTCGCCCAGGCCTGCCAGGCACCGCGGGCGCCGGCGGTGTATCTGTCCAACCTGGCGGAGTTGTATCGCCAGCGCGGCCTGCTGGCGGAAGGCGAGGCCGCCGCGCGCCGCGCCGTGGCCGTGAACAACATGCTGCCCGGTGCCTGGAACAACCTCGGCATCATTCTGCAGGAAGCCGGCAAGCTGGACGAAAGCCGCATCTGCCTGGAACGCGTGCTGGCGCAGCAGCCGGACAATCCGGAAGCCCACAACAACCTGGGCAATACCTGCAAGCGCCTGGGCCTGCTGGACCGCGCCGAGCAGCACTGGCTGCGCGCGCTGGCGCTGCGCCCTGGCTACCCGCAGCCGCACAGCAATCTCTCCAACCTGCTGAACGACCAGGGCCAGCACGACCGCGCCGCCGAACACGCCCGCCGCGCCATCGAGCTGAACCCGCAGATGGCCGACGCCTACATCAATCTTGCCGCGGTGGAGACGGCGCGCGACCGGCATCAAGGCGCGCTGCGCACACTGGGCGCGCTGCTCAGCTTCGCCCCCTCCCACCCGACCGGGCTGGCGGCGCGGGCGTTGAGCCTGAAGCAGTTGGACCAGTTGGAGCCAGCGCTGGAGGCCGCGCAGCAGGCTGTGGCGGCCGGCCCGCAAAGCGCCGAGGCCCATAACGCCCATGGCACGGTACTGCAGGCGATGGGCCGCTTCCAGCCGGCGCTGGCCGCCTTCGACCGCGCCGCCGCCCTGCCTGGCGTGGCCACGGAAAGGGCGCTGGTCAACCGCGCCACCCTGTACATGGAACATGGCCGCAAGGCCGAAGCCACGGCGGCCTTTGACCGGGCGCTGGCGGCTTTCCCAGCCTCCGCCTCGGCCTGGTTCAACAGCGCGGATTTGCGGCGCTTCACCCCGAACGACCCCGCGATCGAGCGGATGGAGGCGCTGCTGTCCGAGGGCGGTGCGGCTGCAGCCAATGACCGGATGATGCTGCACTTCGCGCTGGGCAAGGCCTGGCTGGAGATCGGCGAGAGCGAACGCGGCTTCCACCACCTGCATGCCGGCAACCGGATGAAGCGGGCGCAAATCCAGTTCGACAGCGCCGCGACCAGCCAGTGGCTGGCCAGCATTGCAGAGGTCTTCACTCCTGCGCTGCTTGACCGCCTGGGTGGCGGGGGCGCGCCATCGGCGCTGCCGGTCTTCGTGCTGGGCATGCCCCGCTCCGGCACCACGCTGATCGAGCAGATCCTGGCCTCACACCCCGCCGTGCATGGCGCCGGGGAGTTGCTGAACGTGCAGCGCCTGGCAGACAGTATCGGCGGTTTCCCGCAGGCGGTGGCGGGGCTGGAGCCGAAGCCGTTGGCCGCCTTGGGCGAGGCCTATCTGGCGCAGGTTGCGCCCTTGGCCCAGGGCCGCCGCCACATCGTGGACAAGATGCCCGCCAACTTCATGTATGCCGGGCTGATCCGCCTGATGCTACCGGGCGCCCGCATCATCCACAGCCGGCGCAACCCCGTGGATACCTGCCTGTCCTGCTACTCCAAGCTGTTCACCCGCGAACAGATCTTCAGCTACGACCTGGCCGAGCTTGGCCAGTTCCACCTGGGCTACCAGGCGTTGATGGCGCACTGGCGCGCCGTGCTGCCGGCCAGCCACTTCCTGGAGGTGGACTACGAAGCCCTGGTGGCAGACCCCGAAGCCGAAACGCGGCGCCTGCTGGATTTCCTCGGGCTGGCCTGGAACCCCGCGGTGCTCCAGTTCCATACCACCGACCGGGTGATCCGCACCGCCAGCGTCAACCAGGTGCGCCAGCCGATCTACCAAAGCTCGGCCGGGCGCTGGCGCCAGCATGCGGCCCAGTTGGGCCCGCTGCTGGAGGCGTTGGGACTGCCGGCGACATGAGCCTGTCCCTGGCGGAGACCGAGGCGCAGGCCCGCAGTCTGCTGGCCGCCGGGCAGTTGGAGGCTGCCGAGGCGCTGGTGCGACCCTGGCTGGCCAGCGGCAGCGGACCCATTCCGCTCTGGCGTATCCTGGCCGCTTCCATCAAGCCGCAGGGCAAGCTGGACGAGGTGCGGCTGATCCAGGAGATGCTGGTGCAGAGCTTCCCAGGCGACCTGCCGGGCCGGTTCGACCTGGCCGAGACGCTGCTGCTGCAGGGCGAATACACGCGCGGCTGGCGCGAATACCGGTGGCGCTACAGCCTGCAGCACACCACCCGGATGGAACGCAAGGTCCAGCGGCCACGCTGGGAAGGCGAGGCGATGGAAGGCCGCACCCTGCTGATCCATGACGAGCAGGGCTATGGCGATACCTTCCAGTTCCTCCGCCTGCTACCGGAGGCCAAGCGCCGCAGTGGCGCGCGTGTCCTGCTTGAGATCAACCACGAGACGCTGGACCTGGCGCGCCGCAGCCCCTTGGGCGTGGATGAGTACCTGACGCGCGGCACACTGCCCCCGGCATTCGATACGCATTGCGAGATGATGAGCCTGCCCCAGGCGCTGGGGCTGCAACCGGGCGACCTGCCGGGCCCGCTGCCCTATCTGCTGCCAGACCCGGCCCGGGTGGCCAGGTGGCAGGCGCGGCTGGCGCATCTGCCAAGGCCTATCGTGGCGCTGGCCTGGGCCGGCCGGCCGACCCATTACAACGACGCCAATCGCTCGACCTCGCTGGCGGATTTCGCCCCACTGGGGTTGCCGGGCGTCAGCTTCGTCACGGTCCAGAAGGGGCCGGCGACGGAACAGGCGAAGAACCCGCCGCCGGGCATGGCGCTGACCTTCACCAGCGACGAGATCGCCGATTTCGATGACACGGCGGCGATCCTCATGGTGGCGGACCTGCTGATCTCGGTGGACAGTTCGCCGGTGCATCTGTGCGGGGGCTTGGGCCGACCGGCCTGGGTGATGCTGCCCTTCATGCCGGACTGGCGCTGGCTGATGCACCGGCCGGACACGCCCTGGTACCCGCAACACCGGCTGTTCCGCCAACCGGCGCGTGGCGACTGGCCCGGTGTGATGCAGGCCATGGCGGCTGCCCTGGCGGCCCTGCGCGATGGGCGCTAGGGCCGCACTGGCGGTGCTGCTGCTGCTGCAGGCAGGCTGCACCGACCGCCTCGGGCATGGCCCGGCCCTGGCCGAAGCCGCTGGCTGGAAATGGCGCATCGTCACCGCCGGGCGGTTCGACCTTGCCACCGCCAGCCGCGCGGGGGCCCCAGGCGAGATGCTCACGGTATTCCTGGAAGGCGATGGGTTGGCCTATGTCACGCGCAGCCAGCCCGCCCAGGACCCTACGCCGACCGAGCCGCTGGGGCTGCGTCTGGCCCTGGCCCATCAGGGCAGCGGGCCGCTGGCTTGGCTCGGGCGGCCATGCCAATACACACTATCCGGCCATGGCCGCGGCTGCGACCAGGCTTTCTGGACCAGTCGCCGCTACGCGCCGGAAGTGGTCACGAGCCTTGGGTCGGCCCTTGACACGCTGAAGGCGGCTTCTGGCGCCCAGGACCTGTTGCTGGTCGGCTATTCGGGCGGTGGAGCCCTGGCCGCCCTGCTGGCGGCGGCGCGGCAGGACGTGGTCGGCCTGGTGACGGTGGCCGCCAATCTGGATCTGGCCGGATGGACCGCGGATCGTGGCCTGGCGCCGTTGACCGGGTCGCTGGACCCGGCCCTGGCGGCGGCGCCGCGATTGGGCCTTGTGCCGCAATGGCATTTCACCGGTGCCGAAGACCGCGTCACCGGAACTGGCGCCCTGCTGGGCTTCATGCGGCGCCTGCCTGTCGGGGCGCCGGCACAACTGATCGAGCTGCCCGGCTTCGACCACGCCTGTTGCTGGGCACGCGACTGGAACAGCCTGGTGGCGCCAGCATTGAACGCACTGCCGCGCCGCCAGGGCGCAGCAAAGATGGAAAACAGCCATGTCTGAGATCACTTGTTTCCGCCTGTTCAGGACGATACTGCCACTCGCTATTGTTCTGCTGGGCGGTGCCGCCGTCGCGCAGCAACGTTCCTTGCGCCCGGGGGCGCCCGTCGCCCCAGCCGAGCCCTCTGCGGCCGCCGCCTCGACGCCGGACCGGACCAGTGCCCAATACGGCGACTGGACCGTCACCTGCATCGGTTCCGCCAACACAACCGAACGGGCCTGCGAAATGTCGCAGACCTTCGTCGACAGCAGCCAGCAAGTCATTGCTGCCGTTGCCTTTGGCCGTCCCAACGGAAGCGCCAAGTTCCACATGGTGCTGCGGGTGGCGCCGAATGTGCTTGTCGCGCAACCCGCGAGGCTGATGCTGGACAGCGAAACGCCGCTGCCCTTCACCCTCTGCACTGGCCAGTTCTGCGTGATGAATATGGAATTGCCCGATAACGCCCTGAGCGGGAAGCTGCGCGCCCTGGCACCGGAGCAACCGGCACGACTGGCCTGGCGCAATGCCACTGGCAACGAGGTGGCGGTGGGCATCTCGGCCCGCGGCTTCGGAGGGGCCTGGGATGCCATGCTGAGAGACGGCCGCCAGCCGGCCCGTCCATGACCGGCTTCCTGCGCGATTGGATCAGTCCGGGCAACGACCTGCAGCACCCGTTCAATGCCGCCGTGGTGATGCCAACAATCGTTCGCCCGGTGATCGTCGAGGCGCTGCGCTCGATCTTCGCTCAGGAGTTTCCGGGCCGGATCCAGGTATTATACTTGTTGCGGAAGTCGGCGCTGGCTAGGGCAGGGCTGGCTTGAAGCTGGGGGCTTCTCCGGTCACGGCGCGATCGGACGCACAGCCCAGGCTTCAAAGCGAAGGTGGCTCTGGCGGCGATCAGCTCTGGATCGCATCGGCATGGCGGAACATCTGATCGATCTGCCCGGCCCTCAACCCCAACGCTTCGGCCAGGTCGGAGAGGAACTCGCTGTCGCGGCTCCATTCGGCTCCGCCGACCCACGCATCCTGAACCCGGCCACCTGCGGCGGCCACGGCGGCTTCGACCGCTCCCAACAGGCCCGCTTCCCTCAACGCCGCCTTGCCCTTCCAGGCGGGGATGACTGGCGGCACGGGCGGCTGGGATGCCGGAGGTGGGGTGACGTCCCACCCACGCGACGGTGTCGCCGGCATGACCAGTGATGTCTGGAAGGCGGGGTCGAGCTCACGGCCATGCCAGGCGAGGTTGACGTGATACCGCGGGTCGATCACCTCGCCGGCAACTGGGACACCACCTTCGCCCAACTGCGCCGGGCCGACGATAGGCCCCACGATATCAATCGCCACACCCTGCGGCAGTTCTGGGTTTTGGCCTGGCGGACAGGTCCATCCGGCGACCTTGCACGCCTCGAGGAACGCCGCCCGGTTGGTGAACCGGTGGTAGGTGGTGGTCCACATGGCGAGGTTTCCCTATGGAGCGGTCAGCTGCTGCAACGCGGCGTCTGGCACGGCGCCATGTCGGAACGCTCGACCTGCACCGTGTCGACGCGTTCCATGTCCTGACGCAGGGAGCGGAGATGGTCGCGCGGTTCTTCTCGACCGATGGTGAGGTGATGGAGCCGCTCGATGATGCCGGCGAACGCTGCCTCGTCGCTGTGGAGCGATCGGCGCTGGCGGTTCGGCACGCGGAGTTCGAGCGCTTTGAGGCCCAGCAGGTGCGGCTGCCTTCCCTGGATCGAACCGCGGCGGACCCAGACAAGGGCTCACGGCGGGGCCGCGGGGCGCCGAAGAAATTCGACTTTGAGGGCGTGCTGTGCGCCATGATCGTTCTGGTCAACGCAGAGGGGGTGCCAGCGACGCAAGCCGAGATGATCAACAAGATGCGCGCCTGGTTCGAACAGCGGCTGGGGCCTGACAACGTGCCCTGTGACAGTTCCATCAAGCTGCGGGTGGTGCGGTTCTGGGACCACATCAAGCCGGACACGAAGAAGCCGTCCGCGCTGCAGGACATCCATGCCGCGGCGCGCGCGGACGGCGGTCGGCGTGAGAATGTGCGGGGGCGTCGTCCGTAAAGAATGGGCAGGACAATGCGTGATGGAACACGATGCCCCTGCCCATCCCCACCAGCCCAAACCAACACCTCCCGCCCCATCTCCAGGAAGTCTGTGGCCTCCTGGCCCGCGGCCTGCTGCGGCTGCGCAGCCGCACCGCGGAGGAAACTGCACGTGACGCCGCGGACCGTGGAGAGCGGTTGCTACACTTCTCGGCCCCCCAGCGCGTGGATGCGAACCGGACCAACCGGAGAGTCGCATGACGCGCACCATGAAGCCCAAGCCCGCCGCCGCAGCGGCATTCACCGCCCCCACCATCCCACCCGCCGACGTGCTGGGGCGACTGGCTGCCCTGAAAGCCGCCGCCACGCCGACGCTGAAGCAGCAGTGGCGGGAGCTGTTTGGCACCGAGCCGCCGCCCTACAACAGACGCTTCCTGGAGAGCCGGCTGGCATACCGGGTGCAGGAGCTCGCCTATGGCGGCCTGAAGCCTGAGACGCTGGCTAGGCTTGAGGCGCTGGGCGAGCAGTTCGACGGCGGCAAGGTAACCGTCCGCCGGATGCGCGGCGACGACAAGCCGATCGCCGGCACTCAACTGATCCGCGAGTATCAGGGCGTCGAGCACATGGTAACCGTCACGCGCGCAGGGTACGACTACCAGGGCCGTCCCTACCAGTCGCTTTCCGCCATCGCCCGCGCAATCACTGGCACGCGTTGGAACGGCCGCGTCTTCTTCGGGCTGCGGCCGAGCCGGAGTGCTGCGGCATGAAGCGCGAAGCGAAGCCGGCCGGCGCGATGCCGGCCACCGTGCGGAAGCTGCGCTGCGCGGTCTACACCCGCAAGTCGAGCGAGGAGGGGCTCGACATGGAGTTCAACTCGCTCGACGCCCAGCGCGAGGCCTGCGAGGCCTACATTGCCAGCCAGCGTGCCGAAGGCTGGGTGCTGGTGCGCGACCGCTACGACGATGGCGGCATCTCCGGCGGGACCCTGGAACGCCCCGGCCTGAAGCGCCTCGTCGTCGACATCGAGGAAGGTCTGATCGATTGTGTCATCGTATACAAGATTGATAGGCTAAGTCGCTCGCTGGTAGATTTCACCAAGCTGGTCGAAGTGTTCGACACGAACAGCGTGACATTTGTTTCAGTCACTCAATCCTTCAATACGACGACAAGCATGGGCCGGCTTACGCTGAACATCCTACTGAGCTTTGCGCAGTTTGAACGAGAACTTGCCGGCGAGCGAATCCGCGACAAGGTGGCGGCGTCGCGCAAGCGCGGCATGTGGATGGGGGGCTGGGCGCCCCTGGGCTACGACGTGCGCGAGCGTAAGCTGGTGGAGAACCCCACCGAGGCCGCGCTCGTGCGACGGATGTTCCAGGGCTTCGTGGAGATGGAATCCTGCACCAAGCTGGTCAAGGTGCTGCGCACGCAGGGCGCCACCAACAAGCGGGGCAGGGTGCTGACGAAGAGCGACATCTACCGCATCCTCAGCAACCGCGTGTATCTCGGCGAGGCTGTGCACAAGGGCACGGCCTATCCCGGCGAGCACGACGCCATCGTCCCCCAGGCGCAGTGGGACGCGGTGCATGCCATCCTGCAGGTCAGCCCGCGGGTGCGGACCAACCGGGCCAGGAACACCACCGCGCCTCTGTTGATCGGGCTGATCTTCGACAGCGAGGGGCGCGCCATGTCGCCGAGCCACAGCCGCGGCAGGGGCGGGCAGATGTACCGCTACTATGTGAGCCAGGCGGTGCTGAAGGGCGGTGCGACCGAGCGGCCGGCGATCGCGCGCCTGCCAGCCGGGGAGATCGAAGCGGCGGTGCTTGCTCAGGTCCGCGCGCTTCTGCGCCAGCCCGAGATGGTGGTCGGCACTTGGCGCACGGCGCGGACGGCAGCACCGGATGTGACCGAGCAGGAAGTGCTCCTGGCGCTGGAGCGGATCGAGCCACTGTGGGATGAGCTGTTTCCCGCTGAACGGGCGCGGATCGTCCGGCTGCTGGTGGACCGGGTCGATGTCCGGGTCGAGGGCGCCGCGGTGCGGCTTAGGTTGGACGGGCTGGGCAGCTTGGTTCGTGATCTAGCGGAGCGGACGCTGGAAACCAGGAGGGTGGCGGCATGACGGAGGCGGCGCAGACCCTCACGGTGGTGATCCCGCTATCCGTGAAGCCGCGCGGCGGGCGGAAGGCGCTGGTCACGCCCGGCGTGCTGGCGCTGGAGCGCCGGCAGGACGTCACGCTCATTAAGGCGGTGGCGCGGGCGTTCCGGTGGCGGCGAATGCTGGAGGACGGCAGCTACAGCACCATCAAGGAGTTGGCGGCGGCGGAAAAGATCAACGCTTCCTACCTGTGCCGGGTGTTGCGACTGACGCTGCTGGCGCCGGACATCGTCGAGGCAATTCTGGATGGGCGGCAGCCGGAGGGGATGACGCTACCGGGGTTGATGGAGGGGGTGGCGGTTGAGTGGGAACTGCTGCGCCAGGATTTCGCCGGGCTCAACCCGCCCTCGGTCGACCCAGCAGAGCCTGGGAGCGACACAGGTGGGCATGCACGACGCGAACCAGTGATGTAGTTTTCGCCGTGTTGTGGCTGCTGCTGGTGCGGCCGACTGGACAAG
Source organism: Alphaproteobacteria bacterium (assembly GCA_026400815.1). Classification (GTDB taxonomy): domain Bacteria; phylum Pseudomonadota; class Alphaproteobacteria; order Acetobacterales; family Acetobacteraceae; genus CAMDGX01. The sequence continues at coordinate 38,988 of JAPLOI010000034.1, forward strand.
GAACCCTTCATGACCCCGCGCGGCGCGATCCTGCAGATTGCCAAGATGGTCGGCCAGGACATGGCGCGTGGCGCAGCCAGCCCCGGCGTATTGGCGGCGGGCCCGATGCTTGCGCAAACCGGCGCAACACCGGATCTGGTCGCTTGCCTGGTTGCCGAGGCCGGCAAGAAGCGACCTACGGATCGGATCGTCGACGCCTGCTGCTTTCTGCTGGAGGGAGCACTCAACGATTTGCGTATCGCCGGCAATGGTGGGGACACTGAGGCACGTGCAGGGCTTGCAGAGGCCCGTCAAGCGGTTGAGACGGCGGTCGCGGTCAGCCCCCTTCCGCCCAAGGTGCTAATGCTGATCGCGCGGGCTGTCGCGCAAGCCGGTCTCGAACCAGGCGCCGCGCTCAAGGAAGCAACGCTTGCGGCTATGGAGGCTGGTTTCGCCGAGGATGTAACGTCGCAGCGCGGTGGCGGATTGAGTGATCAACTGGCACCGCTGGCCGCGGCCCTCGGCAACGACCCATTTGCCGTCCATGCCGAAATCGCCGCCAGCGGCGCGGCCTTTCCGCCCGAACACCGCGCCGCCATGGCCGCCGAACTCGCGGCATCCAGTATCGAGGCGGTGCAGGAAGCGGCGCTCGGTTTCCTGCTCGATGCCGATCCTGCCCCAGGCCTGGCGGTGCTGAACGCTTTGAGGGCGCATGCACGGCGCCAGGTCGTGCCGAGCCGCGTCGTGGAGCGACTGGTCAGCCTGCGCCCCTGGCTCCCGCCGGCGCGCCAGCCGAATCTGGATGCGGCCATCCGCGCCCTGCGCCCCAGAACGATCGCGCCGGTGGTCAGGAACGAGGGCGAGATCAAGGCGTTGCTCGCATCGCTCTGCGACGGGGCGGGCGCGCAAAGCCTCTTTGCCCTGCTGAAGCGCGGCCACCGCTTCGCCCTTGCCTCGGTTCTGATCAAGGCGGATGTCGGCGTGGCCGATGCCTGGGTGCGCGAGGACATGGCCAAGCGCGAAGCCGAGAGCCTCATCACCCGGATCACCGTCGAGACCGAGGCCGTCGGCGTGCCGATCAGCTTCGTCGCTAGACGTTTGTCCGATGCCCTGGCGACCAATCTGGCGCAGAACGTCCCGCCACCGTTCGGCCTGCTGCAAGTGACCGAGGCGCTCGGGCTCGGCCTGCTGCAGCCCGCCGCGCTGTCGGCCCTGGAACTCGCCGAAGACCTGCTCGCCAGCCTGGCGCCCGAGGAAACCGGGCCGATGGCAGCGCGGCAAGCCCATCTCGAGTCGGCGGAATGGCCGCAACTGTTTGGCACGATGGCGAGCTGGTTCGAAGCTGGCGAGGGCGTCGAGGCGTTGCTGCGCCCCATCCCGTCGCGTCGCCAGCGCGTTACGGCAGTGCGCGAGCGCGTCCTGCCGGTCCGGCGCCCATATTGGGCCGAGCGATGCGCCTGGATGGCGGCCACGCTGAAGGGTGCCGGGTCCGAGGAGAGCGAAGAATGGGTGAACTTCGCCCTGGTGGCCCACGACCTCGCCAGCGGGGAGCCGTTGGGTGATATCCCCCTATTTGACGTTATTGCCGAGGCAACGGTCGACGCCTGCGCTGCGCTCTCATCGACGCGTCGACGGGAGGCGCCGAGACGCCGTTGAGTGCTGTCGGTGGACGACCCTACCCGGTGCTGATGAGAAGGTAATTGCCCCGATTTTCAGGGGTTAGCAGTCGTTGTGGTGGTGGCGCATTCTGAAAATTGGGGGAGAGGGCGGTGCCATCAACGAATTGGCCGCCGAAAAAATCAACGCATCCTCAGTGTCGCGGCTATTGAGGCTGACACTGCTGGCGCCGGACATGGTCAAGGCGATCCTGGATGGGCGGCAGCCGGAGGGGATAACGCTGCCGGGCTTGATGGACGGGGTGGAGGTGGGGTGGTGCACAACGTCGCCCGCACCTTCCCCACCCGCTACAATGATCAATCGCTGATCGAGAAGAACGGCGACCTTAGCCGTTTAGACGCTCGCGCTCGGGCCTCGACACCAACCTCCGGCGCGCCCGAAAGAGCAACTGCTTGTCCAGAAAGCCAGGCATATACACTTTGCCTTCGCCGCTGCCTGTTCGCACGCGATGCTGTCTGCGGATTCGCGCCCAGAGACCTACACCGCCCCGCTGCCGCCCCTTACACGTTGTTGCACGCCGATGCTCAAGTATGTCTAACGCTCAAGTCACCACCCCAGCACGCACGACTTTCGGCGTCAGGGAAAAGGTGGATGAGCCCCCGACTGTCACGTTCAGAGAAAACACCCTATCGTGAGGCGGGAGAGCGTGCGACGGAATCCAAAATCATGGTCTCCATCTGTAGGGCGCGCCGCATATTGGCTTCATCGATCTTGAGGGTAACGTAGACCTCGGCACCGATGTGGCAGCGGCTCACTTCTGTCACCCCCCGCAGTCGCCCAGTATCTGCTTTGGGCACACGAGCATCTCTCAGCAGCAAGGCACGGGCCCTGATCCTAGCCTCCGCCGCCGCCAATGCTCGGCTCTCTTCAGCGTCCTGCAAGGCTTCCGCTGCTGATACTGCGGTGAACACACGAGATTGCCCACCGCCATCTACCGACACACCTACTGGGCCAGGAGGGGGTCGTGTCCCAGCCCGTGGTGTAGCAACGGCATGCTGAGCAGTGTCGACTGCTCGATCAGGCTGCCAAGGGCGGCAAGCTGACGTGGCGATCATCACCGAGTGTGGCGATGGTTTCCAGTGTCATGTATCGGGCGCGTTGGACGGCCCACTCGTCGTTCTGTTCGAGCAGCAGAGCCCTTCTCCAGCAGTGCGCGAAGGGCGATCTTGTCATCGGTCATCGTGGAGGTCCTTGGGTGAGAGTTGCGTCTCGCAGCCCAACCCTACCCAGCACTGCCACGGTGACCACCGCCGTGGATAAGTCGCCCGCCTCCGCCAGACTCTCGGCGGTCGCTACGGCGGGCGACTTACCCACCGCTCCTACACCACGCCCGGGGACACGACCCCAGGACCGCGAAGGCATCGACGATCCAGGCAGCCTGATCGCCGACGCCGCCAGCATCCGGCCAATGGGCCACGCCATGCTCGCCACGGCAGGCCGCCCACAGCCGGACAAACTCATGCCATTCGGGACCGATGGTCAGCCGTGGGTTGCCACCCGCCCATGGCTCGCCAGCCACCAGCCACTCCGAGCCATCGGCCGGCCTCAGCCCGCCATCGAAGGCATCGGGGTCTCGGGCGACGGCGAGCGCCCCTCGGAGTTTCCCTCCGCACGCCGCCCGACCATCGCCAGCACATAGGCCCGCCAGCCCACCACCGACAGCTCATGCGCGGGCAAGCGCTTCTCCCACGGCCTCGAGGCAGAACTCCGCCTCCAGCGTGATCGACAGCCGCCACGCCAGAACCCGCCGGCTGAACCAATCCACCACCGCCGCCAGGTAGACGAAGCCGCGCGCCATCGGAATGTAGGTGATGTCCATCGCCCAGACCTGGTTCGGCCTATCCACTACCAGCCCGCGCAGCAGATACGGGAAGATCATGTGCCCGGGTGCAGGTTTCGATGTGTTCGGCCGGCGGTACAGCGCCTCGATGCCCATCCGCCGCATCAGTGTGGCCAACGCCAGCCGCCCGATCACCACGCACTCGGCGCGCAGCAGGTCGCGCAGCATCCGGCTGCCGGCAAAGGGGTGTTCGAGATGCAGTGCATCGATCCGGCGCATGATCGCCAGCCGCGCCGGGGACACCGGGCGAGGCAGGTAGTATACGCTGCTCCGGCTCAATCGCAGCATCTTGGCCTGTTTTACAACACGCAGATCATGGGAGTGGTCGATCATCGCTTTGCGCTCAGCAGGCCGGCCTTGCTGAGCGCGCCGGACAAAAAATCCTTCTCCAGCGTCAGCTCCCCGATCTTCGCATGCAGCAGCTTCAGGTCGACCGCGGGCTTGGTGTCGGCAACCGCGGGGCCCGAACCGAAAACACCCGCCGCCCCTTCCTGCAACTGAGCCTTCCACGCCGTGATCTGGTGCGGGTGCACGTCAAACAGCTTGGCCAATTCAGCGAGCGTCTTGTCGCCCTTGAGCGCCGCCAGCGCCACTTTCGCCTTGCAAGCACGGCTGTGCGTCCGCCGTGTACGTTTCGTCATGTTCGCTCTTGATCTGCGGCAATATCGCCGCTGTCAGGCAAGAAAGCCACTTATCGAACTGTCCGAATTTCCCGAGCCATCTCTCCCGGGGCGGTTCAATCGGAGAAATGTTCAGCCAAACCACCAAGAGTGAGGGTCATGGATTGCCCTGTTATCGTTCAACGCAATGATTCCCTTGATTAGTCGTATCAAATACCAAAGGAAAGCTACCACTGGTACTATATAAAACAACGGAAGCAACACCAGCGACAATACAGGCAGAACCATCGCAATGATAGCAAATGTGGCTATGCCGATGACGAACATTATGGCCCAAAAACCCAGATTCAACCAAAACGTCCAAATGAGAAAGGTGAGGTGTGACTGCGCAATCGCATTCGATGTTGGGCGCTTCACATAAGCAATCACTAGACCGATGATCGTGGTAAATGCGAACGAAAAAATTCCCGCGAGATAAAGCGCGTAAACAATAAAAATGAGTGTCTTTTCATCGATAGAAGCAGTGGAAGCATAGAATGCTGGTGCACCGGTCTGAAACGGCCGATGCGTTGATCCGAAACCTGCCGGTGGGAGAGGGGGAGAAGGTGCGGTTGCTCTGAATAGATGGGAAAACTCCGTCTCACCAAGAGTACGCCAAGTGGTTCCGAACGCTTCAGTCCAGGCCATGTGTCTCGCTTGTAGACGACCGCTCTGAATCATTTGCTGAACCTGAGCCGAGTTAAGCGGGCCCACTTGGTGGCCGGGTTGCTCAATCACATACCACTGAGCCATCGTGCCATCTCCTACGCAATGCACTGCCCGAGGCACTACCATGCGGAAGTGTGCAGTGGATAAGCTTCTCATACAAGCGATCTGATCGTCAGTTAAGAACGCTCCTTCAGCGCATAGGAAGCTGGGTTGCCCGCACCGTGGCTGAGCTCGTGCTGATCGCGAGGAGGCTGATCAGGATCGCCAGAAGCCGGATGAGCCAGGCGCGGAGGAGGCGCAGGTTGTGGCCTGCGGCGGTGAGGGTGACGTTGATGGCGTCACCTGTGGCACCAGCGAGGAAATTACGGCCGAGACGGCCGTCCTCCTTCATGTGGCCGATGCCGATGCACTCCACCTCCGGGGCGTGCAGGACATAGATCTTCTCGTGGCCCAGGTCGTCGTGACGCTGGCGCAGCAGCTACCCCTCACCCTCGATCCGTTCGATGTCGGCGTCCGAGATGCCGAAATGGTGCGCGACCTCTTGGATCAGGATGTTGCGGACCAAGCGGAACAGGTCCTCTCCGGTCTCGATCCACTCCAGCAGGATGGGCCCGCGGTAGAGGGTGATGGTGTCGTGCTCCATCGGCGCGTCGAGAACGGTGTTCTGTGTGCGCGGCGGGCGGCGGTAGAGCCCAGTGATCGCCCAGGGGCTTTCGAAGCCAAGCTCCTGCGCGATCTCTTCCTCCACTACCTCATCCACCAGGATGGTGACGCCCCGCACCAGGATCCGCAGTTCCTCCGGGATGGCGGAGAAGGCATGCTCGGCCAGGTCCGCGATGTCGTCGAGGGTGGGAGGATGGTGGAAGCGGTGCATGACGCATCCACCTACTGGCGGAGCGCCGCGTCAAGCTGAGAGAGATGGCCGATCGGGTGGACGCTGGGGATGAGGGTGGGCAGCCGCAGCAGATTCGCAGACGCTGGGGCGAGGCTGACACGCCTGTCCGCGCCGTCTGGAGCGCGCACAAGGGCTCCAGTCTTCGCCTGCTCGCGCGATCCGCCCCAGCGTGAGCTTCGTGCCGGGCGCCATGAGGAGCGGATTGAGTCCGTGCACTGGGCGACGACACGACGCAGCTTGATGAGGTGGCGTACCACGCAGTTCCCCTTTTTCGACCCCGGCACCATTCGCCAGGTAAACAGGTATTCGAACTCGCTGCCCCGCGACGCCCCTACAACCTATTGAAGATGCTGTGCTTCTGCCATCCGTACTAAATCAGCCAAGTCAACAGCTTCGGAGAGTATCGGCAACTGGAGAGCGACTTTCGGCCCCTCCCGCGTCTCGCCGGTCAACAGGTGAGGCGGAAAAGTCCCAGGATACCTGGGGATTTCCGTGCGGTGGCCTTCGGCGGAGAGCCTGACGCGCAGGGGAATTGGCGGAAGGGGAGGGATTCGAACCCTCGGTACGCTTTCACGCACACACGCTTTCCAAGCGTGCGCCTTAAGCCGCTCGGCCACCCTTCCGTCGCGGCGCGCTGAATAGCAGCGCACCGAAGGCACGTCTATGCCCCAACGGGGCAGCAGCATCGCCCAAACGGCGCGTCAGGCATCCATCTTCAGGGCGGCAAGGAACGCACTCTGCGGGATCTCGACCTTGCCGAACTGCCGCATGCGCTTCTTGCCCTCCTTCTGCTTCTCCAGCAGCTTCCGCTTGCGGCTGATGTCACCGCCATAGCACTTCGCGGTCACGTCCTTGCTCAGCGCCCCGATCGTCTCGCGCGCAATCACCCGCCCGCCGATCGCCGCCTGGATGGCGATCTTGAACAGCTGCTTCGGGATCAAATCCTTCAGCTTCTCGCAGATGCTGCGCCCGCGTCGCTCCGCCTGGCTCTTGTGCGCGATGAAGGACAGCGCATCCACCGGGTCCTGGTTCACCAGGATGGAGATGCGCACCAACTCGCCCTCGGCATAGGCGTCCATCGCGTAGTCGAAGCTGGCATAGCCGCGGCTGACGGATTTCAGCCGGTCGTAGAAATCGAACACCACCTCGTTCAGCGGCAGGCGATACACCGCCATGGCGCGGTTGCCGACATAGGTGAGATCCAGCTGCACGCCGCGCCGCTCGCTGCACAGGGTCAGGATGGAGCCGAGATACTCATCGGGCACCATGATCGTGGCCTTGATCCAAGGCTCCTCGATATGGTCGATCTTGGTCGGGTCCGGCATGTCGGCGGGGTTGTGCAGCTCCGTCATGCTGCCATCGTTGGCGAACAGCCGGTACACCACGCTCGGCGCGGTCGCGATCAGGTCGAGGTCGAATTCGCGCGACAGCCGCTCCTGGATGATCTCCAGGTGCAGCAGGCCCAGGAACCCGCAGCGATAACCGAAGCCCAGCGCGGCGCTGCTCTCCGCCTCGAAATGGAAGCTCGCATCGTTCAGCCGCAGCTTGGCCAGGCTGTCGCGCAGCTTCTCGAAATCGTCGGCATCCACCGGGAACAGGCCGCACCACACCACGGGCACACTGGGCTTGAAGCCCGGCAGCGCCTCGGTGGCCGGCTGGCGGTCATCGGTGATGGTGTCGCCCACCGCGATATCGGCCACCGTCTTGATGGCCGCGGTGATGTAGCCCATCTCGCCCGGGCCCAGATCGTCCACCGGCACCAGCCGCGGCGTGAACACGCCCACCTGCTCCACCGGATGCGTGATTCCATTGGCCATCATGCGGATCTTCTGGCCCTTGCGGATGCTGCCGTCCTTCACCCGGATCAGGATGATCACGCCCAGATACTGGTCGTACCAGCTATCCACGATCAGCGCCTTCAGCGGCGCGTTCCGGTTGCCGGTCGGCGGCGGCAGCCGGGTCACCAGCGCCTCCAGCACGCCCTCAATGTTCAGGCCCGACTTGGCCGAAACCATCACGGCGTCCGACGCATCCAGCCCGATCACGTCCTCGATCTGCTGGCGCACCCGGTCGGGCTCGGCCGCCGGCAGGTCGATCTTGTTGAGCACCGGCACGATCTCGTGGTTCGCATCGATCGCCTGGTACACATTGGCCAGCGTCTGCGCCTCCACGCCCTGGGAGGCATCGACCACCAGCAACGAGCCCTCGCACGCGGCCAAGGACCGGCTCACCTCGTAGGCGAAGTCCACATGGCCCGGCGTGTCCATCAGATTGAGCACGTAATCCAGCCCATCCTTGGCCTTGTAGGCCAGGCGCACCGTCTGCGCCTTGATGGTGATGCCGCGCTCCTTCTCCAGCTCCATGTTGTCGAGCACCTGCTCGGTCATCTCGCGCGCCGTCAGGCCGCCAGTGGCCTGGATCAGCCGGTCGGCGAGCGTGGATTTCCCATGGTCGATATGGGCGATGATCGAGAAGTTGCGGATGCGATCGAGTGGGGTGTCGGTCATGGGTGTCAGATAGGCGCTTTGCCTCTCCCTGTCAGCCTCGCAGCGTGGCGCCAGTGGCCTTGGCGACGGCCACCACCACCTTCTGCCCCGCCGCTTCGATCTCCTGGTCCGTCAGCGTGCGCTCGCGCGGCTGGAACACCACCTCGATCCCCAGGGATTTGCGGCCGGCCTCCATCTTGTCGCCCTCGTACACGTCGAACAGCGCAACGCCTGCGATCAGCGTGCGCTCCGCCCCGCGCGCGGCCTTCAGCACCGCCTCGGCCGGCACGCCCGCCTCCACCACGAAGGCGAAATCGCGCCGCACCGGCTGGAAGGCCGGCAGGTCAGGAACGGACTTCTTGCGCTTCTTGGGATCCTGGATGGCATCAAGATACACCTCGAACGCCACCGCCGGGCCCGTGAGGTCCAGCGCCGCCAGCACGCGCGGATGCAGCGCCCCGAACGTCGCCAGCACCGTCTTGGGGCCCTGCCGCACCGTGCCGCTCTGGCCCGGATGGTAGAAGCCCGGCGCATCGGCCGTCACGCTCAGCGCCTCCATCGGCACACCAAGGGCCGCCAGCACCGCCCAGAGGTCGGCCTTGGCCCCCATCGCATCCACCGCCGTGGCGCCGCCCTGCCAGTGGCGCGCGCTGGCCCCGGCCCGCAGCCCGGCAGCCACCAGGCGCTGCCCCTCGGCATCCGGGAAGGCCGGCCCGATCTCGAACAGGCTCACATCGGCATGGCCGCGCGCGGCATTGCGCCCCGCCGCCATCGCCAGCGTGGCCAGCGGCGTTGGCCGCATCTGGTCAAGGTCGGAGGCGATCGGGTTCACCAGCCGCAACGCCTCCGGCGCCGTGCCGAACAGCCGCGCCGTCTCGGAAGGCATGAAGCTGAAGGTCACGCACTCCGCCATTCCCGCCGCCGCCAGCATGCGCCGCGCCACCGCGCTGCGCTGCTGCCGCGGCGAGAGCGTGGCCGCCGGCACCGAACCCGAAACCGGCAGGGAAACCGGCGGCACGTTGTCCAGGCCCTTCAGGCGCAGCACCTCCTCAATCAGGTCGCATTCCTGCTCCATCGCCGCCCGCCCCTCGGCCGCCTTCGCGGCGCGATCCGCCGGCAGGCTGGGCGAGGGCTCCAGCGGGGTGGAACCCGCCACGTCGTTGCGCCAGGAAGGCACGTTGACGGTCACGGAGGTCTCGCTGCGCGCCGCCACGGTGAAGCCGAGCCGTTCCAGCAAGGCCACGCACTCATCCGGCGCCACATCCATGCCGCCGAATTCGCCCATCCGGGCAAAGCGCATCGTCGCCGTGCGCTGCCACGCCGGCATCGCCCCGGCCACCGCCACCTCGCTCGCCTCGCCGCCGCACAGATGCTGGATCATCCGCGTCGCCGCCTCGACCGCATCTGGCAGCAGCGCCGGGTCGATCCCGCGTTCGAAGCGCTGGCGCGCATCGCTGATGATCTGGTGCCGCCGCCCGGCCAGCGCGACCGAAACGGGCTCGAACAGCGCGCATTCCAGGAACACGCTGGTCGTGCCCTCGTCGCAGCCCGTCGCCTCGCCACCCACCACGCCCGCCAAAGACTGCACGCCATTGGCATCGGCGATCACGCAGTCATCCTGCGTCACGGTATAATCCCTGCCGTTCAGGGCCTTGAACGCCTCCCCCGCGCCCGGCCGGAACACCAGCCGCCCGCCCGCCACCTTGTCGGCATCGAACACGTGCAGCGGCCGGCCGAGATCCATGGTGAAGAAATTCGTCACGTCCACCAGCGCGTTGATCGGCCGCAGCCCCACCGCCACCAGCCGCTCCTGCAGCCATTTCGGGCTCGGCCCGTTCTTCACGCCACGAATGGTCCGGCCCAGCACCCAGGGGCAGGCCAGGGGCATCTCGATCGCCCAATCCACCGCGCTCGCGCCGTGGCTTTGCACCTTGGTCGGCGCGAACGGCACCAGCGTGCCCAGCCCCGCCGCCGCCAGGTCCCGCGCCACGCCGCGCACCGACAGCGCATCGCCGCGATTGGGCGTCACCGCGATCTCGATCACCGGATCATCCAGCCCCGCCCACTCGGCATAGGCCATGCCCACGGGGGCCGACTCATCCAGCTCCACGATCCCCGAATGGTCCTCGCCGAGGCCCATCTCCCGGTAGGAGAGCAGCATGCCGGCACTTTCCACGCCGCGGATCTCGCCCACCTTCAGCGTGACCGCCGTGCCCGGAATGTAGCTGCCCGGCGGCGCGAACACGCCCTTCATGCCGGTGCGCGCATTCGGCGCCCCGCACACCACGGAAACGATGCCGTTGCCGGTATCCACCTTGCAGGCCCGCAGCCGGTCCGCGTTCGGGTGCTGCACCGCTTCCACCACATGCGCCACCACGAACGGCGCCAGCGCCGCCCCGCGATTCTCAACGCCCTCCAGCTCCAACCCGATATTGGTCAGCGCCGTGGTGATCTCATCCAACGAGGCATCCGTCTCCAGATGCGTCTTCAGCCAGGAAAGGGGGAACTTCATGGTCTCACACCCCCTCGTGGAGCATCGCCGGCGCCAGGGCACTGAACCCGTAGTGCCGCAGCCAGCGGATATCGCTTTCGTAGAACGGCCGCAGATCGGGGATGCCGTGCTTCAGCATCGTCACCCGCTCGATCCCCATGCCGAACGCAAACCCCTGCCATTCGCGCGGATCGATCCCGCAATTGGCCAGCACCTTCGGGTGCACCATCCCGCTGCCCAAAATCTCCAGCCAGTCCCCGCCTCCGCCCAGTTCGCCCGTCTTGCGGTTCCAGCCGATATCCACCTCCATCGAGGGCTCGGTGAACGGGAAGTAGCTCGACCGGAACCGCACCGGCAGGTTGGTGATGCCGAAGAACGCCCGCAGGAAATCGATCAGGCAGCCCTTCAGGTGCCCCAGCGTGATCCCGCGATCGATCACCAGCCCCTCCACCTGGTGGAACATCGGCGAGTGCGTCGCATCGTGGTCGGCGCGATAGGTGCGGCCGGGCACGATCACCCGGATCGGCGGCGCCTGGTTCAGCATCGTGCGCACCTGCACCGGCGAGGTATGCGTGCGCAGCACCCGCTGCCGCCCTTCGGCGTCGATGCCCGGCACATAGAACGTATCCATGTCCTGCCGCGCCGGATGGTGCGCCGGAATGTTCAGCGCGCCGAAATTGCGCCAGTCATCCTCGATATCCGGCCCCTCGGCGATGGCGAAGCCCATGGCGCCGAAGATCGCCGCCATCTCCTCCATCGTCCGGCTGATCGGATGGATCAGCCCGGTGGGGGCCAGGCGCGGCGGCAAGGTCACGTCCAGCCGCTCGCTCGCCAGCCGCGCCTCCAGCGCCGCCTCCTCCAGCGAGGCGCGCCGCGCGTCGATCGCCGCGGTCAGCGCCTCCTTCAGCTCATTCAGCGCCGCCCCGCGCGCGCGCCGCTCCTCGGGCGCCACCTTGCCCAACTCCTTGAGCAACCCCGTCAGCGAACCGCTGCGGCCCAGCACGGCCACGCGCACCGCATCCCAGGCGCGCAAATCGCCGGCGGCCGCCAGGGCGGCATCGGTTTCGGTCTTGAGGGCGAGAAGATCGTCGGTCATGGGCCTCGTCCGGAGCTGAAGCGTGATCGTCGAAGGCGGAATCGCCGGAGGCGTGAATCACGCGATCAAACAAAGACCTAGACCATGTTCCGCGCGTCTGTCAGCGCGGATCGTGGTCTAGTCGCACACGAAAAAGGGCCGCCCCGCGCGGGCAGCCCTTCTCGTCGCGATCGGTATCCCTTGCGGGACGCGATCAGGCCAGGGCGGCCTGCGCCTTCTTCACGATCTCACCAAAGCTGGCGGGATCGTCATAGGCGATGGCGGCCAGAACCTTGCGGTCCATCTCGATGCCACTCGCCTTGAGCGCCGCGATGAACTTCGAATAGGTCATGCCGTGCTCACGCACCGCGGCGTTGATGCGCTGGATCCACAGGCTGCGGAAATCGCGCTTCTTCACCTTGCGGTCGCGATAGGCATACTGAAGGGACTTCTCCAGCCGCTCCAGCGCAATGCGATAATTGGTGGACGAACGGCCCACGAAGCCCTTGGAGGCATCGAGAACCTTCTTGTGGCGGGCGTGCGTTGTTACGCCCCGCTTGACGCGTGCCATGTGCTAGCGCTCCCTCAACCCAGACCGTACGGCGCCCACTGCTTGACGGTCAGCCCGTCAGCATGGGTCAGCGTCTGGCTGCCGCGCCCCTGGCGCTTCATCTTCTGCGGACGGTTGATCAGCCCGTGGCGCTTGTTGCCAGGGCCCGCCAGCACCTTGCCGGTGGCGGTGATCTTGAAGCGCTTCTTCACAGAAGACTTCGTCTTCATCTTGGGCATTTGCATCTCCTCAGGTCGGAAGCTGCCCCCACCGGAATGGCAGGCACAGCCGTCGCGGCCGGGCATGCCCACACAGGCCCGGACCCACAGACGAAGGCGGGCATATACCGATCCGCCCCCCGCCATGCAAGCCGCGCGCTTTGCCGCACACGCGCAGCCCCATATAACCCCGCGCATGGAAACACCCTTCCTGAAGATGCACGGCGCCGGGAACGACTTCGTCGTGTTCGACGAACGCGCCCGCACGCTCGGCCTCACCCCCACCCGGGCCGCCGCCATCGCCAACCGCCGCACCGGAATCGGCTGCGACCAGTTCATCGTTATCGAACCCCCGCCGCCCGGCTCCAGCGCCGATGCCTTCATGCGCATCCGCAACCCCGACGGCTCGGAGGCCGGCGCCTGCGGCAACGCCACACGCTGCGTCGTCTCCCTCCTTGCCGCCGAAACCGGCCGGCCGGAGATCACCATCCAAACCATCTCCGGCCTCCTCCCCAGCCGCCTCCTCCCGGATGGCCGCGTGCAGGTCGACATGGGCCCCGCCCGCCTCTCCTGGCAGGACGTGCCCCTGGCCCACGAGACCGACACCCTCCACCTCCCGCTGTCCCTGGGCCCGGTGGCAGACCCCGCTGCCTGCTCCATGGGCAACCCCCACGCCACCTTCTTCGTGCCAAACGTGATGGCCCTGCCCATCGAATCTCTCGGCCCCGCGCTGGAAACCGACCCACTCTTCCCCGCCCGCGCGAACATCGGCTTCGCGGAAATCCAATCCCCCACCCGCATCCGCCTGCGCGTCTGGGAACGCGCCGCCGGCCTCACCTTGGCCTGCGGCTCCGGCGCCTGCGCCACCATCGTCAATGCCGCCCGCCGCGGCCTCACCGGCCGCCGCGCCACCATCGAGGCCGATGGCGGCCTGCTCGACATGGAATGGCGCGAAGACGGCCACGTGCTGATGACCGGCCCCGTCACCACCAGCTTCCACGGCACCATCAACCTCGCCGCCTACCCGGCATGAGCGTCGACATCCTCACCTTCGGCTGCCGCCTCAACACCTACGAATCCGAGGTGATGCGCGGCCACGCCCAGGCGCTGACCAACACCATCATCGTCAACACCTGCGCCGTCACCGCCGAAGCCGAGCGCCAGGCCCGCCAGGCCATTCGCCGCGCCCACCGCGAAAACCCAGGAGCCCAGATCGTCGTCACCGGCTGCGCCGCCCAGATCAACCCGGACTCCTGGGCCACCCTCCCCGGCGTCACCCGCGTGCTCGGCAACGAAGACAAGCTGAAGCCAGAATCCTGGCTCCCCGATGCCGGCAGCGCCGTGTCCGACATCATGGCCGCCCGCGAAACCGCCCCCCACCTGGTCACCGAATTCGCCGGCCGGGCGCGGGCCTTCGTGCAGGTCCAGCAGGGCTGCGACCACCGCTGCACCTTCTGCATCATCCCCTTCGGCCGCGGCCCCAACCGCTCCGTCCCCATCGGCGCCATCGCCGAACAGGTCCGCACCCTCGTCGCCTCCGGCTACCGCGAAATCGTCCTCACCGGCGTGGACATCGCCAGCTACGGCCCAGACCTCCCCGGCCGCCCCACCCTCGGCCAGATGGCCCGCCGCCTCCTCGCCGCCGTCCCCGAGCTCCCCCGCCTGCGCCTCTCCTCCATCGACCCCGCCGCGATCGACGACGACCTCTGGCGCCTGATCGAAACCGAACCGCGCCTCATGCCCCATTTGCACCTCTCCATGCAGGCCGGCAGCGACCTCATCCTCAAGCGCATGAAGCGCCGCCACCTGCGCCAGCAGGGCCTCGATGTCATCGCCCGCGCCCGTGCGCTGCGCCCCGGAATCGGCATCGGCGCCGACCTCATCGCCGGCTTCCCCACCGAGACAGACGAGCTCTTCGCCGAAACCCTCGCCTTCGTAGAGGAAGCCGCCATCCCCTTCGTCCACGTCTTCCCCTACAGCGAACGCCCCGGCACCCCCGCCGCCCGCATGCCCGCCGTGCCCGTCCCCCTCCGCCGCGAGCGCGCCGCCCGCCTGCGCGAAGCAGGCCAACAGGCCGCCACCACCTTCCTCGCCGCCCAGATCGGCCGCACCCTCACCGTGCTCGCCGAAACCGAAACCGGCGGCCACAGCGAACACTTCGCCCCCGTCAGAATCGCCGCGACCCCAGGCCAACTCCTCCAGGCCCGCGTCACCGCCGCCACCCCCGACCACCTTCTCGCGGAACCTGCCTGATGTCCGGAACGCAGAACCCGATCAACATGGAACCATCCGAGTGCCGGACATCAGGCCCTTGGCTTGAGCGGCCTGCTGATCCGCTTCGTCCGTCCGAAGCCGGACGGCCTGCGCGGGCAGGACGCTGATGGCCCTCGGTTTCTTCTCCCGCCTCAAGGAAGGCCTCACCCGCTCCACCCAGAAGCTCACCGAAGGCATCACCGCCGTCTTCAAAAAGCGCACGCTGGACGACGCGGCGCTGGAGGAACTGGAAGACATCCTCATCACCGCCGATCTCGGCACCGATGTCGCCGCCCGCATCATCGCCAATTTCCGCCGCACCCGCTTCGGCCGCGAAGTGACGGACGACGAAATCAAAACCGCCCTGGCCGAGGAAATCGCCGCCATCCTCGCCCCCGTCGCCCAGCCGCTCGAAATCAACCGCGCGCTCAAGCCCCACGTCGTCCTCGTCGTCGGCGTCAACGGCACCGGCAAAACCACCACCATCGGCAAGCTCGCCCTGCAATACCGCGAGCAGGGCCTGAAACCCGTCCTCGTCGCCGGCGATACCTTCCGCGCCGCCGCCGTCGAACAGCTCCAGATCTGGGGCGAACGCACCGGCGCCCCCGTCATCTCCGCCGCCGCGAACGCCGATTCCGCCGGCCTGGCCTTCGACGGCCTCACCCGCGCCCGCGCCGAAAACGCCGACGTCCTCCTCATCGACACCGCCGGCCGCCTGCACAACAAATCCGCGCTGATGGAAGAACTCCGCAAGATCATCCGCGTGCTCAAGAAACAAGACGAAACCGCCCCCCACTCCATCCTGCTGGTGCTCGATGCCACCACCGGCCAAAACGCCATCCAACAAGTCGGCGTCTTCAAGGACATGGTGGACATCACCGGCCTGGTCGTCACCAAACTCGATGGCAGCGCCCGCGGCGGCATCGTCGTGGCCCTGGCCGAAGCCTACGGCCTGCCCGTCCATGCCGTCGGCGTCGGCGAGAAAGCCGCTGATCTCCGACCGTTCGATCCGATGGATTACGCGCGAGGGCTGGTCGGCACGTAAGAAAGACTCTTCTTTTTGTGAACAAAAAGAAGCAAAAAAACTTCCTGAATGGCGCCGTGCCTCCCACTTAAAGATACAAAAGTTTTTTGCTTCTTTTTTTCAAAAAAGAAGATTCTTCCTTCCTTCAGACGGACTCCCAAATGACCGACACCCCTGCCTGGTCCCGCCGCACCCTTCTCGCCCAGGCCATGGGCCATGTGGATGAGGCCACACGCGCCGTCGTCCCCCCCATCCACCTCGCCACCACCTACATCCGCGACCCCGACAACGGCTACAGCTCCGGCTACATCTACGGCCGGCCAGACAACGCCACGATCCGGGAAGCCGAAACCATCATCGCCATGCTGGAGAACGCGGAAGCCGCGATGGTGCTGGGCTCCGGCATGTCGGCGGCCACCGCGGTGTTCCTGGCGCTGAAGCCCGGCGACCACATCCTGGCGTCCTCGGTGATGTATTGGGCCCTGCGCAACTGGCTGATGAACGACGCCACCCACTGGGGCCTGAAGGTCGATGTGGTGGACACGTCGGATCTCGCCGCCGTGAAAGCCGCCATCCGCCCGGGCGAAACCAAGCTGATCTGGCTCGAAACCCCGTCCAACCCGCTCTGGTCAATCACCGATATCCGCGCGGTGTCCGATCTCGCCCACAAGCACGGCGCCCGCGTCGCGGTGGACAGCACCGGCGCCAGCCCCATCCTCACCCGCCCGCTCGATTTCGGCGCCGATATCGTCATGCACTCGGCCACCAAATACCTGAACGGCCATTCCGATGTGATCGCCGGCGCGCTCGCCACCAACCAGGCCGATGATTTCTGGGCCCGCATCAAGCGCGTCCGCTCCACCCTGGGCCAGATCCTCGGCCCGCTGGAGGCCTACCTCCTGATCCGCGGCATGCGCACGCTGGATCTGCGCGTGCGCGCCGCCTGCGGCTCGGCCATGGAACTCGCCACCCGCCTGTCCAACCACGCCGCCATCAGCGAGGTCCTCTACCCCGGCCTGCCCACCCACCCCGGCCATGAACTGGCCAAGCGCCAGATGCAGGGCGGCTTCGGCGGCATGCTCTCCATCCGCATCCGCGCGGGTGAAGAAGCCGCCATCAAGGCCGCCGCCAACGTCGATCTCTGGAAGCGCGCCACCTCCCTGGGCGGCGTCGAAAGCCTCATCGAACACCGCGCCACCATCGAAGGCGCCGGCTCCCCCTGCCCGCCCGACCTCCTGCGCCTCTCCACCGGCATCGAAGACGTCAACGACCTCTACACCGACCTCAACCGCGCCCTGCGCGCGTAGTTGTCGAGAGAAAGCAAGAAAGCAAGCGGTCACAAAGACACTAAGACACAAAGAAGCAATCCAAGGAAGAGGACACCCTACCCGTAGGGCTTAACGCGAAGTGGTTCCGCCACCTTTCTGCCTTCTCCCTTGCCTTACTTCTTTGTGTCTTTGTGGCCACTTTCTTACTTTCTAGCCCCACCCCCAGCGGTGGGAATGCCCCCCCCACACCCCCCCAAAAAAACCTCCCCCCACCCCTTGCATCGCTAACACATGTTAATTATATTCCCCTCATGCACACCTCCTCTCCCACCCTCCCGGCCCTCATCGCCGGCCTACGCACCGCCCTGGGGGCGGACGCCCGAGGTGTGTCCAATCTCCTCCTCGCCCTCCTCCTCCGTCTGCTCGCAAGCCTCGAACCCCTCGCCCGCATTTGGCACGCCACCACCACCACGCGCCAAGCCCCGTCCGAATACGACCAGGATGGCCGCCTGCGCTTCCACCTGCGCCTGCGCGATGCCCGCCGTGCCCGGATTCTGTCCCGCGGCTCCCGTGGCCGCCGCCGTATCCCCACCTGGCGCGCCCGCAACCGCGGCGCCCGCTCCCTCCCCAGCCGCGCCCAGCCCCCCGCGCGCCCCATCACCGCCCGCGCGCCACCCCACGTCCACCCCGCCTAACTCCAGCGCCAAACCCACCCCGCCAACCCATGCCCATTTTATTACGATATCAGAACTAATATCCCCAACTTGCCTCCAACCCGCCCCGCCGCCATCCTCCCCCCAACGGAGGAAACCAGCGATGTCCATCCAATACACCCCCCTCTCCGGCGCCATCGGCGCCGAGATCCAAGGCATCGACCTCGCCCGCGCGACGGATGCCGAGATCGCGGAGATCCGCCAGATCTGGCTCGCCCACAACGTCGTCTTCTTCCGCGGCCAAACCCTGCCCCCGGCCGACTTCCTCGCCCTGGCCCGCCGCTTCGGCGAGCCCATCGAATACCCCTTCGTCAAGGGCATCGACGGCTTCGCGGAGATCATCCCCGTCCTCAAGCTGCCGCATGAAAAGGTGAACTTCGGCGGCATCTGGCACAGCGACACCACCTATCTGGAGCAGCCCCCGGCCGCCACGATGCTGGTCGCCCGCGAAATCCCTAGCCATGGCGGCGACACCCTCTTCGCCAACATGACCCTGGCCTACGAAACCCTGTCCCCCGGCATGAAGCAGCTGCTCGAAGGCCTGCGCTACATCTCCTCCTCCGCCAAGGCGGATGTCTCCCGCACGCGCGAAGACCGCATCAAGGACAGCAAGCGCGACGACGCCAAAACCCTCTATGAAGCCAGCCACCCCGTCGTCCGCACCCACCCGGAAACCGGCCGGAAGGCGCTCTACGTCAACGTCGCCCACGCGCTGCGCTTCGAGAACATGACGGTTGAGGAAAGCGCCCCCCTGCTGGACTATCTCTGCCAGCACGCCATCCGCCCGGAATACACCTGCCGCTTCCGCTGGACCCCGGGCGCGCTGGCCCTGTGGGACAATCGCTGCACCCTGCACAACCCGGTCAACGACTACCACGGCCAGCTGCGCTCCATGCACCGGATCACCCTGGCCGGCGACCGGCCAACCTGATCCCTTGCAGCGCCCCCGCGCCGCGCGCAAAAGTCGTGGCACGTAGGGGAAACGACCAATGAGCGAATTCGACTACATCGTGGTGGGTGCCGGCGCCGCCGGTTGCGTGCTGGCCAACCGCCTCAGCGCCAATGGCCGCCACAAGGTCGCCGTGCTGGAAGCCGGCGGGCCCGACCGCAACATCTTCATCAAGATCCCCGCGGGCTTCAACAAGACCGTCTACAACCCCAACCTCAACTGGGGCTACACCACCGCCCCCGGCCCCCATATCGACAACCGCCGCATCGCCTATCCCCGCGGCAAGGTCCTCGGCGGCTCCGGCTCGATCAACG
Organism: Alphaproteobacteria bacterium; assembly: GCA_026400815.1. Lineage (GTDB taxonomy): Bacteria > Pseudomonadota > Alphaproteobacteria > Acetobacterales > Acetobacteraceae > CAMDGX01. The sequence goes on from JAPLOI010000034.1 coordinate 58,048, forward strand.
GCCATCTCTACGTCCGCGGCCAGGCGGCGGACTACGACATGTGGGCCCAGCTCGGCTGCCGCGGCTGGTCGTGGGATGACGTGCTGCCCTACTTCAAGCGCGCCGAAACCCGCGGCAATGGCGGCGGCGACCCCACCGTGCGCGGCAGCGACGGGCCCCTCAACATCCAGGACCAGCGCGACCCCCACCCGCTGTCGGATGCCTACATCGCCGCCAACGAGGCGCTCGGCCTCAGGCGCACGCCAGACTACAACTCCGGCGACCAGGAAGGCACCTTCCTCTACCAGCAGATGATGAAGAACGGCCGCCGCTGGTCCCCGGCCGATGCCTATCTCCGCCCCGCCCTGGCCCGCCCCAACGTCACCCTGCTGCAGCACTGCATGGCCAGGCGCATCGTGTTCGAAGGCCGCCGCGCCACCGGCATCGCCGTCTCCATCAAGGGCGGGCCGGAAACGATCCTGAAGGCCGGTAAGGATATCGTGCTCGCCGGCGGCAGCATCAACTCACCGCAACTGCTGCAGATCTCCGGCGTCGGCGACCCCGATTGGCTCGCCGATATCGGCGTTGCCGTCCACCACGCCCTGCCCGGCGTCGGCCGCAACTTCCGCGACCACTACGCCACCCGCGTCTCCGCCCGCGTGAAGGGCACCGGCTCGCTCAACGAACGCGCCCGCGGCATCCGCCTGGTGGGGGAGGTGCTGCGCTACGCCCTCACCCGCAAGGGCCTGCTCACCGCCAGCCCCAGCCACGCCGGCGGCTACATGAAAACCCGCGAAGGGCTGGAAACGCCCGACATGCAGCTCTACTTCGCGCCCGCCAGCTACGCCGCCGGCAACTATGGAACGTCAGACCTCGATCCCCTGCCGGGCATGACCCTGGGCTGCTCCCAGCTCCGCCCCGACAGCATCGGCCACCTCAAGGCCGTCTCGGCCGATCCGCTGGTGCATCCGGAGATCCAGCCCAACTACCTCGCCACCCAGTCAGACCGCGATGCCCTGCTCGCCGCCATGAAATACCTGCGCAAGCTCCTGCAAACCCGCCCGCTGGCCGATTTCGTGGACCACGAGAACTTCCCCGGCAAGGATGTGGTGACCGATGCGGATTGGATGACCCACGCCCGCGCCACCGGCTCCACCACCTACCACCCGGTGGGCAGCTGCAAGCTGGGCACCGATCCGATGGCCGTGGTCGATCCCGCCACCATGAAGGTGCACGGCCTGGAAGGCCTGCGCGTGGCCGATGCCTCGCTGATGCCCACCATGGTCAGCGGCAACACCTACGCCGCGACGAACATGATCGCGGAGAAGGGCAGCGACCTGATCCTGGCTGGCTAACGGCTCAGCGAAAGATACCGCGCCGCCAGCGCGATATCGCTGGCGACGCGCTCGCGCCGTTCCTGCGATTCCCACTCCACGCCCCACTGTTCCGCCTGGAACAGCTCGTCCAGCTGCGATGCCACCGTCGCCCCGGCGGCATCCAGCACCCCCTCGGCCACCGCCAGCCCCAGCACCAGGCTGCCGGTAGAGGGAACGATGATCCCCAGCGCCGCCAGCGCCGAGACCGTCTGCGCCGCCACCGCCGCCGCCAATGCCGCCACCGCCGCAGCCGGCTGCGGCCGGTGCATCACCCCGGCCGTCACCTCCAGCGGGGCGCCATACCGCTCCGCCGCCCAGTCCAGCCAGGGATGCCACTCCGCCGCCTGCCGCGCCACCAGCGCCGCCGGATCCTCGGCGCGGTAGCACAGCAGGTCGCTCTCGGCATACTTGGCCAGTTCAAGCGCCACCGCCTCGGCATTCGGCGCCACGCGTTCCTGCGCCGTGCCGGCCAGCCGGGTCAGCGGCGTGTCGGCAAAGCTCATCTCGCCGCCCTTCTTGCCGCCCGCCGCCTGCCACTCCGCCGCGATCGCGTCGGCCAGGCCGGGCTGGCCCAGCAGCAACGGCGCCCCGCCGGGCAGGCGCATCGGCTTGCCGTCCAGCAGCACCTGCCACCGATCGCCCACCGGCTCGGCCGTGGCGTTGTCCCAGAACCGCTTCATCGCTTGGCTCCTATCTGCCCCGCGGCGGCGGGGCCACCAGGTCCGGCCGGGCATTGCGCCCCTGTGGCATCACCCCCACCCGCCCCGACCGCGCCTGTTCCAGCACCGTCGGGCAGGAATCGGGCGCCACCGCCTCCGCCCGCGGCCGCGCCGGCTCCTGCGACTCCAACTCCATCCGCGGCACCCGGAAACTGCCCTCCAGCTTGGCAGGGACCGTCACACCCTGCCCCGCCATCCGGATCGACGACCGCAGCCGCAGCGCCAGTTCCTCGGCCTTCAGGTCGATCGTGCCGTCGCCCTGGATCGTCACCCGCCCGCTTTCCAGCAGCAGCCCCGCCACCGTCACCTTGCCGCGCTCGGCATCCACCCGTGCCGCGAAGCAGCGCAGCCGCGCCAGCGTGCCAGCCAGGGTTGTCAGGTTCATCGGCACCCGCGCCGCCCCCATCACGCCAGACAGCGGATCCAGCAGCAGCCGGCTGTCGATGTTGCCTTCCACGATCGCCAGCCCCAGGCGTCCCGTGACGCTGTCGGCCATAGACCGGATCCAATCGCCCTCGGCACTGAGGTCGGCATCGATCTCCAGATCCCCGAACAGATTGTCCCGCCGTGTGGGGGAGGCCAGCAGCGGCTGCACCGGAATCCCGGGGATCGCCGCGCGCAGCCGCATCGGAATCTTCGCGTCGGAGGCATCGACCATCAGACGCACCGATGCCTGCCCATTCGGCAAATCCGCCACCAGCGGATCCGCCACCAGCTTGCCGCCCTCCAGCACCACCCGCCCGGCCACGTTGCGCCACGTCGCCCCGGCGGCGACCAACTCGCCCAGCGCCAGCGTCAGGTCGGCATCGGCCTGGCGCAGCGTGTCCAGGTGCAGGCGCCGGTTTGGGATCACCCGCGTATCGTCCCAGCCCTGCCGCCGGAACGGCGAGGGCCGGTCGGCCAGCTCAAGCGAACCGAACGCATCCGCCAGAACCTCGCCCAACTCATCCGCATCCAACTTCGTGCTGCGCAACGTGCCCGACAGCCCGGCCCGCGGGGACAAATGCAGCACGAAGTCGCCGCCGAGATCCCCGTGCGGGGTGACAATCGCCACGCTGCGCAACGCCACCCGCTCGGCAAAGCCACCGGCTGCGCCATCGGCCAGCCGCCCCTCCAGGGAAACATTGCGCAGCCGCGGCAGGCGCTGGCCGACCAGGGGGGAAAGCAGTTCCAGATCCGCCACCCGCGCGCTGACGGCCAGATCGAGCCCGCTGCGCTTGCCCGGCGCCGCCACGCCACCCTTGAGCGCCACCCGCGTGGCGCCGGCCTCGGCCTCGATGTCGATCGGGAAGAACACCGACTCCCCGGCATTCTCCGGCAGGAAGGCGGAGATGCCGCCCAACGCGCCACGCAGCTTCACCGGCACGCCGTTCAACGTGCCCAGCACCTCGCCGCGCAGTGCCTGTTCCAGCTCGGGCATGGTGATATCGGCCGTATCCACCTTCAGCCCGGGCACCCAGGCGGTGAAATCGGAAGCGTCCATCTGAAGCCGTGCGCCCGAGATATCCGGAACGCTGCCTGTGCCATCGGCAATGCGGGCGGTGAGGGAGACGGTGCGCATGGCCGGCAGCCGGTACGGCAGCAGCCCGACCAGCGTGCTGGTATCGCCCACCCAGGCATCGACCTTCACGGCATAGCCGGAGAGCTCCAGCGGGCGCTGGATGCCGCCGGCCACCGTCAGCTTGGCGCCCTGCGATTCCAGCGCCACGCGCAGCGGCCAGGGCGTGGTGGCGGTGGTATCCAGCAGCCGGGGCAGCGGCCCCACCTGGCCGCTGGCGGCAATCCGCTGGGTGCCGTAGCCGAGATCGGCGGACAGCGACATCGATCCGCCGCCCTCGGCCTCCGTCAGCGTGATGCGGCGCAGGATCAGGTTGGTGGCCCGGCCGGCGCGGGCATCGGCCAGGGTGAGGCGGCCGTCCTTGAGGTTGAAGCTGCGCGGCAGGGCATGGGCCGGCCCCGCGGCTGGCTTGGTACCGGGCGGCGCGGGCGGGTTGCGCCAGTTCGGCACGCCGTCCGCGTCGATCGCCAAGTGGATCTCCGGGTCCACGATCACCAGGCGCTTGATGACGGTGCGGCCGGTGAGCAGGGAGGAGCGCGACAGCTCGGCCTCCAGCCGGCCGATGCGGGCCAGCGGTGGCCCGTCGAAGCCGGCGCGGGTGGGGATGACCACGTTCTCCAGCGCCACCGTGGCCTTGCCGACGGAATCGATCACCAGCGGGCCGGTGATCGTCACCTCCCGCCCGGTGGCCTGGCGCAGGGCGGCCTGGGCTTCCTCGCGCAGGGCCTCGGTATCGATCAGCAGGCGAATGAGCCCAATGCCCGCACCGGCAAGGAGGCTGATGCCCAGCACCGCGGCCAGGAGAAGGCGCAGCCAAGGCAAAGGCGGCGGCCGGCCCTCGCGCAGCTGGGCCAAGGGAAACGCGCCCTGCCCCGCCCGCTCGATCCTGATCCCGCTGCGCCCCGACATGCCTGCTCCCGTTCGTTCCGGACTGTCCTAGCGCATGCGCCGAGGGGAGGGAAAGGGAAGGGAAGCGCCTTCTTTTTCCAGAGAAAAAGAAGCAAAAAGACTTTTGCGAGCTTGCGCCCGTGCCAGCACGGGCAAAACAGATAAAAGTTTTTTGGTTCTTTTTTTCAAAAAAGAACCCCTACCTTGTTCGCTTCGGCTTGAATGGCGGCGGCGCGCTGAACGCCAGCGCCTTGAACGTCTCGATCATGTGCGCCGGCAGCTCCGCCTCCACGGTCAGCGTTCCCCCTTCGGGATGCGGCAAGGAGAGGCGGCGGGCGTGAAGGTGCAGCCGCTCCGGGAAGCCTTCCACCAGGGCGGAGTTCCGATTGCCTTCGTCCTGCTTCTCGCTGCCGTAGGGGGCATCGCCGAGGATGGGCGCGCCGATGCTGGCGCAATGGACGCGCAGCTGGTGGGTGCGGCCGGTGAGCGGGCTGAGTTCCAGCCAGGAAAGCTTGCGGCCGGCGTGATCCAGCGTGCGGTAGTCGGTGATGGAGTGGGCGGTGTCTTCGTCGTAGGGGCCGGCGACGGCGGCGCGTTCGCCGCGGAAGCCGTCGATGCGGACCAGGTCGCGCTCGATGCGGCCTTCCACCGGCACCGGGCGGCCGGCAACGACGGCCCAGTAGGTTTTCTCCACCGTGCGACCGCGGAAGGCGGCGGCGAGCTTGGCGGCGATGCCGGGGGTGCGGGCGACGACGAGAACGCCGGAGGTGTCGCGGTCCAGCCTGTGGACGAGGCGGGGCTTCTCGCCATCGGCGTTGCGCAGGGCAGCCAGCATCATGTCCAGGTGCTTGCTGATCCCTGGCCCGCCCTGGGTGGGCAGGCCGGACGGCTTGTTGAGGACGATGAGCTGATCGTCCTGGTAGAGGATCATCGACTCCAGCTCGCGGCCCAGCGCGGGATCGAGCGGCGGCGGGGCGGGTGCGGGGGCGGGGCCGCTGGGCAAAGGCGGGATGCGGATGGCCTGGCCGGGTGCCAGGCGGGTGCCGGCATCGGCGCGCTTGCCGTCCACGCGCATCTGGCCGGTGCGGCAAAGCTTGTGGATCACCCCTTGGGTGATGCCGGGGAAATGGCGGCGGAACCAGCGGTCGAGGCGGATATCGGCCTCGTCCTCGGTGACTTCTTTGGTGCTGACGGTCATGCGCCGCGGTCCTGGCGCAGCTTGGCCCAGTAGGCAAGGCGTTTGCCCACCTCGCGCTCGAAACCACGTTCCACGGGGTGGTAGAATTGCTGCCGCGGCATCGTATCCGGGAAGTAGTTCTGGCCGCTGAAGCCGTCTTCCGTGTCGTGATCGTAGGCGTAGCCGGCGCCGTAGCCGAGGTTCTTCATCAGCTTGGTGGGCGCGTTCAGGATATGGGCGGGGGGCATGAGGCTGCCGGTGCCTTTCGCGGCGCGCTGCGCGGCGCCGAGGGCGGTGTAGAGTGCGTTCGATTTGGGGGCGGTGCCGAGATAGACCACGGCCTGGGCGATGGCCAGTTCGCCTTCCGGGGAGCCGAGGCGTTCATAGGTTTCCCAGGCGGCGAGCGTGAACTGCAGCGCCTGGGGGTCGGCCATGCCGATATCCTCGCTGGCGAAGCGCAGCAGGCGGCGGGCGATGTAGCGCGGGTCTTCGCCGCCCACCAGCATGCGGGCGAGCCAGTAGAGGGCGGCGTCGCAATCGCTGCCACGCAGCGATTTGTGCAGGGCGGAGATGAGGTTGTAGTGCTCCTCCCGGTCCTTGTCGTAGAGCGCGGCACGCTTGGCCAGCAGCTCGGAGAGTTCCGGCACGTCCAGCGGGGGTGTTTCCGGCGGCAGTGCGGCAAGCTGTTCGGCGAGGTTGAGCAAATAGCGGCCATCGCCATCGGCCATGGCGCGCAGGGTGGCGCGGGCCTCCGGGTCCACCGGCAGGGGGTGGCCGATGGCGGCCTCGGCCCGGTGCAGCAGCAAATCCAGCCCGGCATCGTCCAGGCGCTTGAGGACGAGCACCTGGCAGCGCGAGAGCAGCGCGCCGTTGAGGGCGAAGCTGGGATTTTCGGTGGTGGCGCCGATCAGGGTGACGGTGCCGTTCTCCACCACCGGCAGGAAACCATCCTGCTGGGCGCGGTTGAAGCGGTGGATCTCGTCCACGAAGAGCAGCGTGGCCTGGCCGTGGGCGCGGCGGCGCGTGGCTTCCTCGAAGCATTTCTTGAGGTCGGCGACGCCGGAGAACACGGCGCTGAGTTGGACGAAGTGCAGGTTGGCCTGTTCGGCGAGCAGGCGGGCGATGGTGGTCTTGCCGACGCCCGGGGGGCCCCAGAGGATCAACGAGGCAAGCGAGCCGCGCTGGAGCATGCGCGTGAGGGTGCCGGCGGGGCCCAGCAGGTGATCCTGGCCGACGACCTCCGGCAGTGCGCGGGGGCGCAGGCGGTCCGCGAGAGGACCGGTGGCGGGCGTGGGCTCCGGGAGTGGGAGAGACAGGGACACGCCGACAATATAGCAGGTCAGCGGCGCAAGGTGCCGATCGCGATGCCCGAGAGGATCATGGCGGCTGCGACCATAAGGGGGAGGTCGATGCCCTCGCCGAGGAAGATGGCGGAGCCGGCAATGCCCACCACGGGGGTGGCAAGGATGCCAAGCGCCGTGGTGGAGGCGGGCAGCGAGCGGTTGACGATGGCGAGTGCCCAGAAGGCGTAGGCGGTGGCGATCAGGCCGGTATAGGCAAATAGCGCAGCAAGCCAGGGCGAGAAGGTGAAACTGGGCGCCCCCTCGACCAGCGGGGCCAGGATGAACAGCACCACCGTGGCCAACAGCGCCTGCCAGAACACTAGCTGGAAGGGCGAGCTGATCCATTTATGGGCCCGCGTATAGAGAATCGACACCGACCAGGACAGTGCCGAGAGCAACAGCATGGCGTTGCCGAACAGCGCGCTGCGGTCGGACCAGTCGAACGCCAGCGGGTTGAACAGGAAGGCCAGGCCCGCGAGCCCAAGGCCGATACCGGCGGCGCGGGGGGGGGGGATGCGCTCCCGCAGGAACGGCCAGGCACCGAGGGCCACCCAGAGTGGCGTGGTGTAGGCCAGCACGACGGAGCGGCCGACGGGCACGTGCATGAGCCCGTAGGACATCAGCACCGAGAAGACGATCATGTGTGGGACGGAGATCATGACGATCACCGGCAGGTCCCCGCGCTTGGGGATGATCATCTGGCCGCGGGCGACCAGCAGCACGCCAAGACCCACGGTGGCCACGAGGCTGCGGATGGCCGACATCCAGAAGGGCGGCACTTCCATGACGATGAGCTTGGCCACCGTCCAGGTGATGCCCCAGGCCACGACGATGGAGGCGAAGAGCGCGATGGCGGCAAGGCGCGAGGGCGGGGCCGGCTGGCTCATGGCACTTGGTTCGATCTTCCCCAGACAACAGAAAACCGGCCTCGCGGCCGGTTTCCTTCAGGCTACCGCGGCAAGCCGAAGCTCACTCGCTGTCGGCTTCCTCGGCGCGCTCGGCGACCGGGCCGCTATCCTGGCCCTTGGCGGAGGGGTCGCGGTCGACCAGTTCGATCACCGCCATGTCGGCGGCATCGCCGTAGCGGATACCAGCCTTCAGAACGCGGCAGTAACCCCCGGGCCGGGCCTTGTAGCGATCGGCCAGCGTGGTGAAGAGCTTGGACACCATCGCGTTGTCGCGCAGCTCGGCATAGGCCTGGCGACGGGCGTGAAGGCCGCCGCGCTTACCCAGGGTGATGAGCTTCTCCGCCACCGGCCGCAGCTCCTTGGCCTTGGGCAGGGTGGTGGTGATCTGCTCGTGCTTGATCAGCGCATTCGCCATGTTCCGGAACATGGCAAAGCGATGGGTGGTGGTGACGCCGAGCTTTCGGCCGGCAACGCCATGGCGCATGGTTGTCTTCCTAACTCAGCTTCGATCAGAACGGCTCTTCAAGCCGCTTGGCAAGGTCTTCGATATTCTCAGGCGGCCAACCGGTCACGGTCATGCCCAGGGCGAGGCCCATGGAGGAAAGAACCTCCTTGATCTCGTTGAGCGACTTGCGGCCGAAGTTCGGCGTGCGCAGCATTTCCTGTTCGGACTTCTGCACGAGGTCGCCGATATAGACAATGTTGTCGTTCTTGAGGCAGTTGGCGCTACGCACCGACAGCTCCAGCTCATCAACCTTGCGCAGCAGGTTGCGGTTGAACGGCAGGTCGTCCTGCGGTTCCTCCATGCGGGCGGCCTGCGGCTCATCGAAGTTGATGAACAGCTTCAGCTGGTCCTGCAGGATGCGCGCGGCGACGGCCACGGCATCCTCCGGCGAGACGGCTCCGTTGGTTTCCACCTGCAGCAGCAGCTTGTCGTAGTCCGTCACCTGGCCGACGCGGGTGGGTTCCACGCGGTAGGAGACGCGGCGGACCGGGGAATAGATGGCATCGACGGGGATGAGGCCGATCGGCGCGTCCTCGGGGCGGTTGGCGGAGGACGGCACGTAGCCCTTGCCCATCTGCACCGTGAACTCCATGCCAAGCTTCACGCCGTCATCAAGCGTGCAGATCACGAGATCGGGGTTCATCACCTCGATGTCGTGGCCGGTCTGGATCTGGCCGGCCTTCACTTCGCCGGGGCCGGTCGCCTGCAGCACCATGCGCTTCGGGCCTTCGCCGTGCATACGGAGCGCAAGCTGCTTGATGTTCAGCACGATGTCGGTGACGTCTTCGCGCACGCCGGCAATGCTGCTGAATTCATGCAGCACGCCATCGATCTGCACGGCGGTGACGGCGGCACCCTGAAGGGAGGAGAGCAGCACGCGGCGCAGCGCGTTGCCCAACGTCATGCCGAAGCCGCGCTCGAGCGGCTCGGCGACGACGGTCGCGGTGCGGGACGGATCAGAGCCGTGCTCGACGCCGAGCTTCTCCGGCTTGATCAGCGAGTCCCAGTTCTTCTGCAAGACGACGCTAAGTCGCATGGATGAATGCCCTGTTCGGTCGGGGCCCGCCGCGGGGACGGGGCCTGCCATGGGAGGGGCGGCCCCGCCGAAGCCATCGGGACGGGGCCGCAAGGCTCAGGCAAGGCGCCGGGGTATCAGACGCGGCGGCGCTTACGGGGGCGGCAGCCGTTATGGGGAATCGGGGTCATGTCGCGGATGGCGCTGATGGTGAAGCCCACCGCCTGTAGGGCGCGAAGCGCGCTCTCACGGCCGGAGCCGGGGCCGGACACCTCGATCTCCAGCGTTTCCATGCCGTGCTCGCGGGCCTTCTTGCCGGCATCCTCGGCAGCGACCTGGGCCGCGTACGGGGTGGACTTGCGGCTACCCTTGAAGCCCTGGGCGCCCGAAGACGACCACGCGATGGCGTTGCCCTGCGCGTCGGTGATGGTGATCATCGTGTTGTTGAAGGTCGCAGCCACGTGGGCGACGCCCGACGTGATGTTCTTGCGTTCCTTCTTACGGGTGCGGGCTTGGGCGGGCTTGGCCATCCGAGGTGATCCTGTTCAAACGGTGCGGCGGGCGCCCCAGATACGACAATCGGAGACCGATGGTCTGGGCTGGGGGCGCACCGCCGCTGGTAGCGTGAGCGGCGAAGGCGAAGTGGCCGAAGGGCTACTTCGTGACCTTCTTCTTGCCGGCGATGGCCACGGCCTTGCCCTTGCGGGTGCGGGCGTTGGTGTGGGTGCGCTGGCCGCGCACCGGCAGGCCACGACGATGGCGCAGGCCGCGGTAGCAGCCCAGGTCCATCAGGCGCTTGATGTTCATGGCCACTTCGCGGCGCAGATCGCCCTCGACGCGGTAGTCGCGGTCCACGATCTCACGAATGCGCAGCACTTCCTCGTCGGAAAGCTGGTTCACGCGCTTGTCGTCGGCGATGCCGAGCTTGGTGCAGATTTCCTGCGCCTTGGCCGGGCCGATACCGAAGATATAGCGCAGGCTGATAGTCACCCGCTTATTGGTTGGGATGTTCACGCCGGCAATACGCGCCACGCCGTCTACTCCTTCATCATCGGGGCCAGTGCAGAGAATGCCTGTGCCCGATCCAGCCCTTAACTCTACGGCCCTTCGGCCAACCGGCATAAAGCCCGACGCCGGTTTGAAGCCGGTGCGCCGTGGCCTGATGCCGCAAACATCACGGATGGCGGCCGGTGTGAACCGGGGTCGCCAAGGGCGCGCACTATAGCGGCGGCCCCCTGGGAGTCAACGCGCTCACATCACTTCTTCGTGAGCACGCCCGAGCCCTGCGCCTTGCGGGACGCTGAGGCTTAACCTATTCAGGCTTTGGTCGTCTTCGCCAGCGGATCCAGCAGACGAACCAGCTCCTGCGTAACCGCATCGGGGTCTGCCATGCCGTCGACTGCATGCAGGCGGCCGCGCGCGGCGTAGTGCGGCAGGATCGGCGCGGTTTGCTTGTGGTAGGCGGCCAGGCGGGCGCCAACCGTCTCGCGGTTGTCATCCGCGCGGCGGGTGAATTCGGTGCCGCCGCAGCGGTCGCACACACCGGCGACCTTGGGGGGCTGCAGAGTGTCGTTGTAGCCCTCGCCGCATTTGGCGCAGGTGAAGCGGCCGGCGATGCGTTCCACCAGGGCGCCGTCGTCCACCTTCAGTTCCACGACGGCATCCAGCGGCATGGACTGGCCGGCCAGCATGGTATCCAGCGCCTCGGCCTGCGGCACGGTGCGCGGGAAGCCGTCGAGGATGAAGCCGCGCACGCAATCCGGGCGCGCAATGCGGCCGGCGAGCATGCGAATGAGGATATCGTCTGACACCAGTTGGCCCGCAGCCATGACGGCCTTGGCCTGCAGGCCGACCTCACTGCCGGCGGCGACCTCGGCACGCAGCATGTCCCCGGTGGAGATCTGCACGATGCCGTAGCGGTCCTGCAGGCGCTTGGCCTGGGTGCCTTTTCCGGCCCCCGGGGGGCCCAGCAGGATCAGGTTCACCTTCCCCTCCCTTTGACACGGGCCTTCTTGATCAGGCCCTCATACTGGTGTGCCAGCAGATGCGACTGGATCTGCGTAACGGTGTCCATCGTGACGGAGACAATGATCATCACGCTGGTGCCACCGAAGTAGAAGGGCACGCCGTACTGGGCGATCAACACCTCCGGCGTGAGGCAGACGATGCAGAGGTAGATGGCGCCGAGGGTGGTGAGGCGGGTGAGGATCGTGTCGAAGTAGCTGGACGTGGCGCTCCCGGGGCGGATGCCCGGGATGAAGCCGCCGTGCTTCTTGAGGTTGTCGGCGGTCTCTTCCGGGTTGAACACCACGGCGGTGTAGAAATAGGCGAAGAAGACAATCATCGCCGCGTAGGTGAGCATGTAGAGCGGCGTGCCGTGGGCCAGCGCGGCACCGATGCTGGACAGCCAGCCCGGCTCGCCAGTGGCGCCGGAGAAGCCGGTGATGGTCGCCGGTACGAGCAGGATGGAGCTGGCAAAAATCGGCGGAATCACGCCCGCGGTGTTGATCTTCAGCGGCATGTGCGTGCTGTCGCCACCGAACATGCGGTTGCCGACCTGGCGCTTGGGATACTGGACGATGATCCGACGCTGCGCGCGTTCGATGAACACGATGAACATGATCACGGCCGCTGCGACGATGAAGAAGGCGATGATGAACACCGGGCTGAGCGCGCCGGTTCGGCCGAGTTCGAACAGCGAGGCGAGAGCGCTGGGCACGCTGGCGACAATGCCGACCATGATGATGAGGCTGGTGCCGTTGCCGATGCCCCGCGCGGTGATTTGCTCGCCGAGCCACATCAGGAACATCGTGCCGCCGACCAGCGAGACCACGCAGGAGATCCGGAAGAACAGGCCGGGGTCGATCACCGCCGCGCCGAAGCTGCCGCGCATGCCCTCCAGCCCCACGGCGATGCCGTAACTCTGGATGATCGCGATCACGACGGTGAGGTAGCGGGTGTATTGGTTGATCCGCTTGCGGCCCTGCTCGCCTTCCTTCTTCAGCGTCTCCAGCGCAGGCACCGCGGCTGTCATCAGCTGGATTATGATGCTGGCGCTGATGTAGGGCATGATGTTCAGCGCGAACACGGTCATGCGACCGAGCGCACCGCCCGAGAACATGTCGAACATGCCCAGGATGCCGCCGCCGTGCTGGGCCAGCATCTCGCCCATCACAGAGGCATCCACGCCAGGCACCGGGATGTAGGTGCCGATGCGGTAGACGATCAGCGCGCCCAGAGTGAACCAGATGCGCTTCTTGAGCTCAGTCGCCTTGGAGAAGGTGGCGAGGTTCAGGTTTGCCGCGAGCTGTTCGGCCGCCGACGCCATCGGTTTGCATTCCTCATCGTGCAGACGGCGCCAGCGGGTCCTCCCGAGGCGCCGTCGAGCACTTACATAGCGCGCGCCCCCGGATGGAGGAAGCCCGTGGGCTCCCTCCCCAGGGACGGGAACATCAGGCTGCGTCCGCCGCCGGCTTGGCCACCGTGGTGGTGACGCTACCGCCGGCAGCCTCAATCGCCGCAATCGCGGTCGCCGAGGCGCCGGAAACGGTGATGGTCACGGCCCGGCCGATCTCGCCCATTGCGAGCAGGCGAACGCCGGCCACCTTGCCGCCGCGCACGAGACCGGCGACGATCAGGGACGCCTCGGTGATCGGCTGGCTGCCGTCGATGCGGCCCGACTCGATGGCCTTCGCCAGCGCGCCGATATTCACCGGGGCATATTCCTTGCGGAAGATGTTGTTGAAGCCACGCTTCGGGAGGCGGCGGTAGATCGGGAGCTGACCGCCCTCGAAGCCGTTCAGCGCCACGCCTTCACGTGCCTTCTGACCCTTGACGCCCTTGCCGGAGGTCTTGCCCTTGCCGGAGCCGATGCCGCGGCCCAGACGCTTGGACTTCAGGCGCGAGCCGGGGTTGTCGCGCAGTTCATTGAGATTCATCGCACTCTCCTATGGGCCCCTGCGGGCCCGGCCTGAACCCTTGCGGGTTCAGGACTCGTCGACCTTCACCAGGTGGGCGACCTTGCGGATCATACCGCGCACCGAGGGAGTATCCTCGAGCTCGCGCGAACGGCGGATCTTGTTCAGGCCAAGGCCGATCAGCGTCTCCTTCTGGCCCGGCTTGCGGCCGGCGACGGAGGCAATCTGAGTGACCTTAACGGTCTTCTTGGGATCAGGCATCAGCCACGCCCTCCTGGGCTGGATTGTCGCGCTTGCCAAGCAGGTCGGAGACCTTCTTGCCACGGCGCTGGGCCACCGAACGCGGGCTGGCGCAACGCTGCAGAGCCGCAAACGTGGCCTTGACCATGTTGTGCGGGTTGCGGCTGCCGAGGCTCTTGGCCACGACATCGCCAATACCCAGCGTTTCGAACACGGCGCGCATCGGGCCGCCGGCAATGATGCCGGTGCCGGCCGTGGCGCTGCGCAGAACGACGGAGCCGGCGCCGAAACTGCCGGTGACGTCGTGGTGCAGCGTGCGGCCTTCCTTCATCGGAACGCGGATCAAGCCCTTCTTGGCGCGCTCCGTGGCCTTGCGGATGGCCTCCGGCACTTCGCGCGCCTTGCCGGCGCCGTAGCCGACGCGGCCCTTCTGGTCGCCCACCACCACCAGAGCGGCGAAGGCGAACCGACGGCCACCCTTCACCACTTTGGCGACGCGGTTGATGGTAACCAGCTTGTCGATCAGGTCGTCGCCGCCCTCGCCGCCGCGGTCGTTGTTGCGATCGCGATCGCGACCGCCACGGCCACCGCCGCCTTCCCTCGGTTCACGTGCCATTGCTTCGATTCCCTAGAAGGACAGTCCGCCCTCACGGGCGGCTTCGGCCAGCGCCTTGACGCGGCCGTGGTAGAGGTAGGAGCCGCGGTCGAAGACCACGGCGGTGACACCGGCCGCTAGCGCACGCTCGGCGACCAGCTTGCCAACGGCCGTTGCCGCGTCCTTGTCGGCACCCGTCTTGAGCTGGGCGCGGAGCGCGGTATCGAGCGTGGACGCGGCAGCCACGGTGCGGCCCTGCGCGTCGTCGATGACCTGGGCGTAGATGTTCTTGCCCGAGCGGAACACCGACAGCCGCGGCCGCCCGATGGCCTTGAGGCGCAGCTGGAAGCGAAGGCGCGTGCGCCGGCGCTGCTGCAGGTCCTTGTTGTCGGCGCTCACTTCTTCTTCCCTTCCTTGCGCAGGATCTTCTCGCCTTCGAACTTCACACCCTTGCCCTTATAGGGTTCGGGCGGACGCCAGGCGCGGATCTCGGCGCAGACCTGACCGACGAGGCGCTTGTCGGTGCCGGCAACCTTGATGGCCGTCGGGCGCTCGCAGGTGACGGTGATCCCGGGGGGGATCGCATACACAACGTCATGCGAGAAACCGAGGTTGATCACCAGGTTGGAGCCCTGGACCGCGGCGCGGTAGCCGGTGCCGGTAATCTCCATCGACTTGGAATAGCCCTCGGAGACGCCCTTCACCATGCTGGCCACGTTGGCGCGGGTGGTGCCCCACATCATGCGTGCCGGCGCGGAATTGCCGCGCGGGGCGATGGCAATCTTGTTGCCTTCCACCGTGGCGTCGACGTTGTCGGTGAGCTCCAGCTTGAGCTCCCCGAGCTTGCCCTTGGCCGAGAGCACGCGGCCCGCGAGAACCACCTGCACGCCGGCGGGGATCTCGACGGGGTATTTGCCTACCCGTGACATGCCAGCCTCCTCAGAACACGCGGCAAAGGACTTCGCCGCCCACATGGGCAGCGCGGGCCTCCGCATCGGACAGCACGCCGCGAGGCGTGGACAGGATCGAGATACCGAGGCCGGCGTAGACGCGCGGCAGTTCCTCGATCTTCGAGTAAACGCGGCGGCCCGGCTTGGAGACGCGGGTGATCTCCTTGATCACGGGTTCGCCCTCGTTGTACTTCAGCTCAATACGAAGCTGGGCAACACCGGGACGAAGTTCCTCGGCGGCGAAGCCGCGGATGAAGCCTTCACGCTTCAGAGCATCCAGAACGTTTGCACGCAGCTTGGAGGCCGGCGACAGGCAGCTCGCATGGCGCGCGCGCTGCGCATTGCGAATGCGGGTGAGCATGTCACCCAAGGGATCGGACATCGACATGTTCCGGCTCCTACCAGCTGGCCTTGACCATGCCGGGGATCTGCCCGGCACTGGCGAGGTCGCGCAGCGCGATGCGGCTGAGCTTGAACTTGCGGTAGTTGGCGCGCGGGCGGCCCGTGAGCTCACAGCGCAGGCGCCAGCGCACCTTCGCACCGTTGCGCGGCAGCTGGGCGAGCCTCAGCGTTGCCTCGAACCGGTCCTCCACGGGGAGGGTTTTGTCCATCACAACCGCCTTCAGCGTGGCGCGCTTCGCCTTGTCGCGCTCAGCCATGTAAGCGCGCTTCGCGTTGCGGTTGACCTGGGATGTCTTGGCCATCCTGTCTTGTCCTCCGGAACCTGCCGGCCGCGGCCGGTGGTTTTCCAAATCGTCGGCGTTGATATCAGGCGCCCGCGCCAGGTGGCGAGGGCCGCCCCCTCTCCTTAGCCGGAGAAGGGGATGTCGAACTTCTTCAGCAGGGCCTTCGCCTCGGCATCGGTCTTCGCGGTGGTCACGAAGACGATGTCCATGCCCCTGATCTCGTCCACCTTGTCGTAGACGATTTCCGGGAACACGATCTGCTCCTTCAGGCCCATGGCAAAGTTGCCACGACCATCGAAACCCTTGGTGCCCGGGATGCCGCGGAAGTCACGCACGCGCGGAAGCGCGATGGTGACCAGGCGATCCAGGAACTCATACATGCGGGTCTTGCGCAGCGTGACCTTGCAACCGATCGGCAGACCCTTGCGGATCTTGAAGCCAGCGATCGCCTTCTTGGCCACGGTCTTGACCGGCTTCTGGCCGCTGATCAGCGCCAGTTCCGAGACCGCGGCATCAAGCTTCTTCTGGTCGCCGGCAGCTTCGCCGACGCCCATGTTGATGACGATCTTCTCGAGCTTCGGCACCTGCATCGGGTTGGTGTAGCCGAACTCGCCCAGCATCGCCGCGCGGATCTCATCCACGTAGCGCTGCTGCATGCGGGGCATCTCGCCAGTGCCGGCCGAAACCTCGGCAGCTACGGCGTAGGTGACCTCGCCGCGGGCGGCGCGGGATTCGGCCTTGGTCGGGGGGGCCGCACCGCGGCCGCCGCCGGCCGACTTGCCGCCGGATTTGGCGCCGCCCTTGGGGGCGCCCTTCTTGGTTCCGCTCATCGAAGCCTCCTCAGCTCTCGATCACGTTGCCGTTTGCCTTGGCAACGCGGACCTTGCGGCCGTCGTCCAAAGTGCGGAACGCGACCTTCGTCGGTGTTCCGGTCTTGGGGTCGACCAGCTTCAGGTTTGACAGGTGAAGGCTCGCCTCGACGGACACGATGCCGCCGGGGTTGCCCATGCCGGTGGGCTTCGTGTGCTTCTTGGCGACATTGACGCCCTGAACCACCGCGCGATTATCCGTCGGCAGCACGCGCAGCACTTCGCCACGCTTGCCGCGGTCGGCGCCGCTGATGACCAGGACGGTATCGCCCTTCTTGATGCGGGCCGCCATGTTACAGCACCTCCGGAGCCAGCGAGATGATCTTCATGAACTTGCGCGCGCGCAGTTCGCGAACGACCGGCCCGAAGATGCGGGTGCCGATCGGCTCCTGCTGCTTGTTGATCAGGACGGCCGCATTGCGGTCGAAGCGAATGGCGCTGCCATCGGCCCGGCGCACGGGGAAGCTTGTGCGAACGATCACCGCCTGGTGCACGTCGCCCTTCTTCACCTTGCCACGGGGGATCGCGTCCTTCACGGACACCACGATCACATCGCCCACCGACGCCGTCTTGCGCTTGGAGCCGCCGAGCACCTTGATGCACTGCACGCGCCGGGCGCCGGAGTTGTCGGCCACTTCCAGGTTTGATTCGACGGAGATCATCTAGCTCTCTCCCTCAACCCTGGACCGCTTCGGCCACAACGGGGGCCTCGGCACCCAGCGGCTGGCCATTGCGCTCGACCACCGTCCAGGTCTTGCGCTTGCTGATCGGCCGGCATTCCTCGATGCGCACCATGTCGCCTACCTTGCACAGGTTGGCCTCATCGTGTGCCGCGTAGTTTTTCGACCGGCGAATGAACTTCTTATACAGCGGGTGCATGATACGACGAGCAACAAGAACGGTAATCGTCTTGTCCATCTTGTCGCTGGTCACCCGCCCCGTCAGGACGCGCCTTGGCATCGCCCCTACTCCTTTACGACTGCGCGGCGGGCTTGGGGGCCGCGCGCTTCTGTTCGGTCATGATCGTCTTCACCCGTGCGATATCGCGACGGACTGCCTTCACCCGGCCCACGCCTTCGGTCTGGCCAGTGGCCTTCTGGAAGCGGAGGTTGAACTGCTCCTTGCGGAGATCCAGGAGCTGCGTCGCCAGCTGATCGCCGGACTTGGCGCGGATGTCGGCCGGCTTGGTTTGCTTGGCCATCTCACGCGTCTCCGATGCGGGTGATGAACTTCGTCTTGATCGGCAGCTTGGCGGCGCCGAGGGTCAGCGCCTCCTTGGCCAACTCGGGGGCCACGCCGTCGATCTCGAACATGATGCGACCGGGCTTTACGCGGCACACCCAGAACTCCGGCGAACCCTTGCCGGAGCCCATGCGGACTTCAGCCGGCTTCTGCGAGACGGGCACATCGGGGAAGATACGAATCCACACGCGGCCGGCACGGCGCATAGCGCGCGTGATAGCGCGGCGGGCCGATTCGATCTGCCTGGCGGTGACCCGCTCCGGCTCCAGGGCCTTGAGGCCGAAGGCGCCGAAATTAAGCGAGGTGCCGCCCTTGGCGACGCCGTGAATGCGGCCCTTATGGGCCTTGCGGTACTTGGTCCGCTTCGGGGAAAGCATGGCTCTGATCCTTAGCGCTGCGGCGCCTGCTCGGCGGCGCGACGGTCCTGTGCCAGCGGATCGTGGGCGAGGATCTCACCCTTGAAGATCCAAACCTTGACACCGCAGGTGCCGTAGGTGGTCTTGGCGGTGGCGGTACCAAAATCGATGTCGGCGCGCAGCGTGTGCAGGGGCACGCGCCCCTCGCGATACCACTCCACGCGGGCGATTTCCGCGCCACCGAGACGGCCACCGCAGTTTATGCGGATGCCCTGGGCGCCGAGGCGCATCGCGGACTGCACGGCGCGCTTCATCGCACGGCGGAAGGCCACACGGCGCTCCAGCTGCTGGGAGATGTTCTCGGCCACCAGAGTTGCGTCGATCTCGGGCTTGCGGATCTCGACGATGTTCAGCGAGACCTCGCCCTTGGCCATCTTGCCGAGATCCTTGCGCAGGTTCTCGATGTCCTGGCCCTTCTTGCCGATCACCACGCCGGGACGAGCGGCATAGATGGTCACGCGCGGCTTCTTGGCCGGGCGCTCGATCACGACGCGGGAGACGCCGGCACCAGCCAGCTTCTTGCGCAGATGGGCGCGGAGCTTCAGGTCATCGTGCAGCAACTTGGAATAATCAGCGCCAGCGTACCAGCGGCTATCCCAGGTGCGGTTGATGCCGAGCCGCAGCCCGATCGGATTGACTTTGTGACCCATCGGTTATGCCGCCTCGTTCTGGGTTTCGGCCTGCTGGCGTTCGGCGACCACGATCTTCAGGTGGCTGAACCACTTTTCGATGCGCGAAGCGCGACCGCGGCCGCGAGCGTGGAAGCGGCGCATGACCACCGACTTGCCGACTTCGGCGCGGGTGACAACCAGGCGGTCGACATCCAGCTGATGGTTGTTCTCGGCGTTCGCGATCGCGCTCTCCAGCGCCTTCTTCACAGTGCCGGCGATACGGCGCTTGGAGAAGGTGAGGGTGGCGACGGCCGCGGAGGCCGGCTTGTTGCGGATGAGGCCAGCAACCAGGTTCAGCTTGCGGGGGCTGATCCGGATGTTGGAGAGGATGGCCTGCGCCTCGGTCTCGGCCAGGGCGCGCGGGGTTTTCGGCTTGCTCATGTCAGCCTCGCTTCGCCTTCTTGTCCGACGCATGGCCGGTGAAGGTGCGGGTGGGCGAGAACTCGCCGAACTTGTGCCCGACCATGTTCTCCGTGACCTGCACCGGCAGGAACTTGTGGCCGTTGTATACGCCGAACGTAAGCCCGACGAACTGCGGCAGGATGGTGGAGCGGCGCGACCAGATCTTGATCACTTCGCTGCGCCCGGAAGCTCGCGAGGCATCTGCCTTGTTGAGCAGGTACCCGTCCACGAACGGGCCCTTCCATGTGGAACGTGTCATGGCCTCAGCCCTTGCCCTTGTTGCGGCTGCGGATGATCAGCCTGTCCGTGCGCTTGTTGACCCTGGTCTTGTAGCCCTTCGTCGGCTTGCCCCACGGGGTGACCGGATGACGACCGCCCGAGGTGCGGCCTTCACCGCCGCCGTGCGGATGGTCAACCGGGTTCATCACCACGCCTCTGTTGTGCGGCTTGCGGCCGAGCCAGCGCGAACGGCCGGCCTTGCCAAGGCTCTGGTTGGAGTTGTCCGGGTTGGACACGGCGCCAATCGCGGCCATGCACTCGCCGCGGACCATGCGCAGCTCGCCAGACATCAGCTTGATCTGCGCGTAGCCTGCGTCCTTGCCAACCAGCTGGGCATACTGCCCGGCTGCACGGGCGATCTTGCCGCCGGCACCGGGCTTCATCTCGATGTTGTGCACGATCGTGCCAACCGGGATGGCCGAGAGCGGCATTGCGTTGCCCGGCTTGATGTCCGCGCGTGCCGAAGCCACCACCTGGTCGCCGGCCTTCAGGCGCTGCGGGGCCAGGATGTAGGACAGTTCGCCATCGCGATACTTGATCAGCGCGATGAAGGCGGTACGGTTCGGGTCATATTCCAGGCGCTGCACGATGGCGATCACATCGCGCTTGCGGCGCTTGAAGTCCACCATGCGGTAGGTCTGCTTGTGACCGCCGCCGCGGAACCGGCTGGTGATGCGGCCGTGGTTGTTGCGACCGCCGGTCTGCGAAAGCCCCTCGGTGAGGCCCTTGATCGGCTTGCCCTTCCACAGCTCGGCCCGGCTGATCAGCACGGTGCCGCGAAGGCTGGGCGTGACGGGATTAAAGTTCTTCAGTGCCATCTGCGTCGTCCCCGCTTACGCCAGGCCGGTGGAGAGGTCGATCGACTGCCCCTCCGCCAGGGTGACATAGGCCTTCTTCACGTCGGAACGCACACCGGGGCGACCCCGGAAGCGCTTGGTCTTGCCCTTGGTGATGAGCGTGTTCACCGCCAGCACCTTGACCCCGAACAGGCCTTCGACCGCCGCCTTGATCTCGGGCTTCTTGGCGTCGATCGCCACCCGGAAGACGAACTGGCCCCGCTCACTGACGATCGTCGCCTTTTCAGTGACGATCGGGTTGCGGATGATGGTGTACATCGCCTCGCGCGACAGTTGCTTCTGGCGCTTGGCGGGCTTTGCGTCGCTCATTTACTGGCCTCCCTCAGCCGCACCGAGGCGGGCCTTGAGCCCCTCGACGCCGGCGGTGGTGATCGCCAGCACGTCATGGGCGAGGATGTCATACACGTTGGCGCCCACCGTCGGCAGCACGTCCACGCCGATGATGTTGCGGCTGGCAAGCAGGAAGGAGGTGTCCACGGTGTGGTCCACCACCAGCACGGACTTCCAGCCCAGCGCGACCAGCTTCGCCTTCAGCTCCTTGGTCTTGCCGGAGCCACCCGAAGCCGCGTCCAGCACCACCAGCTTACCGTCGCGCTGCTTCTGCGACAGGGCAGAGATCAGGCCGAGGCGGCGCACCTTCTTCGGCAGGTCGTAGGCATGGCTGCGAACCACCGGGCCGTGAACGGCGCCACCGGTGCGGAACTGCGGAGCGCGCAGGCTGCCCTGACGGGCGTTGCCGGTGCCCTTCTGACGATACGGCTTCTTCGTGGTGCCGCTCACCTCACCCATGCCCTTCACCTTGTGGGTGCCGGCACGGCGCTTGGCCTGCTGCCAGTGGACCACGCGGGCCATGATGTCGGGGCGCGGCGCGGCGCCGAACAGGTCATCCGGCAGCTCCGTGGAGCCGGCGGTTGTGTTGTCGAGGGTCTTGATGTCGATCTGCATGGTCCTGCCCCCTTAGCTCGCCGTCTCGACGAGGCCGGCCGGGAACGGCGCCTCCGCCGGACGGGCGCGCTTCACGGCATCGCGCACGAGCACGTAGCCGCCCTTGGCGCCCGGGACGGCGCCCTTGATCATCAGAAGGCCCTTGGCGGCATCCACAGCGGCAACCACCAGGTTCTGGGTGGTGATCCGCTCCTGGCCGAGATGGCCGGCCATCTTCTTGTTCTTGAAGGTCTTGCCGGGATCCTGGCGGTTACCCGTGGAACCGTGCGAGCGGTGGCTGATCGAAACGCCGTGGCTGGCTTCAAGGCCTGAGAAGTTCCAGCGCTTCATCGCGCCAGCGAACCCCTTGCCCTTGGTGGTGCCGGAGATGTCCACGATCTGGCCAGCGACGAAATGCGCGGCGGAAAGGGTCGCACCGGGTTCCAGTATGGCGTCGGCATCGACGCGGAACTCGACCAGCTTCGCCTTGGGTTCCACCTTCGCCTTGGCGTAGTGGCCCTTGTTCGGCTGGGACACGTTCTTCACCTTGGCCTTGCCATACCCGATCTGGACAGCCGTGTAGCCATCCTTCTCTTCGGTACGGGCGGCCACGACCTGCACGTTGTCCACGTGCAGCACGGTGACCGGCACATGCGTGCCGTCGTCCTTGAAGATCCGGGTCATGCCCAGCTTCTTCGCAAGCAGTCCTGTTCGCATTTTCTTCCGTTCCCCAGAGGAACCCCCGTCACTTGCGATCGGGGCGGGTTCATAGGCCAAAACGACGCCCGGGACAGTCCCGAGCGGGAGGGTAGGCTAGAGCTTGATTTCCACGTCGACACCGGCGGCCAGGTCGAGCTTCATCAGCGCATCCACGGTCTGCGGGGTGGGGTCGACGATATCCAGCAGGCGGCGATGGGTGCGGATTTCGAACTGCTCGCGGCTCTTCTTGTCCACGTGCGGCGAGCGGTTCACGGTGAAGCGCTCGATATGCGTGGGCAGCGGAATGGGGCCGCGGATCTGCGCACCCGTGCG
Source organism: Alphaproteobacteria bacterium (assembly GCA_026400815.1). GTDB lineage: Bacteria > Pseudomonadota > Alphaproteobacteria > Acetobacterales > Acetobacteraceae > CAMDGX01. The sequence continues at coordinate 80,596 of JAPLOI010000034.1, forward strand.
CTTGGCCGTGTTCACGATCTCCTTCGTGCTGTTATCAAGCACGCGGTGATCGTACGCCTTCAGGCGGATGCGGATGTTCTGGTTGTCCATCACTCGGTTCCGATCAGCGGGCAGTCGTCAATCGCTGAAGTCATAGTCGCTAAAGGCAAAATCTCGGTCGCAAAAGGCACTTCCGAAACGGCACACCGCCGGGACCAGGAAGGCCCCGGCGGTGAAGATCAGTTGGCTCAGGCGACGATCTGCGCAACCACGCCGGCGCCGACGGTGCGGCCACCTTCGCGGATGGCGAAGCGCAGGCCCTCGTCCATGGCGATCGGAGCGATCAGCTCCACATCCATCGACACGTTGTCGCCCGGCATCACCATCTCAACGCCTTCCGGCAGCTGAACGATGCCGGTCACGTCCGTGGTGCGGAAGTAGAACTGCGGGCGGTAGTTGGTGAAGAACGGGGTATGACGGCCACCCTCTTCCTTCGTCAGGATGTAGCTCTCGGCCTTGAACTTGGTGTGCGGGGTGATGCTGCCCGGCTTGGCGAGCACCTGGCCGCGCTCCACGTCTTCGCGCTTCGTGCCACGGAGCAGGGCGCCGATGTTGTCGCCGGCCTGGCCCTGGTCGAGCAGCTTGCGGAACATCTCAACGCCGGTGACGACGGTCTTCACGGTGGCCTTCAGGCCCACGATCTCGACTTCCTCGCCCACCTTCACGATGCCGCGCTCCACGCGACCGGTCACCACGGTGCCACGGCCCGAGATGGAGAACACGTCTTCCACCGGCATCAGGAAGGGCTTGTCGATGTCGCGTTCCGGCTGCGGGATGTAGGCGTCAACGGCCTCCATCAGCTTCAGGATCGCCTGTTCGCCAAGCTCCGGCTGGGTGTCGTTCAGGGCGCAAACCGCCGAGCCCTGGATGATGGGGATGTCGTCGCCCGGGAACTGATAGCTGCTCAGCAGCTCGCGCAGCTCCATCTCTACCAACTCGACCAGCTCCGGGTCATCGACCATGTCGATCTTATTCATGAACACCACCAGCGCCGGCACGCCGACCTGGCGGGCGAGCAGGATGTGCTCACGGGTCTGCGGCATCGGGCCATCTGCGGCCGACACGACCAGGATAGCACCGTCCATCTGCGCGGCGCCGGTGATCATGTTCTTCACATAATCGGCGTGGCC
>JAPLOI010000011.1 GCA_026400815.1 Alphaproteobacteria bacterium
ACGGGTAGCGCAGCCCACGCCGATCCGCCGCGCGTCGATGTTCCGCTGTCCATGCCATCCCTCACCCCCACGAATCGTCCCAACGGGCAGGGAATCACATCCGATTCAGGCGATTCAACTTCTTTCCGGATGGGCTCTAAAACCTGCCTCTTCAGAAACCCAGAATCCGCTTGCTGCCTTCGCCAACGGCGCATAACACCCCGCCAAGATTAAAATTTCCTACGTACGTAATTTTTTTCCTATCTCACCGATGTTGCCTGTGCGACATTCCCCGGTGATGCCACATCCCGCCGCCGCTCCGATCGAAGCCGACGCCCCGCGCCTCTTGGCGCGGGCGATCACGCACGCCCAGATTCCGGCCACCCTGAAGCTCCTGCTGCTGGCTCTCCTCGCCGCGTTCTCCGTGGCCGGGGTCACGCGCCGCGCCCTGCGCCGGCCGCGCAAGGACTGGTATCCCTCCCCCGAACTCGACGCCGCCGAACACCCGGATTCCCTTTGGGACGACCGCGCCCTGCGCAAAATCCGCCGCCAGCGTGCCTGGATCGGCTGGATTCTGCGTTGCGCACCCAATGAGGGCCTGTCCCTGTCCGGCCACCGCGCGCCCGCCCCCTGCCCCGCCCAGGCCGCCCGCGCGCCGCCCTGGCGGATTCACGCCCCCAATCCCCCCAAATCTGTCGCCAAAACCCCGCGTCCCGCGGCGATGACTCACGCCCTTCGTAGGGCGGGTCGCGAAGCGGACCCGCCACCTCGCCCGAATCCCAGCTCGCAATCTCCAGACAAGATCCTTCTTTTCTTGAAGAAAAAAGAAGCAAAAAAGACGTCATCCACTGGCACGCGCGCCAGCAAACAAAAGTTTTTTGGTTCTTTTTTTCAAAAAAGAACCGCCTCCCTTCCCTAAGCCAAACTCGGCCGCAAATGCGCCCAGGGCTTCGCCGCCTCAAACGCCGCACTGGCCTGCAGCACACCGAGATCATCGAACCGCCGCCCGACAATCTGCAGCCCCACCGGCAGCCCGGCCGGCGTGAACCCGCACGGCACGCTGGCCGCCGGGTTGCCGGACCAGTTGAACGGGTAGGAGAACTCCGCCCACATCAGCCAGTCCCATTCATGCTGCGGCCAATGCGCAGGTTGCAGCTTGTCGGCCGGGAAGGCCGCCACGCTGACGGCGGGCGAGAGCAGGAAGTCGTAGCCTTCCATGAATTCATGGATCGCCTGGATATAGGCGAAGCGCCGCGTGCGCATTTCCATGAACTGCTGCACGGTGAAGTGGCGCGCGTATTCCAGCATCGCCACGAAGCCGGGGTCCATGCGGTCGCCGAACTCGGCCAGCAGCGGGATGCGGCCGGTGAAGGTGGCGGGCCAGAAGAAGCGGGCGAGCTCCGGCCCCTGCGGCCCCCAGGCCGGCTCGATCTCCTCGATCACGGCGCCCATCTCGGCGACCACGCGCACGGCGGCCTCGACGGCATCGGCCACCTCGGGGTCGACGCGGGCATGGCCGAGGGTGCGGCAATAGGCGATGCGCTTGCCCTTCAGGGAGCCTGCCTGAAGCTGGGCGGCGTAGTTCGGCACGGGGGAATCGAGCGAGGTGAAATCCCATGGATGCGGCCCGGCGATGGCCTGCAGCATGAACGCCGCGTCCTCCACCGTGCGCGTCAGCGGCCCGATATGGGTGGCCATGTCGTTGTTCGAAACCGGCCAGCACGGCACCCTTCCGTGGGTGGGCTTCAACCCGTACACGCCAGAAAAATGCGCCGGCATGCGGATGGAACCGGCTCCGTCCCCACCCTGGTGCAACGGCCCGTAGCCCACGGCGGCAGCCACGCCGGCCCCGGAGGAGGAGGCACCGGCATTGAGCCCGGTCGCCCAGGGGTTGTGGGTAATGCCGGAGATCGGCGCCTCGCTCACCCCCTTCCAGCCGCCCTCGGCGGCGGAGGTGGTCTTGCCCATGATCATGCCGCCGGCCGCGTACAGCCGCGTCACCACCGGCGCATCCACATCGGGCACCGTGCCTTGGGTGGAGGCAGAGGCGAAATCGGTCTGGATGCCCTTGGTGTGCTGCAGGTCCTTGATGGTGAACGGAATGCCCTCCAGCAGCCGCGGGGTGCCGCGATTGGCGAACACATCCTCCGAGCGGCGGGCGGCAGCCAGCGCGTGCTCCGGCGTGGTGCGCATCATCGCGTTCACCCGCGGCTCCACCGCCTCGATGCGCGCCAGCACGGCATGGGCCACCTCCACCGGGGAGAGCTTGCGCGCCCGGTACAGCGCCGCCAGCTCGCTCACGCCCAGGAAGCCGATTTCGTCCGCGCCCATGCCCGCCGCTCCTTCGTTGCCGGCCTGAGTCTAGCCGATCACGCGGCATGCACCATCCGCGCTTCCACCGGGCCGCGATTGATGCAACGTGCAACCCCGCCGCCGAGGAACGCGCATGACCGATGGCACCGCCCAGGCAATCATCGCCATCTACCTGGAACTCGCCCGCCGCAACCTCAACACCGGCAGCGCTGGCAATGTCAGCGTGCGGCTGGGCGATACCATGCTGATCACCCCCACCGGCACCACCGCCGAAACCCTCGCGCCAGGCGATCTCGTGCTGATGCCCGTGGGCGGCCCGCCGCCGCGCCGCAGCGCGCCGTCCAGCGAATGGCCGATGCACGCGGCAATCTATGAGGCCTGCCCGGAAGCCGCCTGCGTCGTGCACACCCATGCCGACCACTGCACCGCGCTGTCCTGCCTCGGCGAACCCCTGCCCGCCTTCCACTACATGGTCGCCGCCTTCGGCGGGAACGAAGTGCCCTGCGCCCCCTACGCCACCTTCGGCACCCCGGCCCTGGCCAGTGCCGTGCGCCAGACCATCCCCGGCCACACCGCCTGCCTGCTCGCCAACCACGGCATGATCGTCCACGGCCCATCGCCCGAAGCGGCGCTGGCCACTGCCATCCAGCTGGAAACCCTGGCCCGGCAATACCTCCTGGCCCGCGCCGCCGGCACCCCGCGCCTGCTCACCCCCGCCGAGATGGGCGCCGCACGCAGGCGCTTCCGCACCTACGGCAAGCGCCCCGGCCGTTAGCCCGGCCTACCTGGCCGGGCGCACATCCTGCGCGCGGGTGCGCTCGTCGATCCGCGCCTCGTGGCTGAAGCCCTGGCGCATCGCCCACACGTTCTTCTGTACATGCGTCGGCGCGATCGCCACGTCCTCGCCGATCGCCAGCCGCGTCACCGCCTGCAGCATCGCCTCGCGCTTGTCCTCGTCCAGCTCCCGCATCGCCGCGATCAGCCCCTCGTCGAATTTCGGGTTGCTGTAGCGGAAGCGGTTCACCGATCCCATGCCCCGCGAAGCGTCAAACGTGCCAAGCACCGAACGTAGCCCGGCCGAAGGCTCGCCGGAGGAACTGCCCCAGGACACCAGGAAGGCCGAAAACTCCTGCCGGCTCGCCCGCTGCACGAAGCTGGCGAAGGGGGAGACCTCCACCTGCGTGCGCACCCCGGCCCGCGTCCACATCTGCCCGATCGCCTGGGCGATCTTGCTGTCGTTGGGATAGCGGTCATTCGGGCTATGGAACGTCACCGCGAACCCGTTCGGGAACCCGGCCTCCGCCAGCAGCCGCCGCGCCAGCGCCGTGTCGGCGCGCGTGTTGCCCTCCAGCTCCGGCGCATGCCCGAACGTGCCCGGCGGCATGAACTGGTTGATCGGCAGCGCCACGCCTTCCATCACCCGGTCCACGATCGCCTGCCGGTCGAGCGCCACCGACAGCGCGCGCCGCACCCGCAGATCCTTCATCGGGTTCTTCTCCAGCGGCTTGCCGTCGATCGCCGTGATGAAGGGTGGCTTCTCCTCGCGGGAATGGTCGAACGCCACGTAGATGAAGCGCAGGCTGCCGGATTCCGAAAGCTTCACGTCCCGGTGGCCGCGCAGCCGCTCGACATCGGTCGTCGGCACCTGATCGATGAAGTCCACGTCGCCGGCCAGCAGCGCCGAAAGCCGCGCCGGCCCGCTCGTCACCATGCGGTAGTCCACCCGCTCCCACGCCGGCTTCTCGCCCCAGTAGCGATCGTTTCGTAGCAGATCCACGCGCTCGCCATGCCGCGCCTGCGCCACCCGAAACGGCCCGGTGCCGATCGCCAGCTCGCCATTGTTGAACCGGTCCGTCGTGGCCCCCTCGTGCAGCGCCCGGCTCAGCACGAACACCTGGGAAAGATCGATCGCCAGCGTCGGATACGGCCCCTTGGTGCTGATGCGCAGCGTCGTTGCATCCACCACCTCCACCGCCCGGATCGCCTGGGTGTAGGTGGCAAACGAACCGGGCGAGTTCACCACCTTCGGAATGCGCTCCACCGTGAAGGCGAAATCATCCGCGGTCAGCGGCGTGCCGTTGTGGAACACCACGCCCGGCCGCAGCTTGAACTCCCACACATCGTCGGCGACCACCCGCCAGCTCTCGGCCAGGTCCGGCGCCAGCTTGGAATTGCCCTGCGTCTGCGTCAGCGCGCTGAACACCATCGAGGCGAACGCCGTATTGGGCGAGATGTTGTGATAATGCGGGTCGATCGAGGTCACCTGCGCGCCCACCGCCACGCGCAATGGCTGCGCCTGTGCCGCGCCCGCCAGGGCCACGGCTGCGATGGTGCCCAGTGCCAGGGCGCGAATGCTGCGCTTCATGGTGCTTCCCCCTTCTGTTTCCAAACCGACTAGCACCCGCGCGCCCGGTGCGGAAGGCGCGCCCTTGCCGGTGCGCCGCCACGGGGCCTAGGCTCCCATCCAGGGAAACGACGGGGAATACGGCCAATGGCAGGACCGCTTGCAGGCATCAGGGTGATCGAGGTCGGGCAGGCATTGGCCGGGCCGCTGGCCGGCATGATCCTGGCCGACATGGGCGCCGAGGTGATCAAGGTGGAGAAGCCCGATGGCGGCGACGATGCCCGCCTCTGGGGCCCCCCGTTCATCGATGGCGACGCGCTGTTCTTCCACGCCACCAACCGCAACAAGAAATCCGTCACCATCGACATCAAAAGCGCGGAGGACGTGGAGAAGCTGAAAAAGCTCGTCCGCTCCGCCGACATCCTGATCCAGAACCTGCGCCCGGGCATCGTGGGCGAGATGGGCATCGGGCCGGATGTGATGATCGCGGAGAACCCGCGCCTGATCTACTGCTCGATCTGGGCGTTCGGCCACAAGGGCCCGCTGCAGAACGCCCCGGGCTTCGACCCACTGCTGCAGGCCTTCGGCGGCGTGATGACCATGACCGGCCGGCCCGAGGATCCGCCCACCTTCTGCGGCCCGGCGATCAACGACATCTCCACCGGCATGTGGTGCGTGATCGGCGCGCTCGGCGCGCTGCAGCAGCGCCACACCAGCAACCGCGGCTGCGTGATCGATTGCTCGCTGTTCGAAAGCGCCGTCTCCTGGGTCGGCGGCGCGGTGAACGGCTACCTGCTCAACGGCAACATCCCCAAGCGCCACGGCACCGGCAGCAACCTGCTGGTTCCCTACCAGGTGTTCGAAACCGCCGACCGCCCGATCTGCATCGCCGCCGGCAATGACCGGCTGTGGGTGAAAACCGCCCAGGCCCTCGGCCACCCGGAATGGGGCACCGACGAACGCTTCCTCAACGGCCCCAAGCGCGCCACCCACCGCGAGGTGCTGATCCCCATGATTGCGGAGGTGGTGAAAACCCAGACCCGTGAATACTGGATGGCCGCGCTCGGCAAGGTCGGCGTGCCCGTGGCCCCGGTGAACAACATCGCCGAGCTGGCGCAAAGCGAGCAGCTCGCCGCGATGGACATGAAGCGCGAACTGCCCGGCAGCGGGCTTTCCGTGATGGGCCTGCCGCTCAACTTCGACGGCCAGCGCCCGCATCCTCACAGCGATTCGCCCAAGCTCGGGCAGCACAACAAAGAAGTGTTCGGGTAGGAAACCATGGGTCTTTTGAACGACAAGGTCGCCTTCATCACCGGTGCCGCCAGCGGCATCGGCGCCGCCTGCGTGCGCGTGCTGGCCCAGGAGGGCGCCACCGTGGTGGCCACCGACGTGGACGCCACAAGCGGCAAGGCGCTGGAAGCCGAGGTCATCGCCGCCGGCGGCAAGTGCCTGTTCATGGTGCAGGACGTGACGGACGAAGACGGCTGGAAGCACTGCGTGGATGAAACCATGCGCCAGTTCGGCCGGCTCGACATCGCCGTGGCCAATGCCGGGATCGCCGTGTTCGGCCCGGTGCTGGAAATGACGCTGGCCGATTTCCGCCGCCAGAACGCGGTGAACATCGATGGCGTGTTCCTCACCGCCAAATACTGCGTGCCCGCCATGCGCGCGGGCAAGCGCGGCGGATCGCTCATCATGATCTCCTCCGTCGCCGGCCTGCGCGGCTCCGGCATGCTGGCCGGCTACTCCGCCAGCAAGGGCGCCGTGCGCCTCTTCTCCAAGTCCATGGCGATGGAATGCGCCGCGGCCGAGGATGGTATCCGGGTGAATTCCGTGCACCCCGGCATCATCCTCACGGCCATCTGGGAGAAGGCCGCCACCCGCTCCGGCGGTGGGCTCAACGCGCCGCTGAACCCCTACGACCTCGCCAGCGCCGGCGTGCCGCTGGGCAAGCCGGCCGACCCGGTGGAGATCGCCAACGGCGTGCTGTTCCTCGCCAGCGACCTCTCCAGCCACATGACCGGCTCCGAACTCGTGATCGACGGCGGCATGACCGCCGGCACCGTGCGCAGGAGGTAGCGATGGTTCCCGCCCCCTATCTGGTGAAGGCCTTCAACACCGCGAAGGCCAGCGAGAACAAGATCCACGACGACGCCACCGCCGCCAAGTTCGGCTTCACCGGCGGGCTCGTGCCTGGCGTCGATGTCTACGCCTACATGACCCACCAGGCCGTGGCGCGCTGGGGGCGGGATTGGCTGGAGCGCGGCACGCTGGAATGCCGCTTCGGCAAGCCAGTCTACGACGGCGAAATGGCCGAAATCGCCGCCACCCCGCTGGAGAACGGCATCGGCCTCGCCGTCACCAGCAACGGCGACAGCTGCGCCACCGGCATGGCCGCGCTGCTGCCCGCCGAGGAACCGCCGCCCCTCTCCGCCTACCCCGCGCAGCCGATCCCGGACCACCGCGAGCCGGCCAGCGAAACCTCCCTGCCCCAGGGCGGCTGGATCACCTCCCGCACCGTGGACTGCACGCCGGATTTCGTGCGCCAGTATTTGGAAGACGTGCGCGAAGCCTCCTCGCTCTACGCCGAACAGGGGCTGGTGCACCCAGGCACGGTGCTGCGGCTGTGCAACTACGTGCTCTCGACGAATGCCGTGCTGGGGCCGTGGATCCACGTGGGCAGCAAGGTCCGCAACTTCGCCGCCGCGAAGGTGGGCGACGGGCTGGTGGCGCGCGCCAAGGTGATCAGCAACCACATGCACAAGGGCCATAAGTTCGTGGTGCTGGATGCGCTGGTGGTGGCCAATGGTAGCACCGCGATCGCTCGGGTGGAACATACCGCCATCTACCTGCCGCGGCAGGTGGCGGTGGCATAAGCAAGGCCAAGGGCTCCGCCCTTGGATCCCGCTGGGGCCTTAGGCCCCAGACCCCTTCACTTTTCCGCCTTCGGCGGGGAGGGACCGTCGAGACGGTTCGGACCACCGTGTCGGCCCCTCCCCGCCAAAGGCGGAATATATAATGCCGGGCCCAGGGGCAGAGCCCCTGGCCTTGCCTACGCCACCGCCTCGCGCAATTGCGGCTTCGGCCGCGGCTTGCTGTCCGCCCCGAACACGATCTGCACCGTGCCGGCGATCAGCCCGATGGTCACGCCCAGCTGCCACGCCCGGTCGTAGCTGCCCAAGGACTGCAGGATCAGCCCGCCGCCATAGGCGCCCAGGAAGCTGCCCACCTGGTGGCTCAGGAACGCCAGGCTCGTCACCGTTGCCATGTAGCGCAGCCCGAACATCTGGGAGACGAGCCCCGCCGTCAGCGGCGAAACCCCCATCCACAGCATTCCCATCGTCGCCGCGAAGGCCAGCGTCGTCACCGGGCTGGGCGGGAACACGAAGAACACCGCGATCGCGATGCTGCGCAGGATGTAGAGCAGCCCCAGCATGATGTGCTTCGGGTAGATGCCGCCAAGCCAGCCCCACATATAGGCCCCGGCGATATTGAACCCGCCGATCACCGCCAGTGACTGCGCCGACAGCATCGGGTCCATCCCGCACATCGCCAGGTACGTGGGCAAATGCGTGGTCAGGAACACCAGCTGCAGCCCGCACACCAGGAAGGCGCCGGCCATCACCAGGAAGGCGCGCCGGCGCATCGCCTCGCGCAGCACTTCGCGGAAGCTGGTCGCCTCGCCCCGCTTCACCGGCAAGGGCACCTCGTCCGCCCGGCCCATCACGAAGGCCGCCGGCAGCATCAGCAGCGCGAGGCCGAACATCGCCCACATCGCCATCTGCCAGCCCTGCGGATGGGTCATCAGCGCCTGCGCCAACGGTGCGGCAATCAGCGTGCCCAACGATCCACCGGCGGAGACGATGCCCAGCACCTGGCTGCGCCGCGCCTCCGGCACCGAGCGCGCCGCGGCCGAAAGGTTCAGGCTGGCCGCCGTGCACGAAAGCGCGATGCCCAGCAGCGGCCCGGTGCCGAGGTTCAGCCAGAGCGGCCCGGTGGCGAACACCGCGCACAATATGCCCGCCGCATACAGCGCCGCCCCGGTCATGGAGACCTTGCGGAACCCGTAGCGGTCCGCCAGCGCGCCCACGAAGGGTTGGGACAACCCCCACACCACGTTCTGCACCGCCACGGAGAAGGTGAAATCCGCCACCGTGATCCCGCTGGCCGTCATCGGCTGCATGAACAGCCCCAGGCTCTGCCGGATGCCCATCGCGAGCGAAAGCAGAATCGCCGCCCCCACCAGGATCGGCCAGGCGCGAACAGCTTTGTGCGAGGCCATTGCGGCCCTCCCTTCCCCAAGCCCGGCCACGCTAGGCGCCGCCGCAAGCCCGCCGCAAGCCAACACCTCACCCCCGGCATGCGCGCCCCGCCGATGTGGCATGCTTGTGCCGCGCCCGCCGCCATGCGACCTGCGCCGTCATGACCGCCCCCGTCCCCGTCGGACAGCTCCTGGCCGAAGCCGCCGCCACCCTGGCCGAAGCCGGCATCGAGGCCCCCGCCCGCGAGGCCCGCCTGCTGCTGCTGCACGCCCTTGGCCGCCCGGCCACCGCCCTGCTCGACCGCGCCGAGCACGTGCACGCCCCCGCTTTCGCCCCCCTGCTCGCCCGCCGCGCCGCCCGCGAGCCCATGGCCCTCATCCTCGGCCGCCAGGGCTTCTGGACACTGGATCTGGAAGTCTCGCCCGCCACCCTCATCCCGCGCGCGGATTCGGAAGCCATCGTGGAAGCCGCCCTGGCCGCCGCCCCCGCCCCGCGCCGCGTGCTGGATCTCGGCACCGGCACCGGCTGCCTGCTGCTCGCCGTGCTCAGCGAACGCCCCGGGGCCTGGGGCCTGGGCATCGACCTCTCGCCCGACGCCGCCGCCCTCGCCGCCCGCAACGCCCGCAGCACCGGCCTGGCCGCCCGCGCCGCCTTCCTCGCCGCCGACTGGTCAGCCCCCCTCTCCGGCACAGCCCGGTTCGACCTCATCCTCTCCAACCCGCCCTACATCCCCACCCAAGACCTCGCCGGCCTCATGCCGGAAGTCCTCGCCCACGAGCCCCCGCGCGCGCTGGATGGCGGGCCGGACGGGTTGGCCGCCTATCGCCATATCATTGCCACCCTGCCCGCGCTGCTCGCCCCCGGCGGCGTGGCCGTGCTGGAGGTGGGAATAGGCCAAGCCGCAGACGTCGGCGCCATGGCCACCGCCCTAGGCCTGTCCCACATCGCCACCCGCCCCGACCTCGCCGGCATCCCGCGCGCCGTCGTGCTGGCCGCCCGGGACCCGCTGGCCTGAAAAAACGTTTGGCAGGCGCGGATGCCTTCGGTAGCTTACGACTCGCGTGGCGGGGGTAAGCCCTGCAGGCCCCATTATGCGACAGCGCATTCTGCGCCATCGCGGGACCGTAGAGCCCACGCGGAAGCCCATGGAACACGATTGCCTGTATGCCCCGCGTGGCACGCAGGACATGGCATCGGATGGCCGGAGCCGGACCGCGGGGACTGCCCCCACGGGCGCCGGCCGAACACAGGAAAGCGCTTCACAAGCCTATGAACATGAAACGCGCACGGGGACGTAACTTTCGCAGCGGTGGCGGCGGGGGCGGTGGCGGCGGTGGAGGCGGCGGCGGCGGTGGGGGCGGCCCAGTTCGCCACCACAGCGGCGGCGGCAACATTCCGCTCAACCGCAACCACACCTTCGACAGCAGCGGGCCGGATCTGCGCGTGCGCGGCACCGCCCAGCAACTGTTCGAGAAATACCTCCAGCTCGGCCGCGATGCCTCCGGTTCCGGCGACCGCGTGATGGCGGAAGCCTATTTCCAGCACGCGGAGCACTACTTCCGCATCGTCAACGCCATGAACCAGGCCGCCCAGCAGCAGCATGGCGGCCCGCCGCAGCCGCAGCGCCACCACCGCGACAACGATGGCCGCGACGGCGAAGGCTCCGGCGACGAAGCCGAAGTCCAGCAGCCCGCCGGCTACGGCGACCAGCCCGGCGCCCAGGTCGAGGTCCGCGCGATTCCGATCGCCGCCGCGCCCACCGAGGACTGACCCTCAACCGGCTTCCTTGCCCATCCCCCGCCCCCCTGGCATCGTCTTGCGAAAGTCAGGGAGGCGGCAATGGACTTCACAGGCAAGGTGGCCATCGTTACGGGCGGCGCCAACGGCATCGGCCAGGCGGTCGCGCAGAGTTTCGCCGCACGCGGCGCCCGCGGCGTGCTGGTCGTTGATCGTGATGCCACGGCCGGCGAGGCCACCGCCGCCGCCATCCGCGCCACCGGCGCCCATGCCCTGTTTACCGCCGCCGACGTCACCCAATCCGCAGACGTGCGCGCCTATGTTCAGCTGGCACTTGATACCTGGGGCACGATCGACTGCTTCCACAACAACGCCGGCATCGAAGGCAAGATCGCCGTCACCGCCGAATACGACGAAGCCGTGTTCGACAGCGTGATGGCGGTGAACGTGAAGGGCGTCTTCCTCGGCCTGCGCCATGTCCTGCCGGTCATGCTCAAGCAGGGCCACGGCGCGGTGGTGAACACCGCCTCGGTCGCCGGCCTGTTCGGCACGCCCGGCATGCCGGCCTATGTCGCCAGCAAGCACGCGGTGATGGGCCTCACCAAGGTCGCCGCCGGCGAGGTCGGGCCGCAGGGCATCCGCGTCAACGCCGTCTGCCCCGGCCCGATCGACACCCGCATGGTGCGCGACATCGCCAAGCAGGTCTCGCCCAACAACCCGGAACAGGTGGAAGCGCGCTACGCCGGTTCCATCCCACTGCGCCGCTACGGCACCGCGCAGGAAGTGGCGAACCTGGTGCTGTTCCTGTGCTCGGATCTCGCCGGCAACATCACCGGCGCGCAATACGTGGTCGATGGCGGCCGCACCGCGGCGCCTGCCGGCGTCGCCAGCTCGATCGTGGAGTAGCGCCATGGAAGGCCTGCTGCGGGGCCGCCGCGCCCTGGTCACCGGCGCGGGATCAGGCATCGGCGAGGGCATCGCGCTCGCCATGTCCCGCGCCGGCGCCTTCGTCATCGCCACCGATGTGAACGGCGAAGCCGCCATGCGCACCGCCGCGAAAATCGGTGCGGACGCAGCAGCCTTCCAGCTCGACGTCACCAACCGCCCCGATGTCGATGCCCTCGCCCAGCGGATCCAGGGGGAACTGGGCCCGATCGACACGCTGGTGAACAATGCCGGCATCATCCGCCGCGGCAAGGTGGAAGACCCCACCACGCGGGCGGACTGGGATGCCACGCTCGCGGTGAACCTGGATGGCGTCTTCAACATGGTCACCGGCTTTCTCGCCCAACTGAAGGCGACAAGCGGCTGCATCATCAACATCGGCAGCATCCAGAGCTTCGTCGCCCTGCCCAACTCCGCCGCCTACACCGCCAGCAAGGCCGCCATCCGCGGCCTCACTCAGCACCTCGCCACGGAGCTCTCCCCCCAGGGCGTGCGCGTCAACGCCATCGGCCCCGGCCTCATCGCCACGCCCTTGAACGAACGAGCGCGCCAGAACCCGGACTACATTGCCAATTTCGCCACCCGCATCCCGATGGGCCGCGTCGGCACGCCCGACGACATCGCCGGCCCCGCCGTGTTCCTCGCCAGCGACCTCGCCCGCTACGTCACCGGCATCACCATGCCGGTGGATGGCGGGTTCCTCTCCTACTGATCACCTTGGCGTGGACCTACAATGTAATTACATTGTCGCCACGCTCAGGAGGCCATGATGCCCACCACCCAAGGCAAGGCCGAGACGTTCAACTTCCGCGTCGAGGCCGATCTGAAGGCGGATTTCGTTGCCGCCACCGCCGCAGAGGACCGCCCGGCCGGCCAGGTTCTGCGTGACCTCATGCGCCGCTACGTTGCGGCCAAGCGCCGCGGCGACGTCGAGGCCGAGGCAAGGCGCCAATCGCGCCTGATCGCCGCGGACACGCGCGAACACGACGAGATCATGCATTGGATCGACGATGTCTCTGACCGCGACGGCTGGCGCTGAATGGCGTGAAGCCGATGCGGGGCGACCTCGTGACCATTGTCACCAGCGGTGACTATGGCAAGCCGCGCCCGGCTCTGGTGATCCAGGACGACATTTTCGACGACCTGCCCTCGGTCACTGTCCTGCCGCTGACCAGCGCCCTCCGCGTCGCACCGCTGCTCCGCATCGACGTACCACCCGGCAGCGACACCGGCCTGCACGCGGCGTCACAGATCATGATCGACAAGGTCACGACGATCCGGCGTGACAGAATCGGCCAACGGATAGGCCACGTGGATAACGCCACGCTTGGACAGGCCGCGCGCGCCCTGGCACGCTTCCTCGGCCTCGCCTGACCGCGCCCCTCCAGGAGTCCCTCGCCATGTCCGACCTCCTCTCCCTCCCGGCCACCGAACTGCGCCAGCGCATCGGCACCAAGGAAATCTCCCCGGTCGAGCTGCTGGAGGCCTGCATCGAGCGCATCATCGCGCTGAACCCCGCCACCAACGCCATCACCGGCACCGACGTGGCCGAGGCTCGCCGCGTGGCCAAAACCGCCGAACAGGCCGTCCGCCGCGGCGAGCCGCTCGGCCTGCTGCACGGACTGCCGACAGGGATCAAGGACCTGCACGAAACCGGCGGCCTGCTCACCACCTACGGCTCCCCGCTGCACGCCAACGACGTGCCGGAATTCGATTGCGCCATGGTCGCCAACGTGCGCGCCGAGGGTGCCGTCATCCTGTGCAAAACCAACGTTCCGGAATTCGGCGCCGGCGCGAACAGCCGCAACCCGGTCTGGGGCGCCACCGGCAACCCGTTCAACCCCGCGCTGAACCCTGGCGGCTCCTCCGGCGGCTCGGCCGTGGCGCTGGCCACCGACATGCTGCCGGTCTGCACCGGCTCCGACACCGGCGGCTCCTTGCGCATCCCCGCCGCCATCTGCGGCGTCGTCGGCTTCCGCCCCTCCCCCGGCGTGGTGCCGATGGACAAGCGCCCGCATGGCTGGTCCGCCATCTCCGTCCTCGGCCCGATGGGCAAGACGGTGGCAGACACCCGCCTGCTGCTCGCCGCCCAGGCCGCCATGGACGACCGCGAGCCACTCGGCTTCCCCGTCCCGCGCGAGCAGATCCTCGCCCCCCGCCCCGCCGATCTCGGCAGCCTGCGCGTGGCCTGGACCGAGGATTTCGGCCAGGCCCCGGTCGGCAGCGAAATCCGCCAGGCCATGCGCGAGAAGATGGCCGCCATGTCCCATCTCTTCGCCGCCTGCGACCACGTCGCCATCGACATGGGCGAGGCCGATCGCTGCTTCGACGTGGTGCGCGCCCAGGGCTTCGTCGCCCGCTACCAGTCCCAGTACGAGACCGATCCCAGCCTGCTCGGCCCCAACATCCGCGCCAACTACGAGATCGGCGCAAAAATGACCCTGTCCGACGCCGCCTGGGCCGCCGGCGAGCAAACCCGCCTCTTCCGCCGCTTCCAAACCCTCTACCGCGACTACGACCTGGTGCTCTCCCCCACCGTCCCGGTCACGCCCTTCCCCTGGACCCAGCTCTACCTGGAGGAACTGGAGGGCGTGAAGCTGCGCAACTACTACCACTGGCTGGCCCTTACCTACGACGTCACGCTGGTCACCAACCCCGCCATCTCGCTGCCCTGCGGCACGGATCCGATGGGCATGCCCTTCGGCCTGCAGGTCACCGGCCGCTTCCGTGGCGACCTCGACTTGCTTGATGCCGCGCAGTCCCTGGAAAGCGCCTTCAACCGCATCCCCGGCCTCACCCGCCCGCGGCCGGACCTCGCGAAACTCGCCACGCCGCACCCGGCCCTCGCCGCCTTCGCCACCCATCGCAGCACCCACGCTCACGCCCGCCCCATCGCCGAGCAGGCCGCATGACCTGAATCAAGGCCCGCCCGCCGCACCCTCCCTAGGGTGCAGCGCGGAGGGCCACCCATGACCGATCGCCTCGCCGCCTACGCGCGCCGCGCCGTGCCGCGCTACACCAGCTACCCGACCGCGCCGCATTTCCGCGAGGATTTCGCCCCCGCCACCTACGCCGACTGGCTGCGCCGCACCGACCCCGCCCAGCCCGTCTCGCTCTACCTGCACGTGCCCTTCTGCCGGCAGGTCTGCTCCTATTGCGGCTGCAACATGAAGCTCGCCGCCAGCTACGCCCCCATCGCCGCCTATGCCGAGGCGCTCCACGCCGAGATCGACCTCGTCGCCGCCCTCCTCCCCCGCGGCACCAGGGTCATCCACCTCGCCTGGGGCGGCGGCACCCCCACGGCCCTGGCACCCAACGACCTCGCCGCCCTCATGGACCGCCTGCGCCGCCACTTCACCTTCCTCCCCGAAGCCGAACTCTCCATCGAGAGCGACCCCCGCACCCTCACCCCCGAGATGGCCGCCCGCATCGGCGCGCTCGGCTTCACCCGCGCCAGCTTCGGCGTGCAGGAATTCGACCCGAAGGTGCAGCAGGCCATCAACCGCATCCAGCCGCCCGACATGGTCGCCCGCGCCGTCGATGCCCTGCGCGCCGCCGGCGTCGCCCGCATCAACTTCGACCTCATCTACGGCCTGCCACACCAGACCGAGGAAACCCTGCTCACCACCATCGCCACCGCCGCCACCATGCGCCCCGACCGCGTCGCCCTGTTCGGCTACGCCCACGTGCCCTGGATGGCCAAGCGCCAGCGCCTGATCGATGAGGCCGCCTTGCCCGGCGGCCCCGCGCGCGCCAGCCAATCCGAAGGCGCGGCCGAAGCCCTCGCCACCCAAGGCTACCAGGCCATCGGGCTGGACCACTTCGCCCTGCCCGACGACAGCATGGCTATCGCCGCCCGCCAGGGCACGCTGCGCCGCAACTTCCAGGGCTACACCACCGACCCTGCGGAAACCCTCATCGGCTTCGGCGCCACCGCCATCGGCCGCTCCCCCTTCGGTCACGTGCAGAACCTCGCCGAAACCGGCGCCTGGTCCCGCGCCATCTTCAACGGCCTCCTCCCGGTCGGCAAAGGCGTCGCTCTCTCCCCGGAAGACCGCCTGCGCGGCCACGTCATCGAACGCCTCATGTGCGACGGCCAGGTGAACACCGACGACGCCGCCCGCAGCCTCGGCGCCCCCGAATCCTGGTGCCATGAAGAACTCACCACGCTGGACAGCATGGCCACCGACGGCCTGCTCACCCGCCACGGCCCCGCCATCACCCTCACCCCCGATGGCCGCAAACTGGCCCGCGTGGTCGCCGCGGTGTTCGACAGCTACCTCGCAGGCGGCAAGGGACGGCATTCAGCGGCAGTATAAGAGTCTTCTTTTTGTGAACAAAAAGAAGCAAAAAAACTTCATTCATTGGCGCCTCGCCCTCCAGGGAGAGCCCGGGCCAAACCGGAAAAGTTTTTTGGTTCTTTTTTCCAAAAAAGAACATGCTTCCTTACCCTGTGTAGGAGGCACCCACATGGCACACCTGGTAGGCGGCATCTCCAGCGCAGGCCGCGCCAAGCCGCCGCCACGGCATCATGACCCTGCGCTCCCCCTTCGGCCGCATGTTCCTCTCCGCCGCCCATACCGAGGCGGAGATCGAAGCGACCATTGCCGCCTTCATCGCCACCGCTCCCACCCTGCACCGCAACGCAGCATAGAAGCCGCACAAAATTTAGACATCTGAGCCGCAGGAAGGCAGCGGCCACACCCCAAACCCCGAGTCATTGCCGATTTCCCGTGCAAGAGCGTTGGCACGAAACCTGCATAGCCCCTCCCCGTGCCTCGTTCAACGCGAGGACCTTCGCCAACAAGGGAAAGGGCTTCATGTCACTCATCCGGAAAATGCTGCGCGGGGTCGGCCTTGCCGCCACCGCCCTCACCGCCCTCGCCGCCGTCCCGCAGGCCCAGGCCCAGGAGCCCATCAAGGTCGGCATCCTGCACTCCCTCTCCGGCACCATGGCCATCAGCGAGACCACGCTGAAGGACGTGATGCTCATGCTCATCGAAGAGCAGAACAAGAAGGGCGGCGTGCTCGGCCGCAAGCTGGAAGCCGTCGTCGTCGACCCCGCCTCCAACTGGCCCCTCTTCGCCGAGAAGGCCCGCGAGCTCATCACCGTTCAGAAGGTCTCCGCCGTGTTCGGCTGCTGGACCTCGGTCTCGCGCAAATCCGTCCTGCCGGTCTTCGAGGAGCTGAACAACGTCCTGTTCTACCCCGTCCAGTACGAGGGTGAGGAAAGCAGCAAGAACGTCTTCTACACCGGCGCCGCCCCCAACCAGCAGGCGATCCCGGCCGTGGACTACCTGATGGCCGAAGAGAAGGTGCAGCGCTGGGTGCTCGCGGGCACCGACTACGTCTATCCCCGCACCACCAACAAGATCCTGGAAGCCTACCTGAAGTCCAAGGGCGTGAAGGATGAGGACATCCTCATCAACTACACCCCGTTCGGCCACGCCGACTGGCAGAACATCGTCGCCTCCATCAAGCGCTTCGGCTCCGCCGGCAAGAAGACCGCCGTCGTCTCCACCATCAACGGCGACGCCAACGTTCCTTTCTACAAGGAACTCGGCAACCAGGGCATCAAGGCCACCGACATCCCCGTCGTCGCCTTCTCCGTCGGCGAGGAAGAACTGGCCGGCATCGACACCAAGCCGCTGGTCGGCCACCTGGCCGCCTGGAACTACTTCATGTCGGTCGACAACGCCGATAACAAGGCCTTCATCGAGAAGTGGAAGGCCTTCACCAAGAACGCCAAGCGCGTCACCAACGACCCCATGGAAGCCCACGTCATCGGCTTCAACATGTGGATCAAGGCGATCGAAAAGGCCGGCACCGCCGACCCCGCGAAGGTGATCCCCGCCATGATCGGCATCGCCGTGCCGAACCTCTCCGGCGGTTACTCGGCCATGATGCCGAACCACCACATCACCAAGCCCGTCCTGATCGGCGAGATCAAGGAAGACGGCCAGTTCAACGTGGTGTGGCAGACCCCGGGCACCGTGGTGGCCGAGGAATGGTCCCCGCATCTGGAAGGCTCGCGCGACCTGATCTCCGATTGGCGCTCGCCCCTCTCCTGCGGCAACTTCAACGTCAAGACCGGCAAGTGCGGCGGCGCCTCCAAGTAAGGCCGACCTAGCTGCCAGACCACCGGGGGCGTGCCGCAAGGCCCGCCCCCAACGGCCCCTCAGGGCCCCTCTTCCGGAAACGCCAACATGCTCCTCCTGCGCCGCGCCCTCTTCGCGCTCGCCCTCCTGCTGGCCGCGTTTCCCGCCCGCGCCCAAGACCCCTTCGCCGGCCTGACCGCCTCCGGCTTCGACGATATCCGCCGCGGCATTGAAGCCCTGGCCACCGCCGCCCCCCCCCAGGCCGCCGCCACCATCGCCGCCCTGCAATCCGGCAACCTCCTGTCAGGTCCCGGCGGCGTCCTGGTCATCAAGCAGGGCGACACCCTGATCGACGCCCGCACCGGCCAGCCCGCGCCAGGTATGACAGTGGGGGGCGTCACCGCCGCCGGCCTGCGCCCCGTGCGCGTCAACAACGCCGTCCGCCGCGCCGCCGAAGCCGCCATGGGCAGCCTCACCCTGTTCTCGCCGGATACCGCCACGCGCCGCAAAGCCGCCGAGGCCGTCTTCAAGTCCCGCGACCCCGCCAGCCTGGAACCCCTCGCCCGCGCCATCGCCGCCGAGAAGATCCCCAGCATCCGCGCAGAAATGGAGGAAGCCCGCGCCGCCCTCCTGCTGGCCATTCCCGCCACGCCCGAGCCGGAAAAACTCGCCGCCGTCGCCACCCTGCGCGAACGCGGCGACCTCGATGCCCGCGCCCTGCTCGCCAACCTCAAGGACCAGCCCGCCGCCGTCGCCCGCGCCGCCGCCGACGCCGTCACCCATATCGAGCGCATGGAGCAGCTCTGGGCCGTCGCCCAGGGCATCTTCTACGGCCTCTCCCTCGGCTCCGTCCTGCTCCTGGCCGCCGCCGGCCTGGCCATCACCTTCGGCGTCATGGGCGTCATCAACATGGCCCACGGCGAAATGGTCATGATCGGCGCCTACACCACCTTCGTCATCCAGGACATCATCCGAACCTCCGCCCCCGGCCTGTTCGACTACTCGCTCTTCCTCGCCGTCCCCGCTGCCTTCATCGTCTCCGGCGGCCTCGGCATCGCCATCGAACGCGGCCTCATCCGCTTCCTCTACGGCCGCCCGCTGGAAACCCTGCTCGCCACCTGGGGCCTCTCCCTGGTGCTGCAGCAGGCCGTGCGCTCCATCTTCGGCCCCACCAACCGCGAGGTCGGCACCCCCTCCTGGATGTCCGGCGCCGCCGAATGGGGCCACCTCACCATCACCTGGAACCGCTTCACCATCATCATCTTCGCCATGATGGTGCTGGCCGCGCTGATGGCCACGCTGCGCTACACCTCGCTCGGCCTGCGCATGCGCGCCGTCACCCAGAACCGCCGCATGGCCGCCTCCATGGGCATCCGCACCCCCTGGATCGATGCCCTCACCTTCGGCCTCGGCTCCGGCGTTGCCGGCATGGCGGGCGTGGCCCTCAGCCAGATCGACAACGTCAGCCCCAACCTGGGCCAGAGCTACATCATCGACAGCTTCCTGGTCGTCGTCTTCGGCGGCGTCGGCAATCTCTGGGGCACCCTGGTCAGCGCCCTCACCCTGGGCATCGTCAACAAGTTCCTCGAACCCCTGGCCGGCGCCGTGCTCGGCAAGATCGTGGTCCTCGTGCTGGTCATCCTGTTCATCCAGCGCAAGCCGCGCGGCATGTTCCCCATCAAGGGACGGGCGGTGGAGGCATGAACAGCAAGCAAGAGTCTTCTTTTTGTGAACAAAAAGAAGCAAAAAAACTTCGTTCGCTTGCGCCCGGGCTGATCTTCATCGCCTCAGCGCCCCGGTGCCTGATCCTCAATATCGGGGCCCCTCCGCCTCAAAAAGGGAAAAGTCTTTTTGCTTCTTTTTCTTCAGAAAAAGAAGACTCTTCGCTTGGAGCCTTGGCATGAACCGCACTGCCACGCTGATCTGCCTGGTTCTCGTCCTCGGCGGCGCCCTGCTGCTCGCCGCCGGCAACCAGTTGGCCGCCCCGGGCTCCACCTTTCACGTGCCCACCTACGTCATCTCGCTGGTCGGCAAGTATCTTTGCTACGCCATGCTGGCCTTGGCGCTGGATCTGGTCTGGGGCTACGCCGGCATCCTCTCCCTCGGCCATGCCGCGTTCTTTGCCTTGGGCGGCTACGCCATGGGCATGTATCTCATGCGCCAGATCGGCACCCGCGGCATGTATGGCAACGCCATCCTGCCGGATTTCATGGTGTTCCTGAACTGGAAGGAGCTGCCCTGGTACTGGCACGGCTTCGACAATCCCGGCTTCGCCATCCTCATGGTGCTGCTCGTGCCTGGCCTGCTCGCCTTGGTGTTCGGCTGGCTCGCCTTCCGCTCCCGCGTCTCCGGCGTGTACCTGTCCATCATCACCCAGGCCCTCACCTTCGCCCTGCTGCTCGCTTTCTTCCGCAACGACATGGGCTTCGGCGGCAATAACGGCCTGACAGATTTCAAGGACATCTTCGGCTACCGCCTCCAGGCCGACAGCACCCGCGCCGCGCTGCTGATCGCCAGCGCCGTCTTCCTCTGCCTCATGCTGCTAGTGGCCCGCTTCATCGTCACCTCGCGCTTCGGCAAGGTGCTGATCGCGGTGCGAGACACGGAAGCCCGCACCCGCTTCCTCGGCTACCGGCCGGAGCGCTACAAGCTCTTCGTCTTCGTTGTCTCCGCCATCATGGCCGGCATCGGCGGCGCGCTGTATGTGCCCCAGGTCGGCATCATCAACCCCAGCGAGTTCTCGCCGGCCAACTCGATCGAGGCCGTCATCTGGGTCGCCGTCGGCGGCCGCGGCACGCTGGTCGGCGCCATCCTCGGCGCCATCCTGGTCAATGGCGGCAAAACCTACTTCACCGGCGCCCTGCCCGAGATCTGGCTGTTTGCCCTCGGCGCGCTCTTCATCCTCGTCACCCTCTTCCTCCCCCACGGCGTCCTCGGCCTCTTCCGCCGCCGCGAAAAGGCGCTCCCCACCAAGCCCACCCAAGGGACAGCAACGGAACCCGCCGAATGACCCGCACCGGCGACACCCTCCTCTACCTGGATAACGTCTCCGTCTCCTTCGACGGCTTCCGCGCACTCAACGCCCTCTCCCTCCTCGTGGAGAAAGGCGAGATGCGCGCCGTCATCGGCCCCAACGGCGCCGGCAAAACCACGATGATGGACGTCATCACCGGCAAGACCCGCCCCGACGAAGGCCAGGTCGTCTTCGGCGAGAAAACCGACCTCACCAAGCTGGACGAACCCGCCATCGCCGCCCTGGGCATCGGCCGCAAGTTCCAGAAACCCACCGTCTTCGAACCCCTCTCCGTCTGGGACAACCTCCTCCTGGCGCTGGCCGGAGACCGCTGCCCCCGCTTCACCCTCTGGGCCCGCGAATCCACCGACGAACAAGACCGCATCGAACAGGTCCTCGAAACCATCCGCCTCGCCGAGCTCCGCCACCGCATCGCCGGCGGCCTCAGCCACGGCCAGAAGCAATGGCTCGAAATCGGCATGCTCCTCGCCCAGGATCCCCAGCTCCTCCTGGTCGACGAGCCCGTGGCCGGCATGACAGACGCCGAAACCGAGCAAACCGCCGACCTCCTGCGCGACATCAACCGAACCCGCAGCGTCGTCGTCGTCGAACACGACATGGCCTTCGTCCGAGCCCTCGGCGTCCGCGTCACCGTCCTGCACGAAGGCTCGGTCCTCTCGGAAGGCACCATCGACCACGTCAGCAACGACCCGAAGGTCATCGAAGTCTACCTGGGCCGATGACCATGCACGCAAACCTCCCTCTCCCCTTGGGGGAGAGGGCCGGGGTGAGGGGTAGCCACGCACACCATGCTTGAAGTCCGTTCCGTCGACCTCCACTACGGCGCCGCCATCGCGCTGCGCCAGGTCTCGCTCACCGCCCAGATCGGCGAGGTCACCTGCCTCCTCGGCCGCAACGGCGTCGGCAAGACCAGCCTGCTCCGCGCCATCACCGGCGCCCACCCCATCTCCGCCGGCACCATCATCTGGGAAGGCCAGGACATCACCCGCCTGCCCACCTACGAACGCGCCAGCCGCGGCATCGCCAGCGTCCCTCAGGGCCGCGACATCTTCCCGTTGCTCACCGTCCGCGAGAACCTCGAAACCGGCTTCGCCGTCCTCCCCCGCCGCGAACGCAAAGTCCCGGACGAGATCTTCGACCTCTTCCCCATCCTGAAAACCATGCTCCGCCGCCGCGGCGGCGACCTCTCCGGCGGCCAGCAGCAACAGCTCGCCATCGCACGCGCCCTGGTCATGAAGCCCCGCCTGCTGGTGCTGGATGAACCCACCGAAGGCATCCAGCCCTCCATCATCAAGGACATCGGCCGCATCATCGACCTGCTGCGCACCCGCGGCGGCATGGCCATCCTGCTGGTGGAGCAGTATTTCGATTTCGCCCGCGACCTTGCCAGCCGCATCGTCGTGATGGACCGTGGCGACGTGGTCCTCAACGGCCGCCGCGAGGAGCTGAACGAGGATGATGTCCGCCGCCGCCTCTCTGTATGAACCACGCGCCCTCCAGCGCGCGAAAGGCGAGCTCGTCGTCACCTGGCGCGACCGCGATGGCACCACCGCGCTCGCCGACCTCCGCCAGGATGGCTGCCTCAAGGCCCGCTTCCCCCGCCCCACCGGCTGGGCCGAAGCCGTCATGCTCAACAGCTCCGGCGGGGTCGTCGCCGGCGACCAGCTCCGCCTCCGCCTTGAAGTCGGCACCAACGCAAAAGCCACCTTCACCGCCCAGGCCGCCGAGCGCTTCTACCGCGCCCGCCCGCAAGACCCACCGGCCACCGTCCACACCACGCTCTCGGTCGCCGAAGGCGCCTCCGCTGAATGGCTCCCCCAGGAAACCATCCTTTTCGACCACGCCGCCCTCACCCGCACCCTGGCGATCGACCTCGCCGAATCCTCCTGGTTCCTCGGCGTCGAAACCCTCATCTTCGGCCGCGCCCTGATGGGCGAAACCGTCCATCACCTTCGCCTGCGCGACACCATCACCATCCGCCGCGCCGGAAAGCTCGAACTGCACGACGCCATCCGCCTAGAAGGCGAAGCCGCCCCCATCCTCGCCCACCGCGCGGCCACCAACGGTGCCATCGCCACCGCCACCCTCATCCACGCCGCGCCCAACGCCGCCGCCATGCTCGCCCCCCTCCGCGCCGCCTGGGAAAACACCCCAGCCGAAGCCGCCGCCAGCACTTGGAACAACCTCCTCGTCGCCCGCCTCGTCGCCCCCGACAGCGCCACCCTGCGCACATCCATCGTTGCGGCCCTGTCCGTCCTGCGCGAAGGTCGCCCCGTCCCAAGAGTCTGGAGCTGCTAGCGTCCTGCCCCCGTAGCGCGCGACAGCGTGCGGAGGGGACCAGCAGGCCGCTAAACAAAAGGAGCCTTAATGAACCTGACCCCGCGAGAAAAGGACAAGCTCCTCATCTCCATGGCCGCCATGGTCGCCCGCCGCCGCCTCGAACGCGGCGTCAAGCTCAACTACCCCGAGGCCATCGCCCTCATCACCGACTACGTCATCGAAGGCGCGCGCGACGGCCGCTCCGTCGCCGACCTCATGCAAGCCGGCGCCCACGTCATCACCCGCGACCAGGTCATGGCGGGGATCCCCGAAATGATCCACGACGTCCAGGTCGAAGCCACCTTCCCCGACGGCACCAAGCTCGTCACCGTCCACGAGCCGATCCGCTAGGAGCCCCGCACCATGATCCCGGGCGAAATCATCACCGCCGAAGGCGACATCGAGCTCAACCTCGGCCTCCCGAGAACCACCCTCACCGTCGCCAACACCGGCGACCGCCCCATCCAAATCGGCTCCCACTACCACTTCTACGAAACCAACCCCGCCCTCCAGTTCGACCGCGAAAAAGCCCGCGGCCAACGCCTGGACATCCCCGCCGGCACCGCCGTCCGCTTCGAACCCGGCCAGGCCCGCACCATCACCCTCGTCCCCTACCAAGGGTCCCGCCACGTCTACGGCTTCCGCGCCGCCATCAACGGAGCCCTCTAAAATGTCCCGCCTCACCCGCCGCGCCTACGCCGACATGTACGGCCCCACCGTAGGGGACCGCGTCCGCCTCGCCGACACCAACCTCATCGTCGAAGTCGAACGCGACCTCACCACCCACGGCGAGGAAGTGAAGTTCGGCGGCGGCAAGGTCATCCGCGACGGCATGGGCCAGTCCCAGCTCAGCCAGGCCCAAGGTGCGGTCGACACCGTCATCACCAACGCCCTCATCATCGACCACTGGGGCATCATCAAGGCCGACGTCGCCATCAAGAACGGCCGCATCCACGCCATCGGCAAGGCCGGCAACCCCGATATCCAGCCCAACGTCTCCATCATCATCGGCCACGGCACCGAAATCATCGCCGGCGAAGGCAAGATCCTCACCGCCGGCGGCATCGATAGCCACATTCACTTCATCTGCCCCCAGCAGGTGGAAGAAGCCCTCTGCGCCGGCTTCACCACCCTCATCGGCGGCGGCACCGGCCCCGCCTCCGGAACCTCCGCCACCACCTGCACCCCAGGCCCCTGGCACCTCGAACGCATGCTCCAGGCCGCCGAAGGCCTGCCCGTCAACCTCGGCTTCTCCGCCAAGGGCAACGCCAGCCAACCCCAGGCGCTGGAGGAAATGATCCGCGCCGGCGCCTCCTCCATGAAACTCCACGAAGACTGGGGCACCACCCCCGCCGCCATCGACAACTGCCTCTCGGTGGCCGACCGCTTCGACATCCAGGTGATGATCCACACCGACACCCTGAACGAATCCGGCTTCGTCGAAGACACCATCGCCGCCTTCCAGGGCCGCACCATCCACGCCTTCCACACCGAAGGTGCGGGCGGCGGCCATGCGCCGGATATCATCAAGGTCGCAGGCCTGCCCTACGTCCTGCCCTCCTCCACCAACCCCACCCGCCCCTACACCACCAACACGATCGATGAGCATCTCGACATGCTCATGGTCTGCCACCACCTCGACCCCTCCATCCCCGAAGACGTCGCCTTCGCCGAATCCCGCATCCGCCGCGAAACCATCGCCGCCGAAGACATCCTCCACGACCTCGGCGCCCTCTCCATGATGTCGTCAGACAGCCAAGCCATGGGCCGCGTCGCCGAAGTCGGCATCCGCACCTGGCAAACCGCCCACAAGATGAAGGAACAACGCGGCGCCCTCCCCGGCGACGGCCCCGCCGACAACGTCAGAGTCAAGCGCTACATCGCCAAATACACCATCAACCCCGCCATCGCCCAAGGCATGGCCCACGAAATCGGCGACATCTCCGTCGGAAAACTCGCCGACCTCGTCCTCTGGTCCCCCGCCTTCTTCGGCATCAAGCCCAACCTGGTCATCAAGGGCGGCAGCATCACCGTGGCGCCGATGGGCGACCCCAACGCCTCCATCCCCACCCCCCAGCCCGTCCACTACCGCCCCATGTTCGCCCAGTTCGGCCGCGCCATGGCCGAACACTGCCTCACCTTCGTCAGCGCGGCGTCGCTGGATACCAACCCCGCCCACCGCCTAGGCCTCAACCGACGCCTCTCCCCCGTCAGCAACACCCGCGCCGGCATCGGCAAATCAAGCATGATCCACAACAGCGCCACCCCGAACATCGAGGTAAACCCCGAAACCTACGAAGTCCGCGCCGACGGAACCCTCCTCACCTGCGAACCCGCCACCACCCTCCCCATGACCCAACGCTACTTCCTGTTCTGAAGCACGCCCGGCCCAACCTTGCTTCCCTCCCCCCGCTCTTGGGCGGGGGGAGTACGGAGGGGGGCTCTTACGACCTCACCCCACCCCCAACGCCCACCAAGAAAGCCCCCCACCCCGTCATCGCGAGCGAAGCGCGGCGATCCAGCCTCCCTCCCCGCGCACCCCACGCCCGCCACCCCACCCACCAAGGCAAGGCAAGGCAAGGCAAGGCAAGGCAACAAGGCAAGGCAAGGCAAGGCAAGGCAAGGCAAGGCTCTTCTTTCTTGAAAGAAAGAACCAAAGAATTTTTTAATTGAATTATCATACCACTATATCACATTTTATCATGAACAATGATTATCTATACCATATTTTCATGAAAAAATACTATTCATACACCAGCCATTGCGTCAAAAGACGAACGATATTAAAATAACGAAAGATGCCTTGGAAACCGATTCGTGGGAAATTATGTCAAGCACTATAGGACTTCGTGTCTATATGCTGAGCGTCCAGCTGCGTCAGAAGCCTACTAGCCTCACGTTTGATACCAAAAGCGGAGGCCTCGACGTCCCAAACTTTGTGGGTGAGTTCATAAAATCCCATTCGGCTGTAACTGAAGTTTCAGACAAAGAACGCAGTTGGAATTTCGACGAAAAAATTAAAGAAGGTCCCGGGACAAGCAAGGGCTTGATTCATTATGGGATGCACGGTTTTGAGAGTAAGATTATTGACACAAGAACCAGAACGAAAAAATACGATAGGCAGGTTACGGATAGCGAAATAATTCCTTTATACTATCATTTCTGGCACCAAAATAAATCTAATTATTTACTCGTTGCGTTTCAGTCCTTTCAGGGTCGTTCGTGCATTAGCCTAGTCACTTCTCAAATGCAGCATGTTTTTGAAAGAAAACACCCTCAGCATCTTTTACGCTTCCGCAAATTAATGCCGACCAGCAGCTCCGCAAGTATTTACCGCGATCTCCCAGTGCAAAAGTTGACTTTCATTAAACATAATGCGTCAACCGACATTGCTGACCAATATAGCGGATTCAAGCCTGCAGAGCCTGTGCGGATCGAAATGTCAATGATTGCCAAGCGCAAAGGGCGCCTTGGTAGTCTCAATGACGTCTTTCAAAAGATAAATCCGACTGACAATGGCATTTTGACCCAGGAAGGGATCGGCTTCGACGAAGCCGTCGCCAACGTGCGCATCGGAAAAGGAGTGCGCCCGGTCGGAGTGTTCGGAGGCAATAGTGATGCCGGTGTAATTGACCTTACCGAGTCAATTAAAAAAGACCAAGATGGCCATCCTAG
Organism: Alphaproteobacteria bacterium; assembly: GCA_026400815.1. Taxonomy (GTDB): domain Bacteria; phylum Pseudomonadota; class Alphaproteobacteria; order Acetobacterales; family Acetobacteraceae; genus CAMDGX01. Next base: position 26,707 of record JAPLOI010000011.1, read on the forward strand.
GCCGCGTGGACAAAGCGTATCCAAATCTTGATTGCGGCGAGTTTGGGGTCGTGTCCCCGGGCGTGGTGTAGGAGCGGTGGGTAAGTCGCCCGCCGTAGCGACCGCCGAGAGTCTGGCGGAGGCGGGCGACTTATCCACGGCGGTGGTCACCGTGGCAGTGCTGGGTAGGGGTGGGCTGCGAGACACAACTCTCACCCAAGGACCTCCACGATGACCGATGACAAGATCGCCCTTCGCGCACTGCTGGAGAAGGGCTCTGACACA
>JAPLOI010000078.1 GCA_026400815.1 Alphaproteobacteria bacterium
CCGCTGCCGTGGAGCCGCTCCGGTCGGGCGACGCCCACCCTGCGCGGCTCCACGGCAGCGGCACAACGTGCGTATCAACCGGCAGGCGATCCACTTATCGGAACTGAAACGCTGTAGCGAGAAACCGAGCCAGCTCTCCTGCGCCCCTACGAAATCGCCGCCGCCCGCTACTTCCACAAAAAATATGGCCGCGACTGAGCACCCTCAGCTGCGGCCATTTTGTTACGGAATCGGAAAATTACGCCATCACCCGTATTGCGGCACGTCCAGCGAAACCACGATCCCGGCATTGGCAATCACCGCGGTATCCCTGGCGCCGACCACATCCAGCCCACCCTTCACCACTTTCACCGTCACCACCCCATACGGCAGCGAGGCCTTCACACGTTCCACATCCACTTGCGAAGGCTCCTGCACCCCGATCGTCACATCCACCTGCATCTTGTGGATATCCAGCCCCAGCGATCCCACCAGGCTCATCGAGGAATGATGCAGCGCGTCCTGCACCGCCCGCAGCGCCGCCTTGGTGTAGTCGCTGCCATGCAAATCGTTGCCCATCCCCATCTCAAGGATGATCCGCTTCAACGCCGTCTTGCGCGCCATCACACGGTCTCCTCAGGCAGGTCGAGCCACACCACCGCCGCCGCCGTCGCCATCACGGTGGACCCGGTGCCGGAAGCGTTCGGAATTTCCAACCCGCCTTCCACCACCTCGCAGGTCCCAGTCCCATGCGGCAGCACCGCCAGCACCTGCGCGGTATCCACCGCCTCGGGCTTCGGCACCCCGATCTTCACCTCCACCTTCATGGAATCGATCGGCACCCCCAGCGCCGACGTCACCGTCAGCGAATTGTGCCACAGCGCATCGCGCAACGCGCGAACCGCCGCCTTGGTATAGTCGGTGCCCCGGATATCGGTCCCCATGCCGATTTCCAGCACCATCCGCTTCATCGCCATCTACTTGTTCTTCCAGTTCGGCTTGCGCTTCTCGGCAAAAGCCTTGGGCCCCTCGATGTAGTCCTCGCTCTTCATCATCGCCTCCTGCATCGGGTAGCGCGCATTCAGCGCATCGCGCAGCGTCGGCTCGTTCATGCCGCGATAAACCGCCTGCTTCGATGTCCGCACCGACATCGGCGAGCATTCCAGGATCATCTCCGCCCACCGCTTCGCCGCCACCAGCGCCTCGCCCTGCGGCACCACCTCGGTGACAAAACCAAGCTCCTTGCCCTCCGCAGCCGGCACCCGCCGCCCGGTCAGGATCATCCCCAGCGCCTGCTTCTGCGGGATCATCCGCGGCAGCCGGTGCACGCCACCAGCGCCCGCGATCAGCCCCACCCGCGGCTCCGGCAGCGCGAAGATCGCATTCTCGGCGGCGATGATGATGTCGCAGGCCAGCGCGATCTCAAACCCGCCGCCCATCGCCACCCCGTTCACCGCGGCAATCAACGGCTTGTCGAGATCAAACCGGTTGCAGATCCCGGCGAACCCGGTCCGCGCCCCCTGCCCCCGCTTGCCCGCCGCCTGCACCTTCAGGTCATTCCCCGCCGAGAACGCCCGCTCCCCCGCCCCGGTCACGATCCCCACCCAGAGGTCATCGCGGGCGGCGAACTCGTCCCACACCTGCTCCAGCTCCAGATGCGCATCGCTATGCAACGCGTTCAGCACCTCCGGCCGATTGAGCGTGACGATGCGTATCCGCCCTTCGTCCTCGACCTTGCAGAATTGATAATCGGCCATTCCGGCGCTCCCTCATCCCGTCCCCAGACTGCGCCACACAAGCCTGCGCCGCGCAACCCCACCACCACAGGCCATTTGGTTGCGATCCCCTTGCCATCGCCTGCGCCCCGCAGTACCCGTTAACCTCTTCCGGCCGGGTTCGTGCTAGAACCCCGCCATCGAACTCCGCGCCAGAACGACGCACTCCCTTCCCTGACCAGCCCCCAGCGGGCCAGCCGGGTTGCCATGAGCGTCGCTGACACGGTCTTCCATGTTTCCGATCTCGCCGGCCTCAACGCCGCGCTGCGCAGCGCAGCGGCCGCCGACGGCACGTACACCATCGCGCTGGAGGTGCCAGACGGCACGCTCCGCCTGAACGACGCGCTGCTGGCGGTGAACCTCACCGCCGGATCGCGCCTCACCATCGAAGGCAACGGCACCACGCTCGATGGCCTCGGCACCCAGCGCGGCCTGATGGTGCTGGGCGGCACGGTCGAAATCCGCGACCTCGCCATCACCCACGCCCTGGCCCGCGGCGGCGACGGCGGCAGCGGCTTCTACGGCGGCGGCGGCGGCGCCGGCCTCGGCGGCGGCCTGTTCATCGGGGCCGCCGGCGTGGTGACGCTGCGCGGCGTAGCCTTCACCGGCAACACGGCCCAAGGCGGCAATGGCGGCGACGGCCTGGGCACCGGCGCCGGCGGCGGCGGCGGCCTGGGCGGCGACGGCGGCGCCGGCACCGGCACCGGCCCAAGCGAGCTGTTCTACGGCACCGACGACCCCACCGGCTTCGGCGGCGGCGGCGGCATCGGCCGCGGCGCCACCGGCGGCACGCTGGGCGCCACCGAAACAGGCGGCAGCGGCATCGCACCCCGAGCAGCCTCCGGCGGCCGCGGCAACGATTTCGACCTCGGCGGCATCGAGGGCGGCGGCGGCGCCGCCGGGCGGCTGGCGAACTTCCTCAGCATGGCCGGCGGCGGCGGCATCGCCGGCCACGATGCCGGCAACGCCATCCCGCTCGGCTGGGGCACGGGCGGCTTCGGCGGCGGCAGCGGCGGCACGCTGGGCACCTATGGCGGCACCGTGGGCGGTTTCGGCGGCGGCGGCGGCGGCAGCTTCGGCATCCACGGCCGCGGCGGCTGGGGCGGGGGCGGCGGTGGCGCAGCCCGCGGCACCGGTGCCTCCGCCGGCACGGGCGCAGGCGCCGGCGGCGTGGATGCGGACGGTGCCGCCGGTGGCGGCGGGCTCGGCGGCGGCGGCGCAATCTTCGTGCAAGCAGGCGGCAGCCTCACCGTCATGGGCGGAGGCCTCTCCGGCGGCAGCGCCACCGGCGGGCAAGGCGGCGAAGGCCCGCTCTTCGGCGCATCCGGCGCCGACGGGCGCGGCCTGGGCAGCGGCATCCTGCTGCAGGGCGCCCAGGTACTGATCCTGGCAGGCACGCTGACCGTGTCCGACGTGATCGCCGGTGCGCCGCTGGCGGGCAGCGGCGCCGGCGCCGGCAGCCTGGTGATCGCCGCCGGCGGCACAGTCACGTTGAGTGCCGCGAACATCTTCGCCGGCGGCGTAACGCTGCAGGATGGCGCCGTGCTGGCGCTGGCGCGCGCGGAGGCGGCCGGCACCGGCACCATCCGCTTCAGCGAAGGCGCCGGCACGCTGGTGGTGGAAGGCACGCAGGGCCCGCTGGCGAAGCTGGCCGGGCTGGGCGAGGACGATTCGATCCTGCTGCGCGGCATCAATGCGGCCGGCGCCAGCGCGATCCTTGAGGCGGGCAACCGGTTGCGCGTCAGCGACGGGGTGTTCGACCTGGCGCTGAACCTCGATGCCGGATTCGACATCGCCGGCAGGCGCATCGCACTTTCAGCCGCGGCGGGCGAGGGAACGCAACTGCGGCTCGTGCCGGCGGTGCTGTCGTCCGTGGCCTGCTTCCGCCACGGCACGGCGATCGCCACGCCATTCGGCGACATGGCGGTGGAGCGGCTGCGGATCGGCGAAGCCGTGCTGACACGTGGCGGGCTGGCACGGCGCATCCGCTGGATCGGGCAGCGGGAGGTGTCGGCCATGGAGATGGCAGCAGCACCGGAACTGCGGCCGGTGCTGCTGCGGCGCGGCGCACTGGGGCCGGCAATGCCGCGCCAGGACCTGTATCTTTCGCCGCAACACGCGGTGTTGGCAGGCGGGCTGCTGATCCCGGCGGCGGCACTGGTGAACGGCGCGAGCATCCTGCGCACGGCGCCGGCGGGCGGGATGCAGTATTGCCACATCGAACTGGACGACCAGGCGCTGGTGCTGGCCGAAGGGGCACCGTGCGAGACCTTCCTGGACGCGGACAGCCGGGCGATGTTCCACAACGCCGCCAGCTACGCCGTGCTGGACATCGACCCCACGACCCCGCCCCCGGCCGCGCTGGCGATCCCGCGGCTGGAGGAAGGCTTCCGGGTGGAGGCGGTGCGGCGCGCCCTGGCACGGCGAGCCGGCGTGGCGCCAAGGGAGGCCAAGGGCGCGCTGCGCTTCCATGTGGAACAACGCACGGCCGGCGTGCTGGAAGGCTGGGCCTACGATCCGGCGGTGCCCGGGGAGCCGGTGGAACTGGACCTGCGTGCCGGCGGCGAGGTGCTGGCGCGCGGGGTGGCCAATCGCTACCGGATCGACCTCGACCGCGCCGAGTTGGCCGGCGGGCGCTGCGGATTCCGGATCAGCGTGCCGGAGGGCCCACTGGGGTTGTTCCGGGCACGCGATGGCGCGTGGCTGGCGGGGGTGTAGCAGAGAAGACCCACCGCCAAGGCACCAAGGCCGCAAAGAGAACGCCAAGGAGGTACGCCTTGGCGATTTCTTGGCGTTCTTGGCGCCTTGGCGGTGAGCCTTTCCCTTACCGCCCCTTGAACTTCGGCTTGCGCTTCTCCTTGAACGCGGTCACGCCTTCCTTGTGGTCATGCGTCATGCCCAGCGTGGGCTGCACGAAGGCCTCGTATTCCAGGTAGTCCTCCAGGCTCGGGCCCGAGGCGACGTGGAACAGCTTCTTCGAAAGACCGAGCGCAAAAGTGGGGCCCTCGGCGAGATCGGCCGCCATGGCATTCGCGCGGTCCATCAGCTCCGCATCGGGGATGACATGGTTGACCAGGCCGAGGCTCTTGCCCTCCGCGGCATCAAACACCCGCCCGGTGAAGACCAGCTCCTTGGCGATGTTCATCGGCAGGCGGCGGGCGAGGAACCAGATGCCGCCGCCATCGGGTGCATAGCCGATGCGGCGGAAGGTCTGGCCGAAGCGGGCGGTGTCGCTGGCCAGCACGATGTCGCAGCCGAGCACCAACGACATGCCGATACCCACGGCGTGGCCGCGCACGGCGCAGATCACCGGCTTCTCCAGGGCATGCAGGATGCGCATGTAGGTCTGGCTGAGGCCCTGCAGCCGGTCCCGTCGGTCGCGCAGATCCTGGTCTGCCATTTTGTCGATATCGGCACCGGCACAGAAATTGGTGCCGGCGCCGGTGAGGATCACGGCGCGGACATCATTGTTGAAGCGCAGGGACTGGAAGGCCTCGATCAGTTCCTCGCGCATTTCCTTGGTGAGCGCGTTCATGCGCTCTGGCCGGTTGAGCATCACGGTGGCGACGGCGCCATCGATGGTGGTCTGGACGTGCATTGGCGGTTGCTCCCTTTGGCAGGAGTTTGGCGCGACCGGGAGAAAGAAGGAAGGGAACCGCCAAGGCGCCAAGGGACTCTTGGCGACTTCCTTGGCGCCCTTCGCGTCTTGGCGGTTCCCTTGCCTTCACGTTGACGCTGCCCCAGCGATTGCCCACGCTGCCGGCAACGAGGAGGACCGCCATGCCGTTGCCGCAACAGTTCCGCCGCCTGCGCCTGCCGGTGATCGGCTCGCCGATGTTCATCGTCTCCTCGCTGGACCTGGTGGAGGCGCAGTGCCGGGCCGGGGTGCTCGGCACGTTCCCGGCGCTGAATGCCCGCCCGCAGGAAGAGCTGGCCGTGTGGCTGGAGGAATTGCAGGGGCGGCTGGAAGGCACGCACGGCCTGTATGGCGTGAACCTGATCTGCCATGCCAGCAACGACCGGCTGGCGGGCGACCTCGCGACCTGCATGAAGTTCAAGGTGCCGCTGATCATCACCTCGCTGCGGCCCCCCTCGGAGGTGGTGCAGGGCGCGCATGAATATGGCGGGCTGGTGTTCCACGATGTGACCACGGTGCGCCATGCCGAGAAGGCGGTGGAACAGGGCGTCGATGGGCTGATCCTGGTGTGTGCCGGCGCGGGCGGGCATGGCGGGGCGACCTCGCCCTTCGCGCTGCTGCCGGAGGTGCGGAAGTTCTATGACGGCACCATCATCCTTGCCGGTGCGATCTCCGACGGTGCCTCCGTGCTGGCGGCGCAGGCGATGGGGGCGGACATGGTGTACATGGGCACCCGCTTCATCGCGACGCAGGAGGCGCAGGCGGTGGAACCCTACAAGCGGATGATCGTGGAAAGCGGCAGCCGCGACGTGACCTACACCAATGTCTTCTCCGGCGTGCACGGCAACTACCTGAGCAAGAGCATGGTCGCAGCCGGGCTCGATCCGGCGAACCTGCCGGTGGTGGAAACAGGCAAGACCTATGTCGCGGGCCACAAGCGGGAGAAGCCGAAGGCCTGGAAGGATATCTGGGGCGCCGGCCAGGGCGCGGGCGCGATCGACGACATCCCTGATGTGGCCGAGTTGGTCGATCGGCTGGAGCGCGAGTATCGCGCGGCGGCATCGCGCGTGGCGGGGCTGGTGTCGTGATGTTGCCGCTGCAGGGCGTGAAAATTGTTGAGATCGCGGAGAACCTCGCCGGCCCCTATGCCGGGCAGATCCTGGCGCTGATGGGGGCGGAGGTGCTGAAGGTGGAGCGGCCGGAAGGCGACAATGCCCGCGGTTGGGGCCCGCCCTTCCATGGCGGCATGGCGACGACCTTCCACGCCATGAACCAGAACAAGCGCAGCGTGACACTGGATTTTCGCAACGAGGACGATTTCGCCTGGCTGATCGAGCGCATCGGACAGAGCGACGTGGTGCTGCAGAACCTCCGGCCCGGCGCGTTGGAGAAACTGGGGCTGGGGGCGGAGGCGTTGGTGGCCGCCAATCCGCGGCTGGTCTATTGCTCGCTCTGGGCGCTGGGCGCGGTGGGGCCGCGGCGGATGTCCCCGGGGTTCGAGCCGATGGTGCAGGCCTTCAGCGGGCTATTCGCGTTGAACGGCGATCCCGTGGGCGCGCCGAGCCGGATCGGGGTGCAGGTGCTGGATCTCGGCACCGGCATGTGGGCGGCAATGGGCATTCTCGCGGCGCTGCTGCGGCGCGAGCGCACCGGGGCCGGCGGGATCGTGGATACCTCCCTGCTGGAAACCGCGATGGGGTGGATGAGCGGGCATTGGGCCGCCTATGCCGAAAGCGGCAAGCACCCGCAGCGCGACCGCAGCGGCAACCCGCGCGTGGTGGTATTCCAGGCGCTGCCGACGGCGGATCGCGAGCTGGTGGTGGCCGCGGCGAATGATCGGCTGTTCGCCAAGATGGTGGCCGAGCTGGGCCACCCGGAATGGGCGCAGGACCCGCGCTATGCCACCAACGCCGCGCGGGCGGGGAACAAGGACGAGATCATCGGCAAGATCAGCGCGATCATGCAGACCCAGCCTTCGGCGTTCTGGGAAGAACGGTTCGAGGCGGCCGGCGTGCCGTGCGCCCCGATCAACGACATGAGCGTGCTGAAGACCGATACGCAGGTGGCCGCCCTGGGGATGCTGGTGCCACCGCCGGGCATGACGCTGCCGCTGATGGGGCTGCCGATCAGCTTCGATGGCCAGCGGCCGCCGGTGGTGAGCGGGGCGCCCACGCTGGGGGCGGACCAGGCGATCCGGCGCGGCTAGCCCGGGCTCTTCGCGCAGGCCTCCTGCCACATGTGGCGCAGACCATCGGCGAAATGGCCGGCGAAGCGTTGCGCATTGCACAGCGGCGAGGATGCAACGCGGGCACGCAGCCCCGCCCGCAACTGCTGCAGGGCCTGACGGTCGGCGCCGAGGGCGGTGACGATGGCGACATAGTCATCCGCATCGCGTGCCACCGTGCCGGAAACCCCGGCGGCGGCCAGATGGCTCTGCGCGTGCCGCCCGGCGAAGCTGCGGCCGGGCAACGTGACCACCGGCACGCCCATCCACAGCGCCTCGCACGTGGTCAGCCCGCCGCCGTAGGGGAATGGGTCGAGGCAGATGTCGGTGGCGCAATATGCCTCCAGCATCTGCTGCGGCGAGACGCTGCCGGTGAAGGACAGGCGGTCGGCCTCAATTCCATGCACGGCGAAGATGGCGCACAGGCGGGCCTGCACGCCTGGCAGGTGGTAGCCGTCATAGACGAAGCGCAGCGTGGCACCGGTCTGGGCATGCAGCACGCGCGCCCAGAGGGCAACGACCTCGTCGTTGATCTTCGCGGGGTTGTGGAAGGCGGCGAAGGTCAACGGGCGATCGTCACCGGCGGGAAGCGGGGTGACATCCGGCGCGGCGGCCGGCGGCTCGAAGCAGACATAGGCATCCGGCAGGCGGAGCACACGCTCCGCCATCCATTGCTCGTCGGTGTCCAATACCAGGTGGCGGTCGGCGATCAGCCAGTCCATCGCATCGAGGCCGGTGGTGCCGACATAGCCGGCCCAACTCGCCTGCACCGGCGCGGCACGGCGGGCGAAGACGGCCAGGCGGTTGCCGCTGATATGGCCGCTGAGGTCGAGAAGGATGTCGATCCGGTCTTCCCGCACCAGGCGGAGGAGCGCGTCATCGGGCAGGTCGGCCACGTCCCGCCATTCGGGAACCGCGGCGCGCAGGCGCCGGGCCATCACATCGTCGGTGGGCGCACAGTCATAGGCGACCAGGGTCACCGCGGCCCGGTCGATGCGCTCCACCGCACCGATCGAGAAGATGGCGGTGGGATGGACACGGAAATCGGCGCTGACAAGGCCTACGCGCAGGGGCCGCCCCGCCTCGGCCAGTGTGGGCACGGGCGGTGGTGGCGCCAGCTTCAGGCGGTCGGCGATGCCATGCTGCCACGCGCGATGCTGGGCCAGCAGGTTTTGGGAAGTGACGCCGGGCAGGTACTGCGCGGCCATCAGGCGGTTGGACCAGACCACGGCATCGGCCGGATGCAGCCGCAGCCATGCCTCCTCGCTGGCGATCGCGGCGGCAACCTCGCCGATGCGCAGTTCGATACTGCCGGAATTGAAGGGTTCCAGAACGCCCGCGTGGTCGGCGGCGCGGGCGCGGCGGTAGAGCGCCACCGCCCTGTCCCAGTGCCGCTCACCGTCCAGGATCGTGGCCAGATTGTAGAGCGAGAGGCAATGGCCGGGGTCGATGGCGAGCGCGGCTTCGAGGTTGGCCTTGCTTGCGGCGGTATCGTCGGCCCGCATTTCGGCGACGCTCAGTTGGAACAGGAAGATGGCGTTGGCGGGGAACTGGCTGGTGGCCGTTCGCGCCAGATCGCGGGCCCGGTCCAGTTGGCCGGCCTCGCCGTGCAGGCGGATCAGGTTGAGCAGCGGCGCGGGATCGGCCGGTGCGAGTGCCGCAGCACGGCGCAGATGATGCAGGGCGCGGGCGGTATGCCGGTTGGCCTCAAGGACGCGGGCAAGCAGGGCATGCAGTAGTGGCGCCCCCTCATGCCTGCGCAACGCACCTTCCAGCTTGCGCTGGGCCGCGCCGAGGCGGCCGGTGGCCGCGAGATTCGCGGCCTGGTCGAGCACCTCGGCGAGATCCCTGGGCAACGCGGCGGAGAGGCCGGCATCGGGGGTAGGTTTCGGTGCGGACATGATGCCTCGTGCGGTTGAGCGGGCGGATTCGGGCCATGCCGGAACGGCAGCCGCCCATCAAGCGGGTTCGTCTGATCGGTCGTTGCGCTAGGGCGTTGGGGCTTGGGCGCCGATCCAGAGGCGGTAGCGCTCGGCGGAACTGGCGATGGCCTGGCTGGCGCCGCATGGCATCTCCCGCTCCCACCATGCGCCGTAGAGGCGATCGAACGCGAAGGGCGCGATGGCCTGTTCGATGGCGGTGATGGTCCGGGCAGGTAGCGGGATGAGGTTGGGGTAGCTGCGCATAAAGCTGACCTTGGCGCGGTCCGGCAGGAGCTGGATGATGTCGCCGGTGAGCAGCGCGCCTTTCCCCTCCGCGCCGTCACGCCAGTGCAGCATGGTGCCGCCATCGAAATGGCCGGGGGCGTTGATGAGGGTGATGCCGTCGGCCAGCGCGTGGGTGGGGCCGGACCAGAATCGCAGCGCGGGATCGGGGCGCAGGACATGGGCGCGATCGGCTTCATGCAGCCAGACCTCGCAGCCGAAGGCGTGGGTCCATTCCACCATGGCGCTGTAGTAGTGCGGGTGGGAGATGGCGATCCTGCTGATGCCGCCGAGGGATTTCACCAGGGCGATGGTGGCGGGATCCAGCAGGGTGATGCAGTCCCACAGGATGTTGCCCTGGGGGTGCAGGATCAGCAGGGCGCGCTGGGCGATGGCGAAGGCAGGGGTGGTGCCGATGCCGAGCAGGTTGGGCTCGTGCAGGCGCCAGGCGTTCATGTGGGTGCGTTGCAGGTCGGGCAGCGTGGTCCAGCGCTGGCCGGCGGGGCCGACATACTGGCGTTCGTCCTCGCAGATCGGGCACGCGGCAGGCGGCGTGGCGCTGGGGGCGTGCTGGGTGCCGCAGGTGGTGCAGATATAGGGGGTCATTCGTGGTGGGCCCGGCTGTCGGCGGGCGCCTCGGCGCGCTCGGTGAGGCCGTAGTCGCGAAGCACGGCGGCCACGCACAGGCGGTATTCGGCAAAAACGCCGCCGCGGCCGGCGGATTGGGTGGCGCGGTGGCGTTCATGGTTGCGCCAGGCAGCGACCGCTTCCTCATCACGCCAGAAGGAGAGGGAGAGCATCTTGTCGGGGTCGGTGAGGCTCTGGAAGCGCTCGACGCTGATGAAGCCATCCATCTGCATGAGGTCTTCGCGGAGTTTGACGGCGAGCGCGAGATAGGCGTCGCGGTGGCCTTCAGCGGGGCGGACTTCGAAGATGACGGCGATCATGGCGTGGCCTTTCGGCTGTGGCGCGGCGGTGGCATGGTGGCACGGAACGAAGCCTGACGGGGAGATGAGCCATGGTTGATATTGCTGCCGCGCGTGCCGAGCTGGCGCCGACCGGGGTGCTGCGGGCCGGGGTAAACATGAGCAATTTTCTTCTCGTGACCGGCAAGGATGAGGCCGGCGGGCCGGTGGGGGTTTCGCCGAGCATGGCCGCCGAGGTGGCGAAGCGGCTGGGCGTGCCCTTGGTGAAGGTGCCGTTTTCCAACCCGGGGCTGCTGGCCGATGCGGCTGGAACGGATGCGTGGGATATCGGGCTGATCGGCGCCGACCCACTGCGTTCGGAAAAGACCGCGTTCACCGCGGCGTATTGCGAGATCGAGGCGACCTACATGGTGCCGCCGGGCTCGCGGCTCAAAACGATCGCGGATGTGGACAAGCCCGGCGTGCGCATCTGCGTCTCCGCCCGCAGCGCCTATGACCTTTGGCTGGAGCGCAACATCCAGCACGCCACGCTGGTGCGGACCGAAGGGCTTGGCGGCGCGTTCGAGATGTATCTGAAGGGCGGCGTGGATGCGCTGGCGGGGCTGCGGCCCGGGCTGATCGGCGACCATCCGAAGGCGCCGGGGCATGTGATCATGGACGGCAAGTTCATGGCGGTGCAGCAGGCGATCGGCTGCGGCAAAACTCTGATGGCGGGCCAGGCGTTCCTGCGCGCCTTCGTGGAGGAGGCGAAGGCGAGCGGGCTGGTGGCGTCGTTCATCGCCCAGCACAAGGTGGTTGGCCTGAGCGTGGCGCCGGCCGGCTGAGGGGTTGCGGGCGCGCAGAGCGCGCGCCACGCTGACGGGAATGAAACGCGAGGAGACGCTGCCATGGGCTACAAGCCGTTCGACCTGACTGGGAAGGTTGCGCTGATCACCGGGGGAAACTCCGGCATCGGGCTGGGCATGGCGCAGGCGATCGCCGAGGCCGGGGCGGATGTGGCGATCTGGGGCACCAATCCTGCGAAGAACGCCGCGGCCAAGGCGGAGCTTGAGAAGACCGGCCGCAAGATCCTGGCGCTGGAATGCGATGTGGGGGACGAGGCCGCGGTGGAGGCTTCCTTCGCGCGCACGCTGGACGCGATGGGGCGGGTGGACGGGTGCTTCGCCAATGCGGGGGTGGGGGCCGGGCGTTCCGTGCCGTTCCATGAATACGACACCGCGCTGTGGAACAAGGTGATGCGGGTGAACCTGGACGGGGCGATGTACACGCTCCGGGCCGCGGCGAAGCACATGGTGGCGCGCGGCGGCGGCGGGCGGCTGGTGGGCACCGCCTCCCTGGCGGCGATCGAGGGCGCGGCGCGCAACGAGCATTACTCCGCCACCAAGGGCGGGCTGATTTCGATGCTGCAATCGATCGCGGTGGAGATGGCGCGCTATGGGGTGACGGCGAACGCGATCCTGCCGGGATGGATCGAGACCGACATGACGGCGAATTCGATCGCCAACCCGAAATTCTCGGGCAACGTGATGCCGCGGATTCCGATGCGACGCTGGGGCACCAAGGCGGATTTCGGCGGCATCGCGGTGTACATCATGAGCGACGCGAGCGCGTACCACACCGCGGAATCCTTCGTGATCGACGGCGGGTATTCACTTTTCTAAGGGGGCACGCGCGATGCGGTTCGGGTGGTTGACACTGGCGGCCTCGCCGTCGCCGGAACAGGATCAGGCCGCGATCGGGCAGCAGATCGAGCTGGCCTGCACGGTGGAGGCGCTGGGCTTCGACAGCCTGTGGCTGACGGAGCATTATTTCACCGGCGAAAGCGTCTACAACGACGCACTGACCTTCGCCGCGGCGCTGGCAATGAAGACCAGCCGCATCCGCATCGGCTTCGCGGTGGTGCAGATGCCGTTCCACCATCCGGTGCGGCTGGCCACGCAGCTCGCGTTGCTCGACAATCTCTCGAACGGGCGCATCGATGTCGGCATCGGCAAGGGCACCGTGTTCAACGAATACGAGTTCATCGGCCACGGGTTGCGCAGCGATGACAGCCGGGCGCGGATGGAGGAGGCGCAGTCGATCTTCGAGCGGCTTTGGCGCGAGGCGCCGCTGACGCATCAAGGCAAATACTACAACGTTCACGTGCCGGCGCTGCGACCGAAGCCGGTGCAACCGGGCGGGCCGCCGCTGTGGCGCAGCGTGATCTCGCCGGGCTCGTTCCGCGAATGCGGGCTGCGCGGCATTCCGATCCTGACCTCGCGGCTGTCGGTGCCGCGCATCCGCGAGCGCTGGGCCACCTATGAAGCGGCGTTGGAGGAAGGTGGGCACGATGCGGCGACGCGCGCACGGCTGATGGAATCCGCAGCACTTTGGCGCAACGTCTATGTGGGCGAGAGCGATGCGGAAGCGGAAGATACCGTCTCGCGCGAGTTGCTGGCCGCGCGCCACCACATCAACCATTTGCGCGCCACGTTGAACCCACCGGATTTCGTGGTGGACCCGGCGGTGCTGAACCCCTGGGCCGATGCCTCGGTGCCGGATGAGGTGGCGCTGCCGAACATGCTGGAAACCGGCACGCTGTTCGGCTCCGCCAGGCGGGTGCGCGAGCAGGTGGCGGAACTGCGAGAGGCCGGGGTGCGGCACCTGCTGTGCCAGACCGGGTTCGGCGAAATGGAGCACGGGCTGGTGATGGCCTCCACCCGGCGCTTCGGCGAGGAGGTTCTGCCGGCGTTCCGGGCCCACTAAGACGCGCTTCCCTGCTGTTACCGAATGTCCGAATTTTTTCAGCACAACCGCCTGTAGTTGATCCGGTGTTTTGGCCGGAGCTAGGTACGGCATTGGTTACCGCTGGAGGAATGTGGCCGCCCCGCTGAGCGCGATGACGATCGCCTCGCTGAACGACCTTGGCTACGCCGCGGACATGAGCAAGGCGGATGCCTACCCGCTGACGGCGTAGCCGGCGCTGGGCATGCGGAACGGAAGGGCGCCCTTTCCACGCAGGATAGATCCGTGCCGCCCCGGGGGACGGTAAGATTTTAGTGACGATTTCGGTGGAGTTTGCGCTTGCGGCCAGGATGGACCGACGACCCGACACCCCGAGTCCGCGGCCAGAACGCCGCGCCGGGACGGAGCATCTCCATGCGCCTGTTCCGCCTGCCGGCCCTGCCCTGGGACCTTCCTGAAGAGCGCGACCTGATGCCCGTGGTGGTGCCCGCCGGCAGCGATCCCTTCGCTGGATGGGCCGAGCCGCCAGCGGTGGTGACGCAGGCGGTGGTAACGCAGGAAGTGGTGCCGCAGGCGGCACAGGAAGACGATGGCGGCGTCATACTGGTGGACCTGGTGGGCGATGTGGAGGCCCATGCCAAGGCGAGCGGCACCGTGGTGGTGGCATCGGCGGCAACCGCCTCCCTCACCGCGTTGCGCGCCAGCTACACCAGCGGGGCGGCGGGTGCCTATAACGTGACGATCAACTTCACCGGTACCTGGACCTCCGCGTTGCAGGATGTGTTCGTGACCGCGGCGAACCGGATCAGCGCGGTGATCGTGGGCGACGTGCCGAACGTGAAGGTGGGCACGCTGGCGGTGGACGATATCGTCATCACCGCCTCCCTGCGTGCCATCGATGGCGTGGGCGGTGTGCTGGGCCAGGCGGGGCCCACGGCGCTGCGCGCCGGCACCAAGCTTCCGGCGACGGCGATGATGCAGTTCGATACCGCCGATGCCGCCACCTACCAGAGCCAGGGGCTGTTCGACGAGATCGTAACGCACGAGATGCTGCACGCGGTGGGCGTGGGCTCGATCTGGGCAACGAAGGCCATGCTGTCCGGCAACGGGTTCATCGGCCGCAACGCGGTGGCGGAATACAACAAGCTGGTGGACGGCTACGCGGCGAGCCACGGCGGCAGCACGCGGCTGGCCAACGGCACGCAGCTCACCAAGGGCGCGGTGCCGATCGAGACGCAGGGCGGTGCCGGCACGGCACGGGTGCATTGGTCCGAAGCGGTGTTCGACGGCGAGATGATGACGGGCTGGTTGGACACGGCGCCGCGGGCCGGCATGGTGGCAGACCCGCTGAGCGCGATCACCACCGCGTCACTGAAGGATCTCGGCTACGTGGTGGCCGCCAGGCCGCCGACGGATTTCTACATCCTGGGCTGAAGGTTCAGGCCGGCAGCGCTTCCAGCAGAGCCTGGGCGCGGGCCCGCTTTTCCGGGTCGGGATCGCGGGCGACGATGCGCTGCAGAACGGAACGGGCGCGCGGGTCTTTCTGTTCCGCGCTCGCAAAGGCGATGGCGTCGCGCTTGTCGAACCACTGGCGGTCGAATTCCTTCAGCGTCAGCGGCAGGCGGCGCCAGTAGTATTTCAGGTCGTCGGACTTCCAGCCCTCATACACCTGCTCCCAGGACAGCGGCTGGCCATCCGCGTTGGCGTTGTCGGGGTTGAAGGGTTCGCTGACCAGCTGGTAGCGCACATCCATCGACATGCGCAGCCGGTCGCCGCGGTTGGGCACGCCCTTGTGGACGGTCATGGAATGGAAGAACAGCACGTCGCCCAGCGCAAAGGGGCCGGAGTGCCAGCGCCCGTCGAGCGGGTCGGTGATCTCGATCCCCCCTGCCCCGGCCGCGATGTTGAAATCGTACACGCCTTCCACATGCGTGCCGGCGGCCACCTGCAGCGGGCCGGCTTCCATGGGAATGTCGATCATCGGAATCCAGGCGGTATAGACCTCCTCCGTGCCCTGCACGTTGGGGAAATCCTGG
The DNA here is from genome assembly GCA_026400815.1 of Alphaproteobacteria bacterium. Lineage (GTDB taxonomy): Bacteria > Pseudomonadota > Alphaproteobacteria > Acetobacterales > Acetobacteraceae > CAMDGX01. Next base: position 15,506 of record JAPLOI010000078.1, read on the forward strand.
TGCGCCTTGGTGGTGAATTCCTCGCGGGCCGGGAAGATGTTGCGGCCGAGTACGCGCGGGTGGGCGAGGATGGGGCCGCCCAGCAGCGCCTCCAGAAACCCGATCAGCGCCGGATGGTGCTTCAGCGCGTGATAGTCCTCGATGCGGTTGATGCGGCGCAGGGTTTCCAGGTAGCGCGGCTCCGGATCGACGCAGAAGCCGGCGGGGTTGGCGCGGGCTTCGGCCACCGGGGCATCGGGCTGGAGCCAGCCGGCCTCGTGCGCGAGTTCGCCCACCTGGCGCTGCACGCGGGCGATGGCTTCGCGCGGGAGAAGGTTGCGGATGAACAGGTAGCCATCAAGCTGCATGCGCGCACGCAAGGCTTCGGCATCGCCCAGCAAGGGCGTGGCATCGTAGAACGGTTGCATCTGTTTCCTCCCCTGGGTGCCTTGGGTCAGCCGGTGGGCGGCGAGCCGTCGATGATGGCGGCGGTGCCGATCGTGCAGGTTTGGCGCAGCTTCACCAGCTCCTGGTATTCGGCGCTGAAGTAGAAGCGCTTTGCCGCTTCCATGCTCTCCCACTCGATGATCACCACGCGGCCGAGGCCAGGATCGCCTTCAAGGTTCGTCACCGCGCCGCCGCGCACGATGTATTTGCCGCCGTACGAGAGAATCATCGGCCCGGCCTGCTTGCGGTAGGTGTCGAACACCTCCGGGTTGGTGACCGTCTCGTTGAAATACATGAAGACTGGCATGGCGGTGTCTCCCTCAGCGCTTGTTGCTGCGCACGGCTTCGGCCATGCGCTCAAGGATACGATCCAGGATCGGGGCGGAGGTGGCGAAGTTGAAGCGCACCGCGCGGTCGTTGGCGGGGTCGAAGGCCTGGCCGGGGCTGAAGGCGATCTTCGCCTGGTCGTGGAAGAAATCGAACGCCGTGCCGGGCAAGCCAAGGGCGGTGCAATCGAGCCAGCCGAGATAGGTGGCCTCGGGCGCGTGGAACTTGATCGCCGGCAGCTCGGCCTTGAGGAAGGCGGCCATGCGCTGGCGGTTGGCATCCAGATACGGCAGCACTTCGTCGAGCCAGGGCTGGCCATGGTCCCAGGCGGCGATGGTGGCATCGATGCCGATGATCCCCGGAGAGCCCAGCACGCGGGAGGGCACGCGGGCGTGGAAGCGGTCTTTCAGCGCCTGGGTGCCGAAATGCATCAGGCCGCAGCGCAGGCCGGGAATGTTGAAGCTCTTGGTCGCGCTGTTGATCGTCACGGTGCGCGCGGCGATCTCGGGCGAGAGGGTCGCGATGGGGATGTGAGTGGCGCCGGGATAGACGAGGTCGCAATGGATTTCGTCGGCGATGATGATCCAGTCGCGCTCGATCGCCATCTTGCCCATGGCGAGCAGCTCGTCGCGGGTGAACACGCGGCCGGTGGGGTTCTGCGGGTTGCAGAGCATCAGGATCTTGGTGCGGGAATCCCCGATCTTCGCCATCTCGTCGAGGTCGAGCACGTAGCCGCTGCCGTCGCTGCGCAGGTATTGCGCGTCCAGGCGCCGGTCGTTGTCGTGGATCGAGCTGTGGAACGGCGGGTAGGCCGGCAGGTGCAGCACGATGCCGTCGCCGGGATCGCTGAACGCCCACACGGCGGCGTAGGTGCCCTGCACGAGATCGGACAGCGGCTGCACCAGATGGGGATCGATGGTCCAGCCGAAGCGGGACTGCATGCGCCGGGCGAAGGAGGCGGCGAGGCCCTCATCGCCATGGCCGCCGGTGCTGCGGTGCGGGTAGCCGTATTCCTCCTCGCGGATCAGGTCGCTGATGGCGCGGCGGATCGGGTGGGCGATGGAGAAATCCATCTCCGCCACCCAGGCCGGCAGCACGTCGGGCGCATACTTGGCCCATTTCACGTTCTGGCGGGTGCGCAGGACATCCATGGGAAGTTCGAAGGAGGCTGGGCGCATCGGTTCCTGGTCTCTACGGAGATGATCGTTCTCTTTTCCGCCCGGAGCGGAGAAGGTGCAAGCCGTCAGTCGAGCTTGAAGCCGATCCGGCGCACGAAGGCGCCCCAGCTCTTGCGCTCCGGCTGGGCGTATTGCCGCGCCTTGTCCTCCGACCAGGTGTAGGGCTGGTGGCTGCCGAACAGATCGTCTCGCCGGCGGGCGCGGACCGGCTTTTCCGCGTCGCGGCGGGCATCGTATTCGGCGATGTGGCTGTCCAGCGCCGCGTCGTCGTGGCGATCCGTGTGGACGGTGGCGGCAAGCGGCATGCGCGGCGTCAGCGCCGTGAAGCCGCTGGGCCAGCCGACGCACAGGCCGGCCACCGGGAAGACATGCGGCGGCAGCGTCAGCACCTGCGCCACCTGCTCCGGGTGGTTGCGGATGGCGGAGATCGGGCAGGTCGCGAGGCCCAGCGATTCGGCCGCGGCGATGAAGGTGCCGAGCACGATGCCGGCCTCCACGGCCGGGTTGAAGAAGGCGTCGAGATGGTCGTTGGCGAGGTCATGACCGCGCAATTTGTGCAGGCGGCGATGGCGCCGGTTGTTGCCACAGAACACCAGGAAGGCCGGCGCGGCGCGGGCCCAGGGGTTGTCCGGCAGCAGCGCGGCCAGCGCCTCGCGCTGGGCGTGGGCCTCGACGATGACGATGTCGGCCTGCTGCAGGTCGCTCTTGCTCGGGGCGGCGAGCGCCGTGGCGCACAGGGTGCGGACCAGGGCGGGATCGACTGGCTTGTCGGTGTAGTGCCGCATGGTACGGTGGCGGGCCATGCTGCGCAGCGTGGGCGTATCGGCCTCCGCGGGCACGTCCGGGATCGCATCGCCGTAGCGGGCGCGCAGCCAATCGGCGAGGGGGGCGTTCGGGTCCTTCGGTTCGCTCATGCCCCGATCTCCAATGTCGCTGGCTCCGGCAGCGCCAGCAGGCCGCCTTGCAGCACCAGTTCGGCGGCATGCAGCACGGTGTTGAACTGGGTGGTGTGGGCCAGGCGGAAGGCGTTGCCGTAGATCGTCTCGTCGGGATACTCGGTGATGAGCTGGAAGGGCGGGATCTGGCGGGTGTTCTCGCCGATTTCGCAGATGATCCCGTTGTAGACCGGGCTCGGGATCGGGCCGAGATGGGCGGTATAGGCGGCGATCTGCTCCGCGTTCAGTTTCGCCAGCGCGGGGTCGGTGATCAGGCGGGCGGTGAGGGCCTGCATGAATTCATGGGCCTGCGCCTCCAGCCCCGCATGGTGGCGCAGGATCAGGAAGAAGCCACGCGGCAGGGCATAGGGCGAATAGCCGCCCCCGGGCAGGTAGCCGGTCAGCGGGCGGGTCCATTCATGCGCGGGGTAGCCGTGCAGGTTGATGTGCAGCCGCGCACCGGTGCGCTGAAATGCCTCCAGCCGGGCGGCGCGCTCCAGCGGCACGTCGTCGGCACGGAACTCCAAATCGTCGCCCAGCGCGGTGAAGCGGGCGGCGTGGTGCATGTGGCGCGGGTTCTCGGCCCGCAGGCGGTGATGCAGGGCGTAGCCGTCCGCGTTCTCCTGCGGCAGCAGGGCGAAATGGGCGCGCATGCGCTTCAGCGCCGGCGCCGCCCGCAGCGCGCCGATCGGGCCGGAGGTCTCGTTGGCATGCTGGCCGGAGGTGATCACCAGGCCCGGCCCGTTGTCTGTCCCTGGGCCCGCGAAATGCAGGCCGCGCACCGGGCGCCCCTGCACGGAGGTGGTGCCGAACCCCTCCCCGCCGAGGCGGGCGAGATGACCGGCGATCTCCAGTTCCGTCAGCGGCTTGCTGGCGAGATCCAGCCGCTCCGGCTCCTGCACGCGCTGCGGCTGCGGCGTGTGCGGCACGATCGAGACGCGCACGGTGGTGTCGCCGCCGGTGGCATCGATCAGCGGCACGATCTGGCCGGGCTGGAAATCCCGCGTGCCGATCGGCCGCCCGCCGATCTGCTGGAACAACTCCAGCAGCGAGAAATACAAATCCTCATGCAGCGCCTCGCGCGTGGAGAGGCATTCGTCGTGCCAGGGCAGCTTGCGCTCGATGCCCCCGATTCCCACGGCGATTTCCAGCGTCTCGAAGAACGGCGTCGCCTGGGGCCAGCGATAGGCGCGCACGGAGGCGATCACGGCATCGAACGCGTCCTCGTAATCCGTGCGCAGCGCGGCGTTGTAGTTCGGCACCGGGCAGCCCGGCGGGAAGGTGCGCAGCCAGCCGGTGGGGGAAAGCGCATCACGCCCCACAGGATCGGGCCGTCGGCGGTTGGGCGCATAGACGTAGAGGTATTCAGGCTGGCCATTGCGCAGCAGCGTCACCTCGTAATGCTCCGGGGTGCGGCCCTCGGCATATTCCACCGGGATCGGCGCGATCAGGCCAGGCAGCGGAAACGCCTCCACCTGGAAGCGCTGGGCGTTCTCCGGCGGCAGACCAATCGTCACGGCGGACACGCCCGCCAGGTCGAACTCCTCCAGGAAGGCGTGCACCAGCGGCTTGTAGGCGCTGCGGAAGCTGGCCTGGAACCCGCGGGCGCGCAGCGTGGCCTCCGCGGCGCGGCGGGCCCCGCGATCCTCGAACACCCAGGCTTCCACCAGCATCCCGGGCCATTCCGGCGCCTGGAAACGCTCGACAAGCGTGTTGAGGGTGCGCGGCAGGCGCACGTCCAGCAGGGTGGTCATATGGCGTTGGCTCCCGACGTCTCGCCGCATGATGGCCCTGTTTGGGGCGGGCGGGAATGGGTACAAGGTGCGGGCAAGAAGGGAGATCACGACATGGACGAGGCCCAGGCCCGCGCAGCCTTCGAGGAGGCGATCCGCACCCATTCGCCGGGCTTCGGCACGTTCTTCCTTGCCCGCCTGCTGGGGCTCGACATCAGCTACGGCGAGGCGGATTGCACGGTGAAGTTCGAAGTGAAGGACTTCATGTTCAACCCCCAGGGCTCCCTGCATGGCGGGCTGATCGCCACCGTGCTGGACATCTCCATGGGCCATTTGCTCACCGCCAAGGCCGGCGTGGGCATGACGCTGCAGATGAACACCCAATACATCAAGCCGGCCCGCGCTGGCCTGGTGCAGGCGCACGCCACCTTCCTGCGCCGTGGCCGCAGCATCAACTATCTGGAATCGCGCATGACGGACCCGGGCGGCGACCTGATGGCCTTCGCCACCTCCACCTGGCGCCTGCTGGACGCTAAGTAGCCTTCCCAAACCGTGCGGATTGTCTAGGCTCCCGGGGAACGAACAGGAGCCTGCCGCGATGAACGACCACATGACATCAGTTGGGGTTTCGGTGGACGAGCTGGACACCCCTGCCCTGCTGGTCGACCTCGACATCATGGAGGCGAACATCGCCCGCGCGGCGGAGGAATGCCGCGCCAACGGCATCCAGTGGCGCCCGCACTTCAAGGGCCAGAAAACGCCGGAGATCGTGCGCAAGGAAATGGAAGCCGGCGCGATCGGCTCCACCTGCGCCAAGCTGGGCGAGGCCGAGGTGCTGGTGGAGGCGGGGATCACCGACCTGCTGGTGGCCAACCAGATCGTCGGCCCACAGAAGATCGCCCGGCTGATCGCGCTGATCGGCAAGGGCGATGTGAAGGTGGCCGTGGACAGCCGCGCAGTCTCCGACCCGATCGGCGCCGCCGCGGCCGCCGCCGGCAAGGTGCAGGGCGTGCTGATTGAGGTGAACACCGGCATGAACCGCGCCGGCACCGAGCCTGGGGCAGACACGGTCGCGCTGGCCAAGCACATCGCCGCCACCCCCGGCCTCAAGCTGCGCGGCATCATGGGCTGGGAAGCCCACGCCGTTGCCATCGCCGATGGCAACGAGAAATCCGCCGTGGTGGCTGATGCGATCGGCCATCTGGTGGAAACCGCGAAGGCCATCCGCGCCGCCGGCATTGAATGCGAGATCGTCTCCTGCGGCGGCACCGGCACCTACCCCTACTGCGCGCGCCAGCCGGGCGTGACGGAAATCCAGGCCGGCGGGCTGATCTTCTCGGACGAGCTGTACCGCACCAAGTTCGGCCTCGGCTTCCCGCAGGCGCTGACGGTGCTGGCCACCGTGGTCGCCCGCCCCACCCCCACGCGGGTGATCCTGGATGCCGGCAAGAAGACCATGAGCAACGATGCCGCGGCACCCCGCCCGCTGGGCGTGGAATCCAGCAAGCCCGTGGGCCTCTCCGCCGAGCACACTACGGTGGTGCTGGACGCGCCGAGCGACACGCCGAAGGTGGGCGACAAGATGCAGTTCGTGGTGGGGTATTCCGACACCACCGTGCACCTGCACGAGAAAATCCAGGCGATCCGCAATGGCCGGGTGGAGGAAACCTGGGTCGTGAAGGCCCGTGGCAAGCTCTCCTGAAGCAAGCAAGCGTTGTTCTTTTTTGAAGAAAAAGAACCAAAAAACTTTTGTCCATTTGCTGGCCTCGACGCCCTGGGGCGCAAATGGACAAAAGTCTTTTTGCTTCTTTTTCTTCAGAAAAAGAAGATTCTTGCCTCACTGACGTGAAAGACTGACCCCGATGCCCCGCCGCCTGACTCCCGCCGACACCTTCGCCTTCCGCAGCGCCATGGATGTGCAGATCTCCCCCACCGGCGGGGCGCTCTGCTACCTGCACACCACTCGCCCGAGCGCCACCGACACCCGGCACACCGTGCTGATGCTCACCACGGACCGGTCGAACTGGTCCGAGGTGCCGCACAGCACCGGGGCGATGATGGCGCGCTGGTCGCCGGATGGGCGGCGGCTGGCCTTCCTTACCGGCGGGGCGACGCCGGCGCTGCACGTGCACACGCTGGGCGGCGAGACGCGCACGCTGATCACCTCGGCCACCGCGTTGCGCGAGATCGCCTGGTCGCCGGATGGCTCGCGCATCGCCTTCCAGCAGCGCGAGATCGCGGCAGCACCCACCTGGCTCGGCCTGGCCAGCGCGGCAGAGGGCGAGAGCTGGGCGGCGGCGCCGAAATTCACCGACCGGATGATGTTCCGGCACGACACGGTGGGCGAGTGGCCGGAAGGCAGCTTCCAAACCCAGGTGATCGCGGCCGATGGCGCCGGCGGGGCGAAGCCCGTCACCACGGGTGCGTGGTGGCACGGCATGCCGCACTACACCACGCCGGGCCTGACCTGGAGCGCGGATGGGCGCTGGCTGCTGATGACCGGCTCGCGCCGGGCGGATTGGGATCGCGCGCCGAACGACGTCACGATCCATGCCATCGCGGTGGATGGCGGCACGGTGCGGCGCCTGACCGACCAGCCCGGCATGGCCACCGCGCCGCATGTCTCGCCAGACGGCAAGTGGATCGCCTTCCTGCTGTCCGATACCCGCCCGGTAAGCCATCGCCCGAAGCGCGTGTGGGTGATGCCGGCCAGCGGCGGGCAGGCACGGCTGGTCACAGGTGGCTTCGACCGCAGCATCGACAGCATCGCCTGGGCCGACAACGACAATTTGCTGGTCTGCCACGACGACCCCGGCTGCCGCTCCGTGGGGCGCGTTGCCGTGGCCGATGGCCGCTACACCCCGCTGCTGCGCGACATGGCCGGGGCAGCGATCGAGATGCCCTATTCCGGCGGCGGCTTCTCCGTGGCCGCCGATGGCTCCATCGCCTATGTGCGCGGCGCCTCCGACCTGCCGGGCGAGGTAACGGTGCTCGCCCCCTCCGGCCACGCCGCGACGTTGACCGACCTCAACGGCGCGCTCGCCAAGGAGGTCGGCGGATTCCGCCCGGCGGAAATGCTGTGGCTGGCCGGCGGCGAGGGGCGCCAGGTGCAGGCGTGGCTGACGCTGCCGCACGGGCCCGGCCCGCACCCGATGGCGCTGGAAATCCATGGCGGGCCCTTTGCCGCCTATGGCGACCGCTTCGCGATGAAACACCAGATGCTGGTGGCCGCCGGCTACGCGGTGCTTGCGGTGAACCCCTGCGGCTCCACCGGCTATGGCGAGGCCTTCGCCAACGCCCTGCACGACCGCTTCCCCGGCCCGGACCATGATGACCTGATGGCCGTGGTGGACAGCGTGGCGGCGCGGCCGGAGATCGATGCCGGCAATCTGTTCATCACCGGCGTCTCCGGCGGCGGGGTACTCACGTTGTGGGGCATCTCGCATTCCTCCCGCTTCCGCGCGGCGGTGTCGATCAAGCCGGTAGTGAACTGGGAGAGCTGGCTGCTGACGGCGGATCTCGGCCTGTCTGTTGGGTTGATGTGGATGGGCGACGTGTTGCCCTGGGAAGACCCGGCGAAATACCGCGTCCGCTCCCCGCTGTCCCGCGTCGGTCGCATTCGCACGCCCACGCTGCTGATGGCCGGCGAGGCGGATAGCCGCACGCCGCCGACCGAGGCGTTGCAGATGTATTCGGCGCTGAAGCTGGCCGGGGTGGAAACGGCGTTCCTGCGCTTTCCCGCCACCAGCCACAGCAGCGGGGCAATGCGCCCCAGCCTGTTCGCGGCGGAGGTTTCGGCAACGATCGGCTGGTTCGAACGGTTCCGGGCACTCACGCCTCAGGTCTGATCGTGCAATTCCACCGAGGCTGATGTAAACGCCGTTCACATGCGCTTCGGCTCCGATCCCCCGCGTGGCCCGCGCCCTGAAGGGCGCGAGAGCTACCACCACGGCAACCTGCGCGAGGCGCTGATCGCCTCGGCGCTGGCGTTGATCGCCGAGCGCGGCCCAGCGGGGTTCAGCTTCGCCGAAGTGGCACGCGCGGCCGGAGTCAGTGCCGCCGCTCCCTACCGGCATTTCCGCGACCGCAACGCCCTGGTGGCCGAAATCGCGCGCCAGGGCTTCGAGCGTTTCGCGGTGGCGCTGGAGGCGGCGTGGAACCTGGGCCGGCCAGACCCGGTGGCGGCGATCGAAAATTGCGGCCGCGCCTACCTCGCCTTCGCCCGGCAGGAACCAGCGGCCTATGCCGCGATGTTCGAAACCGGGTTCCCCTTGGAGGAGGACGCGGCGTTGCACCGTGCCTCCGACCATGCCTTCGCCGTGATCCGGCGTGCGGCAGAGGCAGCGTGCGCCGATTGGCGCGGCCAGGGCGCACGGCCTCCTGCGATGATGGTGGCGCTGCATATCTGGGCGATGTCGCACGGCATCGCCTCCCTTTTCGTCGGCCGGTCGGATGCCACGCGGCGCAAGCTGCCGATGCCGCCGGAGCACCTGCTGGAGGCCGGGTTGCTGATCTACCTGCAGTCGCTGGGGCTGTCCGCGCCGGGTTGATCGTTTTTAATCTGCATCCGCTTGACTTCGGGCGGGGGTGCGGGCATCTATGTAAATGTGATAAACATTCACATGGCCGGAGCCAAACCCCCGGCCAGTTCCTCACGGAGAGGGCCATGCACGCCTCCGCCTTCCTGCACGACATCCCCAAGCCGATCTGGATCGCGGCGATGGTGATGGGCTTCATCTGGTTCTGGCCGGTGGGCCTGGCGATCCTGGCCTACACCATCGGCAGCCGCCGCTGGGGGCGCCGCAACGGCGGGCCGGGCCAGTGGTACAACACCGGGGCGCAGCCGCAGGGCGGCACATCCGGCTGGGCGAAGTGGGGCGACTTCGCCACGCCGTGGAACCAGCCGCAGCGCCCCGAGGTTCGCCCGAGCGGTAACGCTGCGTTCGACGAGTACCGGACGGAAACCATCCGCCGCCTGGAGGACGAGCAGCGCGAGTTCGTCGATTACCTGGAGCGGCTGCGCAAGGCGAAGGACAAGGCCGAGTTCGACCAGTTCATGGCCGATCGCCGCCGCCCGATGACGCCGCCGGAGCCCCACCAGGGCGCCTGACGACCCAATCCCCCCGCGGCGTTTGCGGCGGGGGGAGCGGGCGGGGCATCCCCCCTGCCCCCGCCCCGACAGCCCGCCTGCCGCCCCGCAGGCGGGCTGTTCATGTACGGGTTTCCCTGCGGCGCCGGCGCGGGCAGGATGCGCGGCGAGCCCGTGCAGGAGACCCCGCCATGCCGAATTACGATCCCCGCAGCTTCCGTGCGCTGACCTTCCATGATGCCGTGCCGCGCTTCCGCGACGGCAGCGACACGCCACGCGCCTATCTGGAGCGGTGCATCGCCACCGTCGATGAGCGCGAGACGGTGGTGAAGGCGTTCGCCTCGTTGAACCTGGAAGCCGCTCGGGCCGCGGCGGATGCGAGCACGGCGCGGTGGAAGGCGGGTTCGCCGCTTTCGGCGATCGACGGGATGCCGGTGGGGATCAAGGACCTGCTGGAGACGGTGGACCACCCGACCGAGATGGGCTGCGAGGCGTTTCGCGGCAATTTCCCCAAGCGCGACAACGCCGCGGTCTGGGCGCTGCGGCTGGCCGGTGCGGTGATCTTCGGCAAGATGGTGACGGCCGAGATCGGCGGGGCGCATCCCGGCCCGACGACCAATCCGTTCGACCCGTCGCGCACGCCGGGCGGCTCCTCCTCCGGTTCGGCCGCGGCGGTGGGCGCGCGGATGATGCCGGCGGCGATCGGCACGCAGGTGGGTGGTTCCATCATCCGGCCGGCGGCGTATTGCGGCAATTTCGCGCTGAAGCCGACGCAGGGCGGCATCAACCGCGGCGAGCGCCAGGCGACCAGCATGAGCACGCATGGGCCGCATGCCGGCTCGATCGAGGACATGTGGCGGGTGGCGATCGAGATCACCAAGCGCGCCGGCGGGGATCGCGGCTGCCTCGGGCTGATCGGGCCCGATGCGCCACCGGAAGCGGTGAAGCCCGGCCGACTGATCGTGCTGGAGACGGAAGGCTGGCCGGACCTGGATGCGGTGAGCAAGGCGGCGTTCGAGACGTTGCTGGAGCAGCTGCGCGCCGCGGGGATCGGGCTGCTGCGGCGGGGGGATCATGGGTTCATCGAGTCGCTGGAGCGGTCGGTGGCGAATGGGCGCAGCGTGTGCGGCAGCATCACCGCCTGGGAGAATCGCTGGTACCAGCGCCCGTTGGTGGATGCCAATCCGGGCCGCGTGAGCGAGCGGGCGCAGAACGCGTTGCGGCGGGCGGAGGCGATGTCGCCGGACGATTATCGCGCGGCGCTGCTGGCGCGGGACAGTGCGCAGCTGGTGCACAAGGCGACGGCTCCGCTGGCGGATGCGGTGATCACGCTCGCCTGCCCCGGGCCGGCGACGCCGTGGTCGGGCGATGTGCCGGGGCAGCCGCTGAACCCGCGGCCGACCGGGGATTTCGTGTTCAACGCGCCGAGCTCGATGCTGTTCGCGCCGGCGGTGACGATGCCGCTGATGGCCGTCGGCGGGATGCCGGTGGGCGTGCAGGTGATGGGGCAGCAGAACGAGGATGCGCGCATGACGGCGATCGCGCGCTGGATCTCGGGGAACATAGCTCCGGTGGTTGCGTAGGAAGGAAGGGAACCGCCAAGGCGCAAAGAACGCCAAGAAGGCGCCAAGGGTGCCTTGGCGGCTTACTTTGCTCGCCCGAACCAGGGCTGGAGCGTGCCGTAGAGGCTGCGGAAGCGGGCGTAGGCTTCGTCATGGGCCGCGGCGGTGGCGGGGTTGGGGTGCAGCACCCTGCCCTCGCCGACGAAGTTGGTGACGCCGTGCCAGTTGGTGCTGGCGCCGGTGCCGATCATGGCGAGCCAGGCTGCACCGAGGCAGGAGCCGGGGTGGTCCGTCAGGACGCGGACCGGCATCTGGAAGATGTCGGCCATGATCTGCATCCAGACCAAGCTTTTGGAGCCGCCATCGGACGCGCGCAGGCGGTGGATGGGGTGGCCGATCTCGCGGAAGACCTCGGCGTGGTGGCGCAGGGCATAGCCGATGGATTCCAGCGTGGCGCGCCAGAGGTGGCCGGTGGTGTGGTTCAGCGATATGCCGGTGAAGGTGGCGCGGGCGAGCGGGTCGTGCAGCGGGGATTTCTCGCCGAGGGGATAGGGCAGGATCGAGAGGCCCTCGCTGCCGGGGGGGATGGTGGCGGCGAGTTGGTCGAGGCGGGCGTGGGGCTTTGGCTCGCCGGGGGCCAGGATGGTAGCGAGCCAGTTGAGCATCGAGCCGCCGCTGGCCATGCAGCCATTGGGGACATAGAGGCCGGGGATGGAGTGGTAGTCGAGGTAGAGGCGGTCATCCGGCTTCGCCTGGGCGCTGGCCATGAGGATGTCGGCGGAGCCGCCGAATTTCAGCAGCACGTCGCCTTCTTCGGTGAGGCCGGCGGCGTAGGCGCTGGCGATGTGGTCGGCGCTGCCGGCGATGACCTTGGTCCCCAGGGGCAGGCCGGTGGCTTTGGCGGCTTCGGCTGTGATTTCGCCGAGGATCGTGTGGCCTTCCCGAACTGGGGGGAGGATGGCGGGGTCGATGCCGGCCAGGGCGATGAGGGCTGGGTCGGGTTCGGCGGTCTGCAGGTTGAGGAAGCCGGCTTCGAGCGCCCAGTTGCGTTCGGCGGTGCGTTGGCCAGTGAGGCGCCAGGAGATGTAGTCGTAGGAGCCGGTGAGGGTTTTTGCGGCGGCGAGGGTTTCCGGTTCGTGGCGGGCGAGCCAGCGTAGCTTGGGGGCGGCGACCTGCTGGTTGAGGCCATTGCCGGTGGTGGCGAGGAAGGCGGCTGGGTCGGTGGTGGCGAGGAGTTCGGTCAGCTCCACGTCGCAGCGGGCATCGGATTGCTGGATGCTGGGGCGAAGCGGTTGGCCATGGGCATCGAGCAGGACGAGGGCCGGGAGCATGCCGGCGACGCCGATGCCGGCGAGATGGTCTCGGGCGCGGGGTTCGGCGGCGAGGAGTTCCTGGCAGATGTCGCAGACATTTTCCCACCACTGGCGCGGGTCGGCCTCTGCCCAGCCGGGGTGTCGGGCGCTGAGGGTGGCGGGGCGGGTGGCGAGGGCTGCGACGCGGTTCGGCAGCTCGATCAGGATGCCGATCGTGGAGGTGGTGCCGATGTCCAGGCCAATGGCGAACATGGCGGCTACCGGAGCGTGCCGACCTTGTCCATGAAGCGCTTCACGCGGGTGGGGTCGACGGAGTTCCAGGTGTTGCCGGCGATCTTGAAGTGGGTGCCGACGACGGCGCCGTCGGCGAGGGAGAGCATGGCCTGGACGTTGTCGAGGTTGACGCCGGTGTTGACGAAGACGGGGACGTCGGTGACCGCTTCCCGCACCTGGCGGAGGTCGGACTGGTCGACGGGTTGGCCGGTGAGGGGGCCGGAGACCATGATGGCGTCTGCCAGCGAGGAGAAGACCGCCGACTTGGCGCGCAGGCCGATGGGGCGGGTGTCCATGGGGGTGGCGAATTCGGCGTTGATGTTGAAGCAGAGCTTGATGTGCGGCACGCCGAGGTCGCGGCGGGTGCGGAGCGCAGTTTCGCAATCGGGCGCCCAGAGGCCCATGTCTGACGCGTAGACGCCGGTGAAGATCTCGCGGACGAAGGCCGCCCCCGTGGCGGCGGCGATGCAGATGCTCGCCGTGGGGTCCCAGAGATAGTTGACGCCGAAGGGGATCTTCACGGCGGGCTTCACGGCCGAGACGATGGCGGCCATGGCGGCGATGCTGGCGGGCGGCGCCTTCAGGGAATAGGGGCGGTCGTTCTCGTTCCCGAACATCAGCGCGTCGACGCCGCCCTGTTGCAGGGCTTCGATATCGGCCAGCGCGCCTTCGATCAGCTTCGGGATGCCACCGGCGGCATCGTAGAGCGGCGTGCCGGGGAGTGCCCCGAGATGGACCATGCCGATGATCGTCTTCTTGCGGTGGGCGAGGAAATCGAAGGGCATGGCGTGATCCTTTTTGCTTGGGCGCGGTGGGTGGTTTGCCGCCCCCTGCCCTCTCCCGCAAGGGGTCGCGGGCGGTTAGGGTGTGGGGAACGAGAGGGAGCGGACGACATGGCGCAGAACATGCCGGCGGTTGGGTTGGTGGCCACGCCGGGGCGGCGGCGGCGGGTGGTGGAGCTGGCGCAGGAGATCGAGCGGCGCGGCTATGCCGGGCTGTTCCTCCCGAGCCTGGGGGCGAACATGTCCCTTTGCGAGGCGCTGGCGTGGAACACCTCGACGATTCCGTTCTGCACCGCGATCGCGCCGATCTATGCGCGGACGGTGAGCGATTTCGCGGCTTCGTCCGCGTTCATGCATGAGGTTTCCGGGGGGCGGTTCTCCCTGGGCATCGGCATTGCGCATGGGCCGAGCCATGTGCGGATGGGGGTGACGCCGGGCAAGCCGCTGGGGGATACGCGCGGGTTCGTGGAGCGCTACCTGGCGCAGGAAGGCGTGGGGCCGCTGGCGCCGGTGGTGCTGGCGGCGATGCGCAAGAAGATGGTGGCGCTGGCTGGGGAGATCGGCCAGGGCGTGATCTTCGCCAATGCGTGCCTGAGCCACATGAAGGCTTCGCTGGACGCGTTGCCGGAGGGGAAGCGGACGGACCCCGGCTTCATGATCGCGGACATGATCCCGACCTGCATCAGCGACGATTTGGAGGCCGCGAAGGCGGTGAACCGGCGGACGCTGACCGGGTACGCCTTCCTGCCGAATTACCGGAACTACTGGAAGGAAGCGGGCTACGAGCAGGAGATGGTGGATATCGAGAAGGCGATCGACGAAGGGCGGCGGGACGATGTGCCCAAGATGCTGACCGATCGGTGGCTGGCAGATGTGACGCTGTTCGGGACGGCTGCACAGGTGCGGGAGAAGGTGGAGGCGTGGCAGGACGCAGGGGTGCGGACGGTGGTGCTGGTGCCGTCATCGGCGAAGGGGAACCAGTTGGTGGCGATGGAGGAGATGTTCGCCACGTTTGGGTAGGGGCGTGTTGGGATAGGGGGGATGGAGCGCTCGTCGCTTTCGCTGCGCCCCGCCGAGCTGGCTGACGAGGCGTTCCTGCTGTCGTTGCGGCATCAGACGATGACCGAGCACCTGAAGCGCGTCGGTGAGCCCACCACGCCCGAGGCGCATCGCGAGAGGATGCGCCATCGGTTCCGGGACATCCGGATTGTTCTGCTGGATGGCGAGGCGATCGGGATGGTGAAGGTCTACCGGGCCCCAGACGCCTGGGTTTTGCACCAGGTGCAGATCCTGCCGTCGCGCCAGGGATCGGGTGTTGGCCGGGTCATGTCCCAAGCCGTGGTGTAGCAACGGCGTGCTGAGCAGCGTTGGCTGCTCGCTCAGGCTGCCATGGGCGGCAAGCTGACGGCGCGATCATCGCCGAGTGTGGCGATGGTTTCCAGTGTCATGTATCGAGCGCG
>JAPLOI010000086.1 GCA_026400815.1 Alphaproteobacteria bacterium
GACGGACGCTATGCCCGCATGCTGAAAGGCTTGGCGCGGGTCCAGCTGCTGATCCTGGACGACTGGGCAATCACGCCACTGACCGCCGAACAGCGGCGCGATCTGATGGAGATCGTCGACGACCGCCACGACCGTGCGTCCACTATCGTGACCAGCCAAGTGCCGGTCGAACTCTGGCACGAGCACATCGGCAACCCCACCATCGCCGACGCCGTGCTGGACAGATTGGTGCACGGCGCACACCGCCTCCAACTGAAAGGGGAGAGCATGCGAAAGCTGAAAGCCGCCAAAGCCAAGCTTGACGAAGCCGCCCCAAAGTAGCCCAACTTCACCCGCTCGCGACACGCGCCTCTACCCGGCTGGGATCATCGGAACACCCGGCTGGCTTCGATCGGAATCAGTGGCTGGTTTCAATCGGAATCGATGGCTGGTTTCAATCGGAATCGATGGCTGCAATCGTCGGAATGCGCCCCCAAGGGCGATCGGGGGAGAGATACACGTCGCGCAGCAGCGAGAAGGCCCCCCGGCACTTCATCGCGATGATGCGCGCGTAGATCTCGGACCCACCAAACCTGCGGATATCGGAGAGCTTGGCCGCGTCATACTGACCGTTGAAGACGCGCATGGCGTTCAACAGGCGGTCCGACCAGCCAGACGCCGTGTTGTTCCTGTGGCGGCGGAACACCTCGTACTGGTGGCGCACATAGGCCGCCAGCCCAGACAGCTCCTGGGACATCGACGAATCCTCGGCAGCCACGCGTGCCTCGTCCTGCGCCTTGAGCTGCGCAGCGAGCTGAGCAGGCCCAACGACACGAAGGATCGCGCCGCTCCGAAGCTCCATCCAAGTGTCTCCCAATACAGCCTCGACGGACCCCTGTCCCGATCAGTATATAATGGCGTAAAGGCGCCTATTCATCGGTTCCAAGGGCACTCAATGGCCGAACTCGCCACGACGTTTACCACAAATCCGGGGGGTGACTATATAAGTCTTGCGCGGGAAATCGCGCGGGACATGAACCCCATTCAAACGATACTTGACGCAAGGCAAATCAACGCAAACGAATGGGAACGGATACAAGCTAACCCCCATTTCCAGCGCGTTCTCAGCGCTGAAGTCGAGGCATGGCAGTCCGCCAACAACGTGGGCGAGCGCGTGCGCCTCAAGGCGCTGCATTTCGTCGAGGAAGCCCTGCCGGAGTTCTTCCAGCGCGCCCACGACCCCCGCGAGACCCTCAACGCGAAGACGGAAGTGCTCAAAACCATCACGCGACTGGCCGGGATCGGTAATTCGATGGGTGAAACCGGTGCAATGGGTGAGAAATTCTCGGTGACGATCAATCTAGGGGCCGATCAGACCCTCAAAATCGAGAAAACAGTTACCCATCAGGTAATCGATGGGGTGGTGGAGTAGAAAATGCCTCAGATTTTCTACACGGCACCCCCAACGTGCGCCCGTTTCATGCGCTCGAATGCTTTCGGTCGTATGATCGCGGGGCCTGTGCATCAGGGAGCCGATGGCGATGCGCATGGGGGGCGGCTCCTTTCGGGCGGTGGGGTGGCGGCGAGAAAGCAAGAAAGAAAGTGGCCACAAAGACACAGAGACACAGAGGAGCAGGGCAAGGGAGGACGGGCGGGGTGGGGCGACGGTTCGGCTAAAGGGTCAGGCGCTTGATGCCGTCCTTCAGGACGGCGTGGTTGAAGTTCAGCAGCAGGCCGATATGCAGGCCGCTTAGGCGCAGATAGGTCAGCAGTTGGGCCTCGTGGACCAGGGTGGTTCGGTCGATGGCCTTGATCTCGAGGATGAGACGCCATTCGACCAAGACGTCGAGGCGATAGGCTCCGGCAACGTTGATTCCCTTGTAGGTAACCGGCAAAGCCACCTGTCGCTCATGGGCAATGCCCCTGAGCGACATCTCGTGGCACAGGCAATCCTCGTAGGCACCTTCCAGCAAGCCGGGGCCGAGGTGGCGGTGCACTTCGATCGCGCAGCCGATGACGTGCCGTGAGATGTCGTTGTCCTCGTCGGTCACCGTCTCCCTTGCCTTGCTCCTCTGTGTCTTTGTGTCTCTGTGGCCACTTGCTTTCTTCCTCTTCGCGCACTTACGCCGTGATGTCTTTGAGGGCGCGGCCGACGGCTTCGATGGTTTGGTCGACGATGGCCTCATCGTGTTCGGTGCTGAGGAACCAGGCGCCGCGTTCCAGGGCGCGGACGCCGTGCTTCACCAGGGCGGTGGTGAATTCGACGTAGCGCTTGCGGTCGAAGGATTGCAGGTCGGTCCAGTTTTTCGCCGGTTCCGTCATGCCGATGGCGAGGTGGAAGGCGGTGGGGAAGCCGGTGACGACGGCGGGAACGCCGGATGTTTCGAACTGGGCGCGGATGCCGTCCATCAGGCGAGTGCCGTTCTTGTACAGGCTGTCCCAGGTCTCCGGCTTGCGCAGGCGGTTCAGGGTGGCGACGGTGGCGGCCATGGTGATGGCCTGGCCGTTATAGGTGCCGCCGTGCATGACGCCGCGGGCGAGTTCATCGAGCAGGCTGGCCTTGCCGGCGATGGCGGCGACGGGGAAGCCGTTGGCGATGGCCTTGGCGAAGGTGGCGAGATCCGGCGTGACGCCGAAATGCTGCTGGGCGCCGCCCGGGCCGACGCGGAAGCCGGTGATCACCTCATCGAACACCAGCACGGTGCCGTATTTGGTGCAGGCTTCGCGCGCGGCTTCCAGGTAGCCGGCCTTGGGGAAGATGCTGCCCTGGTTGCACATGGCGGCTTCCATGATGACCATGGCGACGTCCCCTTGGGCGAGGCGGGCTTCCAGCGCGGCGGCGTCGTTCCAGGACAGGACGGCGATGTCCACCGCCGCATCCATGATCTGGCCGCGGCTGCCGGCGACCGGGCCGGTGGCGCCGGGGGGCGGGGTGGTGGACCAGAGTACGTTGTCGAACCAGCCGTGGTAGTGGCCCTCGAACTTCACCACCACGCGGCGGCCGGTGGCGGCGCGGGCGATGCGCAGGGCGGCCTGCACGGCTTCGGAACCTGATGAGCAGAAGCGCATCCGCTCGGCGCAGGGGACCATTTCGCACACCAGGCGCGCGGCTTCGGCTTCGAGGCCGGACTGGCCGCCGTAGAGGATGCCGCGGTCGAGCTGGGCCTTCACGGCGGCGATCACGTCGGCCGGGTTGTGGCCCAGGATCATGGGGCCCATGGAGAGGTAGTAGTCGATCAGGCGGTTGCCGTCGGCGTCGATCAGGCAGGCGCCTTCGCCGCGTTCCAGCACCAGCGGGGTGGGGGAAATGCCCAGGCGGAAGTTCGAGGAGACGCCGCCGGCGAGGTATTTGGAGGCCTCGGCGATGCGGCGGCGGGATTCGTCGAAGGTCAGCTCGTGATCGGGCAGGGCGTTGCGACGATCGGTGGTGGCGGACATTCGGTGTTTCTCCCGGCGGGTGGTGGCGCGGGAGGCTCCTGCCGGGGGGCGGCGGTGTCAAGGCATTGGGGGGTTGAAAGACGTGCCGGCGTGGCCACACTAGGGCATAATGAGACCCAAGTGGAACGATGTATCCGCTCGGGAATAGCGCCGCAAAGGGGGCCGGGATGATCAAGCTGAACGTGAACGGGCGTGTTCATGATGTGGACGCGCCGGCTGATACACCGCTGCTGTGGGTGTTGCGTGAATGGCTGGGCATGACCGGCAGCAAGTATGGCTGCGGCGCCGGCGTGTGCGGCGCGTGCAGCGTGCATATCGATGGCGATGTGCTGCGGTCCTGCTCCGTGGCGCTGGGCGATGTGGGCGCGGGCAAGGTGGTGACGATCGAGGGGCTGTCGCCGGACGGGCTTTCGCACCCGGTGCAGAAGGCGTGGCTGGCGCATGAGGTGCCGCAGTGCGGCTATTGCCAGAGCGGCCAGATCATGGCCGCCGCCGCGCTGCTGAAGGCGGTGCCGAAGCCGACCGATGACGACATCACGGCGGCGATGCAGAACATCTGCCGCTGCGGCACCTACCAGCGGATCAAGGCGGCGATCCACGATGCCGCCAAGGGCGGCGCGGCATAGGGGGCACGGACATGAACCAGATCAATGGGTTGGGTCGCCGGGGCTTCCTGGGCACGGTGGCGGCGGTGGCGGGCGGCATGTCGCTCGGCTGGAACGTTCCTGCCGCGCAGGCGCAAGGGGCGGCAAGTGCGGCGGCGAATTCCGCGGCAACGGCGGCGGGCGGCGTGGAAGTGGGCATCTGGGCGGTGGTGATGCCGGATGACCGCGTGATCGTGCGCATCGCGCGCTCCGAGATGGGGCAGGGCACGCTGACCGGGTTGGCGCAGCTGGTGGCCGATGAGATGGATGCCGATTGGGCGAAGGTTCAGGCCGAGTACATCGCGCCCGAGGTGAACCAGGCGAACAAGCGCGCCTGGGGCGACATGTCCACCGGCGGCAGCCGCGGCATTCGCGCTTCGGTGGAATATGTGCGCAAGGGCGGCGCGGCGGCGAAGGCCATGCTGATCCAGGCCGCGGCGGCGCAGTGGGGCGTGCCCGCGGGCGAGTGCTCGGCCAGCGAGAGCGTGATCACGCACAAGCCCTCCGGGCGGACGCTGCGCTATGGCCAGGTGGCGGCGGCGGCGGCCAAGCTGCCGGTGCCCGACAACGTGGCGGTGAAGCAGCCCAGCGAGTGGAAGATCGTCGGCAAGGGCGTGAAGCGGCTGGATACCGTCGAGAAGCTCTCGGGCAAGCTGATCTACGCGGTGGACCTGCAGCTGCCGGAGATGCTGAACGCCTCCATCGCGCAGTGCCCGGTGTTCGGCGGCAAGATCGGCAGCTTCGATGCGGCGAAGGTGATGGGCATGCCCGGCGTGCGGCATGTGCTGCGGGTGGGCGACGACACCATCGCGGTGGTGGCGGACAAGTGGTGGCAGGCGCAGACGGCGCTGAAGGCGCTGCCGATCGTGTGGGACGAGGGTCCGAACGCGAATGTCAACTCGGCCAGCATCGCCAAGCACCTGGAGAGCGGGCTTGATGCCAAGGAGGCGTTCGTCGGCCTGAAGCAGGGCGATGCGGAGGCCGGGCTGAAGGGGGCTGCGAAGGTGGTGGAGGCGGTGTACGGCACGCCGTTCCTGAACCATGCCACGCTGGAGCCGATGACCTGCACGGCGAAGTGGGACGGGACCACCATCGAGGTGTGGGTTTCCTCGCAGAACGGCGATGCCTCCCTGGCCGCGGCGGCGGAGGCGGCGGGCGTTCAGCTGGCCAATGTGAAGGTGAACAAGCATCACCTGGGTGGCGGCTTCGGCCGGCGCGGGCAGCAGGATTACGTGCGCCAGGCGGTGCTGATCGCCAAGCAGGTGCCCGGCCGGCCGGTGAAGATGATCTGGTCGCGCGAGGAGGACATGCAGCACGGCTTCTATCGCCCGATCACGATGGCGAAGATGAAGGCGGGGCTGGATGCGCAGGGCAACCTGGTGGCGCTGCATGCGCGGCTTTCGGGCCAGTCCATCCTGGCGCACCTGTTCCCGGCGCGGCTGGCGGGCGGGGCAGACCCGGTGCAGTTCCAGGGCTGGAACAAGGAGGAGTTCGGGTATCAGGCGATCCCGAACATCCTGATCGACCATGCGATGCGCAACACGCATGTGCCGGTGGGGTTCTGGCGCGGGGTGAACCACAACCAGAACGCCGTGTACCTGGAATGCTTCCTGGACGAGGTGGCGCTGGCGGCGGGCAAGGACCCGTTGGATTTCCGGCTGGGGCTGATGGGCCAGATGCCGAAGCTGCGCGCGGTGCTGCAGGCGGCCGCCGACAAGGCGGAGTATCGCAAGAAGCTGCCGGCCGGTGTGTTCCGCGGCATCTGCGCCAATTACGGCTTCGGCAGCTACACCGCCGCCGTGGCCGAGGTGAGCGTGAGCAAGCAGGGCGAGGTGAAGGTGCACCGCATCGTGGCCGCGACCGATTGCGGCTATGCCGTGAACCCGGACCAGATCGCGGCCCAGGTGGAAGGCAGCTTCGTCTATGGGCTGTCCGCCCTGTTCACCAGCGAGAACACGGTGGAGAAGGGCCGGATCGTGGAAGGCAACTTCGACACCTATGAGGTGATGAAGCTGGACCAGATGCCGAAGGTGGAAACCGTGGTGGTGCCCTCCGGCGGGTTCTGGGGTGGGGTGGGCGAGCCGACCATCGCGGTGGCCGCACCCGCGGTGCTCAACGCCATCCATGCGGCGACGGGCAAGCGCATTCGCACGCTGCCCTTGAAGCATCACGATCTCTCGCACGCTTGAGGCTGGCGGTGATCGCGGCGGTGGTGGCCCTCCCGGCTGCCGCTGCCGCATTCCAGGTGGTGGGCGACGCCATTCCGGCGCCGCTCACCGATGTGGCCGGGGACCCCGTGCGCGGGCGGGCGGTGGTGGCGGGGCGGCAGGTGGGCACCTGCGTGCTGTGCCATGCCGGGCCGTTCCCGGAGGAGCGGCTGCCGGCCACCATCGCGCCCGATTTGCGCGGGGTGGCCGACCGGCTTTCGGCGGGGCAGATCCGGCTGCGGCTGGCCGATCCCCGGGTGGTGAACCCCGATACGGTGATGCCGGCCTATTTCAGCCAGGAGGGCCTGGTGCGGGTGGGGCGGGCCTGGCAGGGCCGGACGGCGCTGACGGCGCAGCAGATCGAGGATGCGGTGGCGTTCCTGATGACGCTCAAGGAGGAATGATGCGGCGGCGCAGCTTCGTGGTGATGGCCGGCGCGGCGGCGATGCTGCCGCTGGGCGCGCGCGCCAAGCCGGAGGAGGTGGAGGCGCTGGTGCGCGCCATCACCGGCGGTGTGCCGGCGCGGCCCGGGCGGGTGAAGCTCGACGTGCCGGAGCTGGTGGAGAACGGCAATACCGTGGGGCTGACGGTCTCGTTGGGCGAGGACGTGCCGAAGGACGCGGTGCTGACCGATATCCATGTGTTCGCCGATGGCAATCCGCGGCCCGGGGTAGTGCATTTCCGCTTCGGCAAGCTGGCGGGGGTGCCGAAGGTGGCGACGCGGGTGCGGCTGGCGACGAGCCAGACCGTAACAGCGGTTGCCGTGTTCGCGGATGGCTCGTGCTGGACCGACCAGGTGGGCGTGCTGGTGACGTGGTCGGCTTGCTTGGACTAGGAAAGAATCTTCTTTTTCTGAAGAAAAAGAAGCAAAAAGACTTTTATTCGTTTGCGGCGTGACCAGCCGGGACCCAAATGAATGAAAGTTTTTTGGTTCTTTTTTTCAAAAAAGAACATGCTTGCTTTAGGGAGTTTGCTCCATGGCCGTGAAGCCCCTGTTGAGCGTGCCGCGCGAGGTGAAGGCCGGCGTGCCGTTCGAGGTTCGCATCCTGATCCAGCACCCCATGGAAACCGGGTTCCGGCGCGATGCCGTGGGCGGGGTGATCGCGCGCGACATCATCCATACCTTCGAGTGTTCCGTGGATGGGGAGGAGGTGTTCGCCGCACGGCTGGAGCCGGCGATTGCGGCCAAGCCCTACCTGGCGTTCTCGGCGCGGCTGGAGCGCAGCGGGACGATGCTGTTGCGCTGGGTGGATGACCACGGCGTGGAGGCGCAGGAGCGTGTCGACATCCGCGTGGTGTAGGGCGCTGGTGCTGCTGCTGGCGGCGTTGCCGGCGGCGGCGCAAGAGAGGCGCTCGGGCTACGACGATGCCGGGCCGCAGGTACGGGCCATGCAGGATGACGACATGGCCAACCCGGCCTTCCTGTGGGTGCAGCAGGGCGAGGTGCTGTGGGAGCGGCGCGTCGGGGAGGCGGGCAAGAGCTGTGCCGATTGCCACGGCGCGGTTTCGGAGATGCGCGGCGTGGCGGCGCGGTTTCCGGAGTTCGATGCGGCGCGCGGGCGGGTGGTGACGCTGGAGCAGCGGGTGAATGTGTGCCGCACGGATTTCCAGGGCGCGCCGGCCCTGGCGCCGGAAAGCGATGCGCTGCTGGGGATCACCGCGTTGGTGGGGTTGCAGTCGCGCGGGATGCCGGTGGCGGTGGAGGTCTCCGGCGCGGCGGCGGAGGCGGTGGCGCGCGGGGAGGCGTTCTTCCGGTTGCGGCAGGGGCAGCTGAATCTCTCCTGTGCGCAGTGCCACGACCAGCTGGCGGGGCAATCCCTGGCGGGCAGCCGGATTCCGCAGGGGCATCCGAACGGGTATCCGATCTACCGGCTGGAATGGCAGGGGATGGGCTCCCTGCATCGCCGGCTGCGTGCCTGCCTGGTGGGGGTGCGGGCGGAGCCGCTGGGGCGGGATGATGCGCTGCTGGGGGATCTGGAGCTGTACCTGGCGGCGCGGGCGGCGGGGCTGAAGGTGGAGACGCCGGGCGTGCGGCCCTGACTTCCCAGGCGGGGGGCTTTCGGTATCATCGCGGCATGACCCACCCCGACGCGCTGCTGGAGGTCTCGAACCTCGCCTATTCCTACAACGGCCTCGCGGCCGTGCGGGATGTTTCGTTCCATGTGGGCAGCGGCGAGGTGGTGGCGCTGTTGGGGGGGAACGGGGCGGGGAAATCCACCACGGTGAAGGTGGTGGCCGGTGCCTTTAAGGCGAAATCCGGCACCATCCGGTTCGATGGCGAGGCGATCGAGGGCCAGCCGAGCCACGTGGTGGTGAAGCGCGGCATCACGCTGGTGCCGGAAGGGCGGCTGGTGTTTCCGCTGATGACAGTGGAGGAGAACCTGCAGATGGGCGGGTTCACCCAGCCGGCGGCCAGCGTGGCGCGCGCCATCGAGCACAGCTTCACGTTGTTTCCCCGGCTTGCGGAACGCAGGGCGCAACGGGCGGGCTCGCTCAGCGGCGGGGAGCAGCAGATGCTGGCGATCGCGCGCGGGCTGATGAGCGCACCCAGGCTGATGATCCTGGACGAGCCCTCCCTGGGCCTGGCGCCGATCCGGGTGCAGGAGCTGTTCCGGCTGATCGCGGCGATCGCGGAGGAAGGGGTGGCGATCGTGCTGGTGGAGCAGAACGTGCACCAGAGCCTGAAGATCGCCCACCGTGGTTACGTGATTGAAAGGGGAACAACCGTATTGGGCGGTACCGGCGAGGAGTTGCTGGGCAACGACTATGTGCGGCGGGCCTTCCTGGGGCGTTAACCGCGCGTGCCGGCCTTGAGGAAGCTGTCGATCACCTGGCGCTGCAGGGCGATGTAGATCAGCAGCACCGGGGCGCAGGCCATGCTGGACATGGCCATGAGCGGGCCCCAGAGGTTGCCCTCCTCGGTGAGGAAGCTCTGGATGCCGATCTGGATCACGGCGCTGCGCGGGGTGCGAGTGAGCAGCAGCGGCCAGAAATATTCGTTCCAGGCGGAGATGAAGAGCAGGATCGCCAGGGCCGCGAGCGGGGCGCGCAGGTTGGGCACGATGATGCGCCAGAGCAGGCGCCAGTGGCTGGCGCCGTCGATCTGCGCGGCCTCGATCACGTCGCGCGGGAAGGAGCGCATGGCCTGCACCAGCATCAGCACGGCCAGCGCGCTGGCGAGGTGGGGCAGCAGCAGGGCGCCCAGCGTGTCGATCAGGCCGAGGCGGGCGATGGCGACGTAGTTCGGGATCATCACCACCTGGAACGGCACCAGCCAGGAGAGCGCGAACAGGGCGTGCAGGGTGCGGTCGAAGGGGAAGCGCCAGCGGGTGAAGGCGAAGGCGGCCAAGGTGGCGGTGAGGAGCTGGATGGCGGTGGAGAGCGTGGCATAGGCGAGCGTGTTGCCGAGCAGGCGCCAGACCGGGGTGGTGGCGATGACGAAGCGGAAATTCTCCAGCGTCGGGTCGGCCGGCCAGGGCCAGGGGGAGTAGATCTCGGCCTCGCCGCGCAGGGCGGTGGTGAGCATCCACCAGATCGGGAAGACGGAGACGAGGGCGAGCGGGGCCAGGGCGAGGTGGTGTCTCATGAAGCAAGCGCGTTCTTTTTTGAAAAAAAGAACCAAAAAACTTTTCCCCTCTGTGACGAGGAAAACCAGGCGCCACACAGCGCAAACGAATAAAACTCCTTTTGCTTCTTTTTCTTCAGAAAAAGAAGATTCTTTCTAATCATCATGAAAGCTCACCCGCCGCATGAGCCAGAGCAGGAACAGCGCCGCCGTTCCGAAGCCGGCAAACAGCAGCAGCCCGGCGGCCGAGGCCCAGCCGGCGGCGAGGCTGCCGAAGCCGAACTGCCAGAGCAGGTACCAGATGGTGTTGCTGCTGCCGAGCGGGCCGCCGCCGGTGAGCACGTGGATGTAGGCGAAGCTCCATTGCGCGCCGAGCAGGATGGTGAGCAGCACCAGCAGGCTAATGGTCGGCGAGAGCAGCGGCAGGCGGATGCGGCGGGTGACCTGCCATTCGCTGGCGCCGTCGAGCCGGGCGGCTTCGATCAGCGAGGGATTGAGCCCGGCGAGGCTGGCGGAGACCAGCAGGGTGGAGAAGCCGATCAGCTTCCAGCCGGTGATCCAGGTGATGGTCCAGAGCGCCAGGTCGGGGTCTTGCAGGAAGGCGACGGGGCCGAGGCCGAGGGCCTTGAAGCCGGCATTGACCATGCCGAAGCGCGGGTCGAGCAGCCAGCGCCAGACCGCGGCGGCCACGATCGGGGCGATGATGAGCGGGACGAAGATCAGGCCGCGGTAGATGTTGCGCCAGGGGCCGCGCAGCTCCTGGGTGAGGATGGCGATGGCCACCGGGAGTACCACGGTGAGCGGCAGCAGGGCGGCCAGGTGCAGGGCGGTGTTGGCGAGCGCCTGTTCCAGCTCCGGCAGGGTGAGCAGGTTGGTGAAGTTGTCGAGCCCCACGAAGCGGGGCTCCACCATGGGCATCATGTTCCACTGGTGCAGGCTGAGCCAGCCGGCATAGCCCAGCGGGGCATAGGTGAAGGCCACCACGGCGCCAAGAGCTGGTGCGAGGTAGAGCCATGGCGCCAGGGCTTCGCGGGTGCGATGCCCGAAGGTGCGGGCCATGCTCAGCGCGGCATCAGCGCCTGGGCGCGGCGCTGGGCGGCGGCCAGCAACTCCTCCGGGTCGCGCTTGCCGAACACGCCTTCCTCGGCGGCGTTCATCATGGTGGTGAGGATCTGGCGGTAGGACGGCCCGGCATGCGGCACCCAGGGCGAGAGATTGGCCAGCTGGGCCAGGTTGGGGCGCACGATGGGGTTGGCGCGGATCCAGGGGGCGAGGTGCTGTTCGCTTTCGATCGCGCTGGGCCGCAGCGGCAGGTAGCCGATGCGCGAGGTGATGATGGTGTAGGCGTAGTCGGAGGTGAGGTGCTTCATCAGCGCCCAGGCGGCGCGCTGGCGGGCGGGGTCCTTGGTCATGATGACCAGGGCCGAGCCGGAATTGGTGGGGCGCACGGGCTTGCCGGTGAAGGCGGGCATGGCGGCGGCGCGCAGCTCGAACCGGTTGGCCGCACCGCGCAGCAGGGCGCTCTGCACCGCGGAGGTTTGCAGATACATGCCGGCATTGCCGGTGGACATGGTTTCGATCTGCGCGTCTGACTTGAGGTTGGGCATCACGCCCGCCTCGGCGATGGAGCGCAGCATGCGCACGGCGGCAACGGCTTCCGGCTCCGCGAAGGTGAGGCGGCGGCGATCGGGCGAGAGCACGCGGCCGCCGGCCGACAGGATCACGCCCTGGAACAGCCAGTCATAGGCCGATGGGCCGAAGATGCCGGTGATCAGGCCGGCCTTGCCGGTGGCCTTGTGGATGGCGATGGCGGCTTCGCGCACCTCCTCCCACGTGGCGGGCGGTGCCTCCGGGTTCAGGCCAGCGGCGCGGAACAGGTCGGCGTTGTAGAACAGCACCGGGGTGGAGAAGACATAGGCCAGGCCATAGGTCTTGCCATCGAGCCGGCCGAGTTCGACGCCGTTGGGCAGCATGCCGGCGAGGTGGCTGCGCAGGTCCTCGGCCGGAACGATCTCCTCCAGCGGGCGGATGCCGAAGTTTTCCACCACGTAGGCGAGGTCGGCGAAGATCACCTGGGCGAGGTCGGGGCCGTTGCCGGCGATGACATCGGCCTGGATGCGGGCCATCACCTCGCCGGAGGGCGGTGCCACGCCCTCCACCTTCACGCCGGGGTTGGCGGCGGTGAAGCTGGCGATCATCTCCAGCGTCGCATCCCGCCCGAGGCCGGCGGAGGCGAGGTTATAGTTGTAGAAACGGATGTTGACCGGCGCCTGGGCCTGGGCCGGCACGGCGAGGGCGGCGCCGGCGAGGCCGAGCGCATGGCGGCGGCGGAGCATGTGCCTCAGCCCTTGGTGCGCAGATTGGCTTCGTAGGCGCGCAGCGTCTCCAGCGTGTGGCGGCCCACCTCCACGCGCTCCGAGGCATGCGGAGCGTAGGTGATGGTCAGCCCGCTGTCGCGCAGGGTGCCGAGCGAGATGGAGGTGCCGCTGACGGAGCGGATGCCCTCGCCGGCATGGAGCGGGTCGAGCGCGCAATGCTGGCCCATGCCAATGAAGAGCGGGATGCCGTGCCACAGCCCGGCGCGGTCCTGGTGGATGTGGCCGGAGAGGATGCCGACCACGCCGCGGTTCGGCAGCAATGCGGCCAGCCGCTCGGTGGCGGCGAAGGACAGGCTTTCCCATTCCCAGTCCGGATCGAAGTCCAGCGCCGGGGCGTGGTGCATGATGATGAGCTTGGGCAGGCCGGGGTGGCGATCCAGCGCGTCGGCCAGGAACTCGAACTGGCCATCCTCCAGCGTGCCGCCGATGCGGTAGGGCTCGCTGGTGTCCAGAGTGATCACGTGCAGGCCGTCGATCGCCACGTCGTGGTCATAGGGGGCGGTGGGGTCGTTGGTGGCGATGCCCATGCCGGCATAGAAGCCTGGTCGGCTGTCGTGGTTGCCGAGCCCATAGAGCACCGGGATGGGCAGGCCTTCCAGGATCTCGCGCAGCAGCTGGAAGGATTCGATGTCGCCGTGGTTGGTCAGGTCGCCGCTGACGGCGACGAAGCTGGGGCGGGGGGCCATCGCCTCGATCTGGGCGCGCACGGTGCGCAGCGTGGCCACAGTGTCGGAGCGCACGCCGGGCTCCGGGTGGTCGCCGTGGACGATGTGCAGGTCGGTGATGTGAACGAAGTGGATCGGCTTGGCCATCGCTGCGGCTCCCCTGGGGTGGGGCGTGTTTAGCAATGGTTCGATGGCGCGCGTGCGACGCTTGGCCGATGTTTGTGTGACACCGGGGGCGGGTCAGGGCTCCTCGGGCGTGCCCAGATAGGCCGCGATCACCTTCGGGTCGGCGGAAATCTCGTCGGGGGTGCCCTCGGCAATCTTGGCGCCGGCATCCAGCACGATGATGCGGTCGGAGATGCGCATCACCGCTTCCATGTCGTGCTCCACCAGGAACACCGTGGTGCCACGGTCCCGCACCCGGCGCAGGATGTCGCAGATTTCGTCGGTTTCCGCCGGGTTGAGGCCGGCGCAGGGTTCGTCGGCCAGCAGCAGCACCGGGCGGGCGGCAATGGCGCGGGCGAGTTCCAGGCGGCGCAGATAGCCCACGGTGAGGTCGCCCGCCGGCCGGTCGGCGAAGTCGTCCAGGCCCGCGGTTTCGAGGGCGGCTTCCGTCACGGCGGCCACGTCGCGCGGGCCGTCCCGGCCGAACAGGGCGCCGATGCGAACGTTGTCGTGGACGGTGATTTCCGGGAAGGGCTTGGCGATCTGGAAAGCCCGGGCAATGCCGCGCCGCGCGATGGCCACCGTGCTCTGGCCGTCGATCTGCTCGCCGTGGAACAGGATCTCACCGGCGCTGGGGGGCAGGTAGCCTGTGACGAGGTTGAAGATGGTGGACTTACCGGCACCGTTGGGGCCGATCAGCGAGGTGATCGTGCCGGGCTCCACGCGCAGCGAGACATCATCCGTGGCGACAAGCCCGCGGAAGCGCTTGGTGACGGATTTCAGCTCCAGGATGGCGGGCTTCATGCCGCGGCATCCCGGCGGCGGCGGCGGAAGGCCAACCAGGTGCCGACAATGCCGCGCGGCGCGGCCAGCACCAGGGCGACCAGCATGGCGCCGGTGAGGAACATGTGCAGGTTGAGGAAGCCGCCCAGGATCACCTGCGTCAGCACCACCATGATGACCGAGCCGATCATCGGCCCGATCAGCGTCCCCATCCCGCCCAGCAAATTGTAGACGATCATGTTGAGCGAGAAATCGGTGCGGTACACCGATCCGGTGGTGATGTAGCCCAGCGAGTGGGCGTAGATCACGCCGAGCGCGCCGGTGAGCGTGGCCGAGAGCACGAACATGGTGATCTTGTAGCGCTCCGTCGGCACGCCGAGCATGCGGGCGGTGTCCTCATCCTCGCGCATCGCGGCCAGGCCGTGGCCGATGCGGGCGTTCTTCACCGCAAACGCGATGGCCAGGATCACCGCGGTGGCGATCAGCAGCAGGTAATAGAACACCGCCTCCTGCCGCAGGCCGAAGGCGGGGATGCGCGGGAACACCAGACCCATCGAGCCCTTGAAGGCGTCGATCGAATTGGTGAGTTCCGAGAGCACCTGGGCCACGCCGAGCATGGCGACCGCGAAGTAGATGCCGCGCAGGCGCAGGATCGGCCAGGCCACGGCGCCGGCCACCACGGCGCAGGCGCCCATGCCCACCACCAGGCCGAGGCCGAGGCCGACCAGCGGCTGGGCGCGCATGAACGGGGTGCCGAGCATCTGTGTTTCGAACAACCCGGCGGCGAAGGCGCCCAGGCCGATGAAGGCGGTGTGGCCGAAGCTCCAGTAGCCCGCGAAGCCGCCCAGCAGCGTCCAGGCCAGGCCGAGCGCGGTGGAAAGCAGGATCAGCTGGCCGACCCGCACGTGGAACGGCATCAGCACGAAGGGCACGCAGGCCAGCACGGCGAGGCCGAGCAGGGCGGCGAGGATCCACCAGCGTTGCCGGGCGATGGCTTCGCGCAGCATCTAGTGTCCTCCCCGCGAAGTCCGTCCCGCTTTGGACGGACGTAGCGGATCAGGAGGCCACGGAAAACCAAGGGCTGGTGTCCCGCGAACGGGTGCTTCCGGATTGGGCTGGGCGTGCGGCGGGGACACTAGCGCGTTCCCGCGAAGGCGTTACCGAGCAGGCCGGCGGGGCGAACCATCAGCATCAGCACCAGGATCAGGAACATCATCACGTTGGGGAAGGCCGGCCCGATCAGCTGTGAGGTGGCGGTGCTGATCAGCCCCAGCAGCAGCCCGCCCAGCAGCGCGCCGGAGGGCGAGCCGACGCCGCCGAGCACGACCACCACGAAGGCGTTCAATGTCCAGTTCGCCTCGTCCGGCGGGGAGAAGGGCAGCACGATGCCCAGGATGGCACCCGAGGCACCGGCAAAGGCGGCCGAAACGCCGAACGTCACGGCATAGACGTGGCGCGCATTCACCCCGCACAGCCGCGCCGCCAGTTCCTGCTGCGCCGTGGCGCGGATCACGCGGCCGATGCTGGTCCGGTTGAGCACATAGGCGAGCGCACCGAGCAGGGCCAGGCTGGCCGCCAGCGCTGAGATGCGCACGAGATCGATGGTGAGCGGCCCCAGCCGCAGGAAGCTGAAGGCCCAGCCGGGCGAGATGGATTTGAAATCCGGCGAGAAGGCCAGCACCAGCGCGTTGCGCAGCATCAGCGCCACGCCGAACGTGACCAGCATGGAGGCGAGCAGGGAGGAACGGTCCACCGCCAGCTGGATCAACCCGCGCTGGTAGATGTAGCCGAGGCCGAACAGCACCAGCATCACCGGCGGGATGCACAGCAACGGGTCCATGCCCGTTACGTGCCAGGCGAACCAGGTGAAATAGGCGCCGATCAGCACGATGGCGCCGTGGCTGAGGTTCACCACGCCCAGCACGCCGAAGATCAGCGAGAACCCCACCGCGGCGAGCGCGTAGAGCCCGCCGAGGACAAGGCCATCGAGGATGGTTTGCAGGGCGAGCATTCAGCCCGCCTTGCGCGCGGTGTTCGGCAAGGCGATCAGCTCTTCTTGTCCCACGCCGGCACCGGCCACAGCAGTTCCGCTGTCTTGCCGCCGGCGGGGTACACCACCTCGCCCGCGCTCTTCAGCACCTGGCCGACGGAGGGGCCCATGGCCACCGCATCGCCATCCCCCTCCTTGGTGAACTTCACCCGGCCGTAGAGGGTTTCGAGATCGGTCGCGGCCAGGGCATCGCGCACCTTCACGGGATCGATGCTGCGCGCGGCCTGCATGGCCTTCACGTAGGTGATGATGCAGGCCGCGCCGGCGGCGACGTGATAGGCGATCGGGCGGGTGAAATTCTTGCCGTAGTATTCGGCGAACTTGGCCGGGCTCTCGAAGAACGGGTCCTTCCAGGTGGTGCGCTGGTCCCAATACGTGGAATAGAAGATGCCGTTGGCGTGCTTGCCCAGCGCCTCCCGGTAGGAGGCCAGCTGCGGGCCGAGGCCCTGGAACAGCAGGCCCACATTGGTGCCGGTGGCGATCATCTGGCGCGCGATCAGCAGCGAGTTCTGGTCGTGCATGGCGCATAGCAGCATGTCTGGCGTTTTGCTGCGGATGGAGGACAGCACGGAGGAGGCATCGGAAATCTGTTCGGGCAGCAGGTAGTTCTCGATCAGCTGGTATCCGGCCGCCTGGCAGTCCTTCACGATCCCCGCCGCGAAGGTTTTCGAGAACGCGTCGTTGGTGGCGATCACGCTGAAGGTCTTGGGCTGCGGGTTCAGCGTCTTGAAGAAGGCCACGGTGGACTGGAACTGGCGCGTGGCGCGCGGGAACATGCCGAAGACGAACTGGTAGCCCTGGTTGAAGATCTGGTCGCTGCCGCCGCCGGCCTGCACCATGGGCTTCTCCGCCCGCTCGGTGATCGCCGCCGTGGGCAGCACGATGTTGCTGCCGAAGGAGCCGAGGAAGAAATCCGCGTTGCCGTCCAGCAGGCGCTGGATCAGCGTGGTGGCGCGCGACGGGTCCGACGCATCGTCGAACAGGCGCAGTTCCAGCTGGTACTTGGTGCCGGCGATATCCACGCCGCCCTGCTCGTTGAGGTATTTCACCGCGGTGAGGTAGCCGTTGTTCACGTTCAGGCCGGTTTCCGCGGCACCGCCCGAGAGCGGAATGGAGCCGCCGAACACCAGCTTCTTGGCCGACCCCTGGGCCTGGGCGCGCGCGCTGCGCAGCGCGGGCATGGCAAGCACGCTGGCGCCGGCCAGGGTCAGGGCGGTTCGCCGATCGATCCGGGGCATGGCAGCCTCTCCTTCATCGTTCCCGGCAGGATGGCGCGGGCAGGGCGGGTGCGCAATGCGGGGTATTGTGCGCCAGGCGCGGGCGGGGGATGACGGCTGCATGCAAGTGACCGACGGATTGCCGCCCGGACCGCGGGCGCGCGCAATGCTCACCCTCACGCTGGCCGTGGGCCTGTCGGTGCTGGGCGCATCGCTGCCCAACATCGCTTTGCCCAGCATCGCCCAGGCACTGCAGGTTTCGCCGTCCGCCTCCGTGTGGGTGGTGAACGGCTACCAGATCGTGGTGTGCGTTTTGCTGCTGCCGTTCTCCTCGCTGGGGGACATCTACGGCTACCGGCGGGTGTACGGGTTCGGGATCGTGCTGTTCACCATCGCCTCCGGATTGTGCGCGCTGGCGCCGGACCTGCAAACGCTGGTGGCCGCGCGAATCCTGCAGGGCATCGGCTCGGCGGGGATCATGAGCGTGAACACCGCCCTGGTGCGCACCATCTTCCCGCGCGCGGAACTCGGCCGCGGCATGGGGCTGAACACCATGGTGGTGGCCACCTCTCTGGCCCTCGGCCCCACCACCTCGGCCGCCGTGCTGGCGGTGGCGGACTGGCACTGGCTGTTCCTGGTGAACGTGCCGCTGGGGCTGGTGGCGATGGCCACCTGGCGCTTCCTGCCCGAAACCCCACCGGGCGCGCACAAGTTCGACATCCCCAGCGCCGTGCTGAACGCCGCCACGCTGGGGCTGTTCATCGCTGGGCTCGATTGGTTCGGGCACGGCACCGCGGTGGCGCCGGGGGTGCTGCTGCTGGCCGCCGCCGTGGTGGTGGGCTGGGTGTTCGTGAAACGCCAGCTCACCCTGGCGGCACCGATGCTGCCGGTGGATCTGTTCCGCCGCCCGGCCTTCGCGCTGGCGGTGGCAACCTCCATCTGCTCCTACATGGGGCAGACCAGCGCCTATGTGGCGCTGCCGTTCCTGTTCCATGCCGGTGGCGCCAGCGAGATCGGCACCGGCCTGTTGATGACACCGTGGCCGGTGGCGGTGATGATCATCTCCCCCTTCGCCGGCACACTGTCGGATCGTTTTCCCGCCGGGCTGCTGGGCGGTATCGGGCTGGGGCTGATGACGGTGGGGCTGGTGGCCATCGCCATGCTGGCACCCGGTGCTGCGTGGTGGGACGTGGCCTGGCGCATGGTGATCACCGGCGCCGGCTTCGCGCTGTTCCAGACGCCGAATAACCGCGTGCTGATCTCCTCCGTACCGCGGGAACGCAGCGGGCAAGGCAGCGGCATGATCTCCACCTCCCGCCTGCTCGGCCAGACGATGGGGGCCGCTGTGGTGGCGCTGGTGTTCGGCACGCTGCAAAGCCGCGGCGTGGGCACGGCGGCGGAAGTGGCAGTGCTGTGCGGCGCGGCGCTGACGGCGGTGGCGACGGTGCTGAGCCTGGCACGGCTGAAGGGGTAGGCCAGGGCTCTGCCCTGGACCCGGCAGGGGCGCTGCCCCTGCACCCCGCCAGGGACCTGAGGTCCCTGGACCCACATTTGTTTGCGCGCGGATAGGGGGTGTCTCTCCGGATCGCCGATCCGGAGAGACACCCCCTATCCGCGCGCAAATGAAAGGGGTCTGGGGCCTAAGGCCCCAGCGGGATCCAAGGGCAGAGCCCTTGGTCTGGGTGCGGGGCGGAAGCCCCGACCTTCCCTTCAGCCGCGCCTAGTTCAACGTCATCCCGGCATCGACCAGGAAGTTCTGCCCGGTCAGCCCGCTGGCTTCGTCGGAGGCCAGGAACAGCCCCATGCGCGCCACGTGGCTGCCATCCAGCGCCACTTTCAGCGCCTGGTTTTCCATGATCTGCCGGTCGATCTCCGGCGTGCGCCACAGGCTGGCCTGGCGTTCCGTGTTGATGGCGCCGGGCACCACGGAATTCACCCGGATGCCGTGCTCGCCCAGTTCGCGCGCCAGGGTGCGTGTCATGCCGTTGATGGCGGCCTTGGCGGCGGTGTAGCCCACCATGCCGCCGCGCGCGCGCATCCAGGAGATGCTGCCCATCATGATGATGCAGCCGGCGCGGCGGGCGCGCATCTGCGGGACCACCGCCTGGGTGGCGAAGAACTGGTGATCCAGGTTCAGCGCCAGGGTGCGGCGCCAGTAGTCCGGCTCCACCTCGTCCAGCGTGTGCCGGTCGTCGCGGGCGGCGTTGTTGATCAGCACCTCCACCTCGCCGGCCTCGGCGATGGCGGCGCGCAGGGCGGCGATGTCGGTGACGTCGCAGGCGATGAAGCGGGCCTGGGGCACCTCGGCGGTAAGGGCGGCCGCGGCCTTGGCGTCGATGTCGAGGAAGGTCACGCGCGCACCCTGGGCGGCGAATTCGCGCACGTAGTGGGCGCCGATGCCGCTGGCGCCGCCGGTGATCAGCACGGCGCGGTTCTGCAGGCTGGCGTAGCGGGCGGTGGAGGTGCCTGTCATTGCGTCCCCTTGGCTGGCTCCAGGATGTAGCGCACGGTGCCGGACAGAACCTCGCACGGGCGCAGGATGGCCATGCCGTGCTCGGTGGCGCCGTCGATCCGGTTGATGCCGTCGGTCATGTTCATCACCGGCTCGAAGGCGAAGAAATCGCGGCCTTCCGGCGTGTAGAGAACGGCGTGGTGGAACAGCTTGTCGGCGGCGATGGCCAGGGAAAGCCCGTGCTCCGGCCAGGTGATGCGCGCCCGCCCGCCCCAGTCGGCAAACACGTGGTCCAGCACCAGCGGGCCGACCGGGCGGCCGGACGAATGGTCCCATTCCGCGGGGACCGGCATGCGCGTGGTGGGGATGCGCTGCGCGTCCTGTTCCCACACCTGCGCCGCGGCGAAGGTCAGCGTGGTGCCGGGTGTGCGCGGGAAAAACGGATGGGTGCCCAGCGCGAGCGGGGCAGGGTGCTCGGCGGTGTTGCGCACCGCCATGTCGTGCCGCATGGCGTTCTCCGCCAACACGAAGCGCTGCTCGGCGGCGAAGGCGAAAGGCCAGAGTTCGCCGCCAGGAAACTCCAGCCGCAGCGTGGCGTGGGCGGGGCCGGAATCCGTGACCGTCCAGGGCAGTTGCCAGCCGGCGCCGTGGATGTACTGCCCATTCAGCATAGGCGGCAGGGGGTAGGTGAGGCCGGCGAAAGAGAAGCGGTTGCCCGCCACCCGGTTGGAAAGTGGCACCAGCGGATAGCTGGCCAGGCCCCGGGCATTGCCCTCCTCCAGCGCGCCTGGCTGCACCGGGCGCATCACCGGCACTGCACCCAGGTGCCAATCCGCGATCGAGCCGCCAATGGCGGGCGCCAGCCGAAGCCGCGCCCGCCCGGCGGAAAGAGTCAGCAATGGCATCAACCGGGGGTGAGCTTGATCACCACGGCGGCGGCGGCGTCCACCGCCTCCTTCGAATAGAGCAGCGGCACGTATTCCTCGGCCGCCCACTTCTCCGCCAGCGCGCCGTAATGCGGGCTGCGGGGATCACCGGATTGGCCCGGCGCATTCACCGCGACGGAGGCATCCCAGTTGCCGACATCCAGCACCATGCGGAAGGAAGCCCCGGAAGTGACGCGGAAATCTGAAGGCCGGTAGCCCGCATTCATCACCGCCGAGCCGGAACCGGCCTTGGGCAGCGGGCCCACATCAGGGAAGCCGTCGCGCACCGCGGAAAGCGGATGCACGAACTTGCCGTGATGCAGGCTGCCCCAGGCCCAGTTGGCCATGTTGTCGCCCATCCGCGCCCGCGCATCGGCAAACGCGGCCGTGAGTGTGCGGGTGAGCAGCGGATCCCGCTCGCCCAGGCGCGCGTCGGAGGTTTCCAGCATGCGCAGCAGGTATTCGTGATCGCCCGGCGCCATCAGCGGGCGCACGGCGGGATCGGTCACCAGCATATCCAGGATCGCGGGCTTCAGGTGCTTGGTCCACCACAGCTCGAACAGCGCGCCACCGGCGCTGTCGCGCGTCAGCATCCCGTCCCAGCCGCGCAGCAACTCCAGCGCACCGGCGAGGTCGCCTTCGCCGGAAAGCGATGCGATCACCTTCTGCATCCGCAGGCCGGGCATCGACATGCTGTCCGTCTGCAGCTTCATCGATTGTTCCAGCGTGTGCTTGTCCTGCGCGCCCAGCACCTGGTGGATACGGTCGGTGCGCGAATGCTCCGACCATTCGAAGCCCAGGCGCTTCTCGTTGAAATCGTAGCCCGAAGGCACGTTCATCTCGTTGGCGGTGGCGAAGAAGCCCTTGGCCGGGTTGATCTCGCGCGGCAGGTCGGTGGGGGCGATGAAACCGTCCCACTCGTAGCGCCCATCGCCGGGGATCGGCAGCAGCCCGTCGAAGTTGCGGCGGTAGGGCACCATGCCGGAGGACATCCAGGCGATGTTCCCGGCGGTGTCGGCATACACATGGTTGATGGTGGGGGCCTTCCAGTGCCCCACGGCGGCGGCGTACTCCTCCGGCGTCTTCGCCTGCATGCAGGCGAGGCTGGTGTAGTAGGCCGCCGTGCCCGGCTCGCTCCATACGGAACGAATGGCATAGGCGCGGTTGTTCTTCGGGTCCTGCTTCACCACCGGGCCGTGGCGGGTGAACTTCAGCTCCACCGGCTGGTCCGGTGCGCTGCGCACGCGGATCATCTCGTGCCGCGTGGTCATCTTCTCCCAGCCATCGCCGAACTTGTATTCATCGGGGTTGGCGGGGTTGGTTTCGTAAACGTAGAGGTCGGCCTGGTCCATCGGGAAGATGGTCAGCGCCCAGCCCATCACCTCGTTATGCCCGAACGAAACACCGGGAATGGCCGGCTCGCCGCAGCCGATCACATCCAGGCCCGGGCCGGTCAGCTGCACGATGTAGCGCAGCGAGGGCAGGGAATGGGCGCGATGCGGGTCGCTGCCCAGGATCGGCCGGCCGCTGGCGGTGCGGCTCGGCGCCACCACCCAGTTGTTGGACCCGTCGAGATAGACGTTGCCCTGCTCGTTCACCTTGGTCCACTTCCAGGCCTGGGCCATGGTGGCGGTAAGGCGCGCGGGCGGCAGGTCCAGCGATGCGGTGCCAAGCCGGAACACATCCAGCACGTCGGCGGGGATGGAGGCGAGGTCGAGCCCTTCCGGCTCCACCGGCTTCCATTCCGGCTCCAGCAACATGCGCGCTTCGTCCGTGGCGATGCCGGCGCTGGCGGCCACGCGGGCGCGGGCCACTTCGCTGAGCACGTTGCGCACCAGGGCATGGCTGCGGATGCGCACCACGTCCTCGGCGGCCCACTTCTCCGGCCGCGTGCCCATGGCGGAGAATTCCGGCGGGCGCATGGAATGGTCGCGATCCGACATCTCGATATAGGCGTTGATCCCCGCCGCGAAGGCTTCCGTCATCGCGCGCGCCTCGGGCGTGCCGTAGCTGGCCCATTCCGCATCCATGTCGCCGCGATACAGGAACAGCCGCGCCGCGCGGTCCTGCGCCAGGAAGCCAGGCCCGAAATCGGCCGCCAGCCGGCCCAGGCCGCGCTTGCGCCAGATATCCAGCTGCCACAGCCGGTCGCGCGCAGCGTTGAAGCCCTGCACGAAGAAGATGTCGCGCCGAGTGTTGGCGCGCACATGGGGAATGCCCCAGCTATCCACCACAATCTCGGCCGGCGCCTCCAGCCCGGGCACGGCGTGTTCCACCGTCAGGGCCTCAGTGGGTACGGTCGGGGAGGTATCTGCCACGGCCTCGGCCGCCGCCTTCTTGGTCTTGGAGGTGGCTCGGGGTGCGCGAACGGCCAAGATACGGTGCTCCTAAATCGCATCCAGCGGCCAGATCGGGCGCCGGACATTCTTGTAGCCTTCGGGGTTCGACAGGATGGCAGAGCCAAGCCCGCCGCCGTCGATGGTGATGATCTCCCGCGCGATGGGCGTGGTGCAGGCGCGGAAGTGGTGCTTGGACTTTACCGCGATCGTGTCCTTCGTCGTCGGATCGACACCGAGCGAGGTGAGCTGGGCCAGGTCGGTCAGCTGGCCGTTGTTGCTGATGATGCAGATGTCGATGCCACCCACGCGGAACATCGCACCCAGGCCCTTGTCGCGCCACACCCCGCCGCCCATCGGCCCGAAGGCGCGGAACTTGCCGGAACTCAGCGTCGCCACCTCACCGGTCAGCGTCA
This sequence comes from Alphaproteobacteria bacterium, assembly GCA_026400815.1. Taxonomy (GTDB): domain Bacteria; phylum Pseudomonadota; class Alphaproteobacteria; order Acetobacterales; family Acetobacteraceae; genus CAMDGX01. The sequence continues at coordinate 23,222 of JAPLOI010000086.1, forward strand.
ACGGCCCGCCACCAAAGCGCGCATCATGCTTGCCGCCCAGCGTGATGGTGCCGGTGTTGCCGATGCCGATGGCGGCACATTGCTGCGCCGCCTCGGGGTCGTAGATCGCATAGAAGCAGGCATTCTGCAGGTCGGCGGAGATCATCGCGCGCAGCACGTCGGTCGTGTCGCCGTAATGCCCGCTGCCGGGATTATCCGTCACGTCCGACATCACCAGCGGCGCCTTGTGGGCACCTTCGCCCTTCTTGCCGTGCGCCACCGCATCGGCAATCGACCAGTCGGTGATGCCCACGTATTCGCGGGTTTCCCAGGCATAGTCCATGAAGCTCTCGGCAATCTTGCGCCCGGCTTCTGCATTCGCATCCGTGGTCACGGTCACCGAAGGGCCGATGTCGCGGATATCCGCGGCGGTGAACCCGCTGCACACGCTCACCACCAGCGCGCCGCCCGCCTTTTCCACCGCCTCGCCACGGTCGATCAGCTCGCGCATCGGGCCTTCCTGGGTGCGCCCGCCATCCAGCCCGCGCAGCATCGGGCGCTTGGCGATCACCGTCACCGGCTTGATCTCGCCCAGCATCGCCCGCTGCAGCAACTCGCCGCCGCGAATCGCCATTTCGTAGTGGTCGATATGCGGATAGGTGCGCACCGCGATCAGCGCATTGGCGTTGCTCGCCATCGCCTCGGTGATGTTGCCGTGCAGGTCGAGCGTCACCACGATGGGCACATCCGGCCCCACCTTCGCCCGCAGCCGCCGCAGCAACTCGCCTTCCGCGTCCTCGTGGCTTTGGGCCACCATGGCGCCGTGCAAATGCAGCAGCACGCCGTCCACGCCCTCGGCCGCCGCCAGGAACATGTCGCACACCTGGTTGAACAACCCATCATCCACGTAGCCAGAGGGGTTGGCGCTGGCGCAGATCGGGTGGGCGAGCACCCAGCCGAATTTGTCCGCCATGTCGAAGCTGCCGCCGAGCGCGGTGTGGGTGCCGCGCCGTGCGCCCGCGATCTCATTGCCGGTGATCCAGTTGCCCCGGCGGAAGTTGTCGATGGTGGTGGGCACCTTGCTGAAGGTGTTGGTCTCGTGGGCGAACTCGCCCGTCAGCACCTTGAAGGCCATCGCTCTGTCCCGCTCCACCACTCGCGCCGGGAAGCTAGCCCGTTAGCGCCGCTTCGGCCAGCCATGCCGCCAGCGCCGCTTCGCCCTCGGGTGCCAGGGCATAAAGCCCGGTGGCCGGCCTGGCGAACCAGCCATATACGTTGCGATAAAGGATCTTTCCCGCATCCGGCGCCACGGCCTTCAGGTCCCGCGGCCGCGCCGGCCCGTCGCGCAGCTTCCCGGCCAATGCCAGCGCCGCCTGGCGATACGCCGTCATGATCGCCCGGCCCCGCCCACCACCGGGCGTGGGGTCGCCCTGGCGCTTGGCGAACTCCGCCATCAGCCGCGAGCGCTTGCGCCCCGCCAGCCCCAGCCGGAAAGGCCCGGGATCGGCCAGCACCGCCACCCGCCCGGTGGAGAGCGTCACGGCCAACAACCCCACCCCCATCATCCGGCACAGCCGATGCGCCCGCCGGTCCTGATCGCGCCCCTTGCGCGTCGCCGGCACCGCCAGCCACACCTCATCCGCCATGGCCATCCGGTCCGTTGCCTGCAGCAGCAGCTCCATGGAAAGCCCGAGCTTCAGCTCCGCAATCACCAGCAGTTTCGCATCGGCCTTCACCGCCACCACGTCGCAGCCACGCACCTCGCCCTTCACCGCGAAGCCGCGTGCCTCCAGGAACGCCTTGACCGGGGCGTAGAGTGCCGTTTCCAAGTCAGGCCTTGGTGCAGAGCCACCCCAGCAGGTTGCGCCACAGCGGCACAAAGCCGGCCCAGTCGATCGCCTCCTGCGGCAGCCAGTGCGGCCCCATGTCGGTGGTCCAGGCCAGGGTGCGCCCGGCGCCATGGTGGCCCACCACCAGCAGCGGGTGCGCCCCGTCCTCGTCCGGCGCATGCGCCAGCACCGTCGCCTCCGGCTTGGCCACTACCTCGTTCAACCCCAGCATCACCGGCCACTCCGCCGGCACGCCAGCCAGCAACGGGTGCGAGGGCGCACCGACCGTGGCGCGGAACCCCTCCGGCACCTCGATCCGGTCATCCCACGGATGGATGCTCACCGGCAGCACCGCCTCCACCGCCGTGCCGCGATAGCGCGCGCCCCCGGCCCAGCCCTGGAAGCTGTAATACCCGCCGATCATCGCCAGCCCCCCGCCCGCCGCCACATACTGCTTCAGCAGCTTCAGCCGGTTGGGAAAAATGCGCGACAGATTGGCGACATCCGGGTGCAGCAGCAGCGTGTTGCTGCCGATATCGCTCAGCATCACCGCGTCGAATGCCTGCAGCCCTTCCAGCGTCGCCGGAAAATCCGTCGCCGCCACGTGGCTCGGCATATGCACGATGTCGAACGGCTCGCCCGCCATCGCCTTCAGGAACGGCCCGCACCCGGTGGCGTAGCCCGCCGCCGGGAACAGGTCGTAGCCCTTGATGTGCGTGGCGGTGGTCACCCAGCTTTCGCCCGCCAGCAGAATGCGCTTCCTCGCCATGGCTCAGCCCATCCGCGCGTCGTACAGGCGGAACACCGCATCGGGATACTGCGTCCAGCGCAAACCGGCCGCGCTGGCCTGCAGTATCGCATCGAAATGCAGGAACAGCATCGGCGCATCACGGCCCAGATTGTCCTGCGCCTGGTGATACAGCGCCACCCGCGCCTTCTGGTCCGTCTCCGACCGCGCGCGCTGCAGCAGCGCCGTGGTCTCGTCGCTGTCATAGCCCGGGAAGTTGTTCGGCCCGCCCTTGGTGAAATAGTTGAACATGTTGCCATCGGGGTCGTAACGGCCCGACCACGGGGACATGCACACGTCGAAATCGCGCTGCCGCAGCACGGTGATCAGGCTGCTGGGGTCGATCAGCTTCACCTCCACCTTGAACCCGGCCTCGCCCGCCTGGGCCTGCACCACCTGGGCGATGCGCGCCATCTGCGGCGAGTTGGTCACCGTGATCGTCACCGGCACCGGCGCCGTGGTACCCGCCTCCGCCAGCAGCTTCTTCGCCGCGGCGGGGTCAAAGGCATTGGCCTTGTAGGAAGGGTTGAACGCCCAGGCCACCGCCGGCGAAAGCGGGCCATAGCCCGGCTGCCCGGTGCCGAAGAACACGATGCGATGGATCGCATCCCGGTCCACCGCCGCCAGGAAGGCGCGGCGCACGCGCACATCGTTGAACGGCGCGCGGGTGCAGTTCAGGGACCAGCCGTTGAAGCCCATCGACGGTGTCTGCGCCACGCGCACATTCGCCTCGCGCCCCAGCGCGGCCACCGATTGCGGCGGGATGGCATCCACCAGCTGCATCGTGCCGCTGCGCAGATTGGCCAGGCGCACCGTCTCGTCCGGGATCGGGCGCACCACGATGCGGTCGAAGCCGTGGTCGGCGCCGCGCCAGTAGCCGGCGAACTTCTCCAGCACCAGCTCGCTGTTCTTGGTCCAGGACACCAGGCGATACGCGCCGCAGCCCACCGCCTTGGTGGCGAAATCCGCCCCCAGCGCCTTCACGGCAGCCGGCGAAACCATCATGCCCGCCCGGTTGGTCAGCACCAGCGGCAGCGGGGCATAGGGGGCGGAAAGCTTGATGGTGAAGGTCAGCGCGCCCGTCACCTCCACCCCGGCCAGCGGCCCGAAATCGGCGCGGCGGATGGAACCCACGGCCGGGTCCATGTAGCGGTCTATATTCGCCTTCGCCGCCGCCGCATCCACCGGCGTGCCGTCATGGAACGTCAGGTTCGGCTTCAGCGTGAAGTCGTAGGTCAGCGCGTCGCGCAGCACGAAGCTCGCCAACCCCGGAGAAACGTCACCGGTCGGCGATGCCACCAGCAGCGTCTCGTGCAGGTTGTACAGCACCTGGTTCTCGAAGAAGCTGCCGGAGAAGGCCGGGTCCAGCGTCACGGGGTCAGAGACCACGCCCACGGTCAGCGTGCGCCCTTGGGCGAAGGCGCTGCCGCCGCCAAGAAGGGTGGGGGCAGCAAAAAGGGCAGGCGTGGCCAGCAGCGCGCGGCGGGAGAGCGTCATGCGGAAGAATCCTTTTCGTCGTTGGCCCAACTATGCCCCGCGCGCCGCCCGCGGGTCGAGCCGGTCGCGCAGCCCATCCCCCAGCAGGTTGAAGCCCAGCACGGTGGCGAAGATCGCCATGCCGGGGAACCAGGCCATCCAGGGCGAATGGTCCAGGAACCCCACGGCATCGCGCAGCATGTTCCCCCAAGTCGGCGTCGGCGGCTGCACGCCCAGGCCGAGGAACGACAGGTAGGATTCCGTGATGATGGACGAAGCCAGCAACAGCGATGCCTGCACCAGAATCGGCGAGAGCGCGTTCGGCAGGATATGCACGCGCAGGATTGCCGCCGGTGAGCGGCCGATCGCCCGGCCCGCCTCCACATAATCCATCGCCGCCACCAGCATCGCCTGCGCCCGGGCGATGCGCGCGAACACCGGCAGGTTCACCAGCCCGATGGCAATGGCCGCATTGGTGGCGGAGGCGCCCAGCGCGGCCGTCACGCCCAGCGCCAGCAGAATGCCGGGGAAGGCCAGCAGCACGTCCATCGTGCGCATCAGCACCCGGTCGGTCCAGCCGCGCAGGAAGCCGCACACCAGCCCGATCGCGCCCCCCAGCAGGCAGGCCCCGGCCACGCTGCCCATCCCCACCAGCAGGGAAACCCGCGCCCCGGCCAGCATGCGCGCCAGCGTGTCCCGCCCCAGATCATCCGTCCCCAGCGGATGCTTGGCGGAAGGCGCGGCCAGCGGCGCCATGAAATCCGCCACCTCCGGCCCCACCCGCCACAGCAGCGGGCCCAGCCCGGCGGCGGCCAGCACCAGGGCCACCAGCCCCAGCCCCAGCAGGGCGCGCGGATCGCGCCTCATGCGCCGCCCCGCTGGCGCGGATCAAGCGCCACGCAGATCAGGTCCGTCGCCAAGTTCAGCAGCACGAACAGCGTCGCCGTCACCAGGATCGCGCCCTGCACCACCGGGTAGTCGCGCGCGAAGATCGCATCCACCACCAGCTTGCCGATCCCCGGCCAGGCGAACACCGTCTCCGTCACCACCACGCCGCCCAGCAACTGGCCGAGCTGAATGCCCACCAGCGTCACGATCGGGATCAGCGCGTTGCGCAGCGCGTGGCGCCACACCACGCGGCGCGGGCCGAGCCCCTTGGCATGGGCGGTGCGAATGAAATCCGCCGGCAGCACCTCCAGCATCGCCGATCGCGTCATGCGCATGCTGGCGCCGGCCAGCGCCACCCCCAGCGTCGCTGCCGGCAGCACCAGGTGGCGCAGCGCCGCCCAGGGATCGGCCAGCAACGGCGCGTAGCCGCTGGCGGGAAACACCGGCCAGGCGATCGAAAGCCCCAGGATCAGCAGGATCCCCAGCCAGAAACTGGGCAGGGACAAGCCGCACAGCGCCACCAGCGAAACCGCGAAATCCGCCGGCCGGTTGCGCCGCGTCGCCGCCACAATCCCCGCCGGCAGCGCGATCGCCAAGGAGACCAGCAGCGCCGCCCCGGCCAGCAGCAGCGTCGGCCCCAGCGCCGTCACCACCATCTCCAGCACCGGCCGCCCGGTCTGGATGGAGCGGCCGAGATCGCCCTGCAGCAGGTTGCCGAACCAGGCCAGGAACCGCACCGGCAACGGCTGATCGAGCGCGAATTTCGCCCGCAGCGTGGCGATGGCTTCCGGCGAGGCCTCCAGCCCCAGCATCGCCGTCACCGGGTCGCCCGGCACCATGGCCAGCAGGGTGAAGGACAGCACGGAAAGCCCGAACAGGATCGGCACCAGCGCAATCACGCGCCCGGCGATGGCGCGCATCAGGGGTGGTTCCAGTAAAGCATGGGCTGGAGCATCGCGGTCCCGCAGGGTAAGCGTCAACCAAGCGGATGAGGATCAGGCTATGGCGGTGTTCCGGGGCAAGCCCCATGCGATCGAGGCGATCTTCGGCCGCCGCAAGGCCGTGATCGGCGTGATCCACCTGCGCGCCCTGCCGGGATCGCCAGACTACGACGGCGCCAGCATGGACAGCCTGCTCGCCCACGCCCTGTCGGAAGCCGAACGCTACCGCGCCGGCGGGCTGGATGGCCTGATCGTGGAGAACCACGGCGACATCCCCTTCGCCAAGCCTGCCGATCTCGGCCCGGAAACCGCCGCCTGCATGGCCGTCATCACCCAGGCCGTGCGCACCGCCACCGCGCTGCCGGTGGGCGTGAACGTGCTCGCCAACGGCGCCGTCCAGGCCCTGGCCGTCGCCAAAGCCGCAGGGGCCGCCTTCATCCGCGTCAACCAATGGGCCAACGCCTATGTCGCCAACGAGGGCTTCATGGAAGGCCGCGCCGCCGAAGCCGCCCGCTACCGCGCCTGGCTCCACGCCCGCAACGTCAAGATCTTCGCCGATGTCCACGTCAAGCACGGCGCCCACGCCATCACCGCCGACCGCTCCATCCAGGAACTGGCGCGGGACGTGGAGTTCTTCGATGCCGACGTCGCCATCGCCACCGGCCAGCGCACCGGCGATTCCGCCACCACGGAGGAACTCCGCACCATCGCCGCCGGCACCTCGCTCCCCGTCGCCGTCGGCAGCGGCGTGAACCCCGCCAATGTCGGGGACATCCTCTCCATCGCCGACGCCGTCATCGTCGCCAGCTACCTCAAGCAGGACGGCGTCTGGTGGAACGAGGTCGACCCAGCCCGAGTCGCCACCTTCATGCAGGCCGTCGCGAAAGCCCGATGAGCCGCATCCTCGTCCCCCGTATCTTCGTATTGGGCAACGCCTCGCTCGACACCACCCTGCGCGTGCCCCGCCTGCCCGCGCCGGGCGAAACCCTCATGGCCACCGGTATCCTCCGCTCACCGGGCGGCAAGGGCCTCAACCAGGCCGTGATGGCCGCGCGCGCCGGCGCCGAGGTGCGCTTCATGGCCGCGCTGGGCACGGAGCCGGAAACCGCGCTGATCCGCACCACATTGTCCGCGGAGTTGCTGCATGCCACCTGGGTGAACACCGGCGCGCCGACCGATCTTTCCAGCCTCATGGTCGCGCCCGACGGCGAGAACTGCATCATCAGCACCGGCGCCTGCTGCGACTCCCTGCGCCACGACGACGCGCAGCGTTTCGTCGGCGACATGGAACCCGGCGACCTGCTGCTCATGCAAGGCAACCTGCGCCTGGACATCACCATCGGCGCCGCCCGTGCCGCCCGTACCCGCGGCGCCCGCGTGATGCTGAACACCGCGCCCCTGCGCTGGCGCTACGCCGACCTGCTGCCGCTCTGCGACCTCGTCGTCGCCAACCGCTTCGAGGCCTGCACCCTGACCGGCCGCGACACACCTCGCGAGGCAATCCGCGCCCTCGCCCCGCGCGGTGCCGCCATCGTCACGCTGGGCGCCGAAGGCTGCCTGCTTGCCGATGCGGATCTGCGCACCTTCCCCGCCGAACGCACGCACGTCGTGGATACCGCCGGCGCCGGAGGCGTTTTCTGCGGCGTGCTGGCGGCCGGCGTCGCACGCGGCGAAGCGCTGGCGGAGGCGATCCCTCGCGCCCAGCGCGCGGCCGCCTTCAGCGTGGGGCGGGAAGGGTGCTTCGCATCCTTTCCTGTGGCGCAGGAAATCAAGTAAGTCAGCGCGTTCTTTTTTGAAAAAAAGAACCAAAAAACTTTCATTATTTTACAACGGTCTTCCACGCGTCATTGCGAACGAAGTGAAGCAATCCAGCCCTCCACACCACGCCACGCGATCATCCAGCCTGACCCCAAACGAGAAAATTTTTCCGCCCTTTGTTCCATCCCACGTAAGGCGGGCGTCGGGCTGCCAGTCCGCCTAACTCCGGCCCACCGCGTCAACCCAAAAATCTGACCAAATATAAGAAATTTTTCTGGTTCACCGGTCTATCCTGTGCTGAAATTCCCGGTGATGACCCATCAACCCGCCGCACCGAGCGAAGCCGACGCACCGCGCCCCTGGGCGCGGGCGATTCTGCACGCCCAAATTCCGGCCGCGTTGAAGCTCCTCCTGCTGGCCCTGTTCGCCGCCCTCTCGGCGGCAACCACCGCGCGCCTCCTGCGCCGCCCGCACAAGGACTGGCTCCTCTCCTTCACCACCGACCCGACCGAAGACTCCGACTGGGACCCGTATGTCCTGCGCCGGTTTCTGCGCCGGCGCGCCCGCCTCGGCTGGCTGATGCGCTGCGACCGCGCCGAGGGCATGGCCCTCTCCGGCCACCGCGCGCCCGCTCTCCGCCCGCCCCAGGCCGCCCGCGCGCCGCCAACGCCATCACCCGCCCGAAATCACCTCGAATCCGTCGCGAAAACCCCGCGTCCCGCGGCGATGAGTCGTGCCCGAAGTCGGCCCTACGCCAGCGCCATCCCCCACCCATCGCGCCTCTTGTCCCCCGCCGCATTCACCACGCCGTCCTCGATCACCAGGCACTGCGTCCCGCCATCCAGCCGCCGCACATGTGGCCAGTGCCCCCGCGCCGCCAGCGGCTTCGCAAACGCTTCCAGCTCCGGCTCGATCTCGGTGATTCCGTTCCAGTTCATCGCATGCGGCGCATCCAGGATCGCCTGCGCATCGCGCATCCCGCCCGCCAGGCGCAGCAGCGCGTTGGCCACATAGCCGATGATCCGGTAGCCACCGCCCGCGCCGAGTGCGGCCAGCGGCCGCCCCTCCGGCCCCAGCACGATCACCGGCGCGATGGTGGTACGCGCCCGCTTGTGCGGCGCCAGCGCGTTCGGGTCATTCCACTCCCGCCCACTGCGCCCGCGCAGCACCGGCTCGTTGGCGAAGTTGGTCATCACGTTGTTCAGCCAGAACCCGCCCACCTCGATCCGGCTGCCGAAATTCTGGTTGATCGTGGTGGTCATCGAAACCACCTGCCCACGCCCATCGGCGGCACACAGATGGCTGGTCATGCTGGCACCAAGCTCCCGCCCGCGCCCGACAGGATACCGATCCGCCCGCCGCGCCGGATCGATCAACGCCGCCCGCGCCGCGATGTAGTCCGGCTCCAGCAACAACGACACATCGGCCGGCGAGAAATCCGGATCGGCAAACGGCCACCGGTCCATCACCGAAAGCCGGCCGGCCTCCACCAGCAGATGCACCGCATCCTCGGAGGGCATCGCCCCCAGCGACTCCAGCCCATGATGCCGCACGAACCCGATGATCTGCGCCGCCGACAGCGCGCCATAAGCCGGCAACGGCCCGCCCAGCACGGCCAACTCGCCCACCCCGAACCGCAACGGCGCCCGCTCCACCGGCAGGTAGCCACCCATGTCGGCCATGGTGATCGTGCCCGCGAACGGATCATCCGCCACCGCCGCCACGATCGCCTCGGCCAGCGGGCCTTCATGCAGCGCCGCCGCCCCGCCCTCGGCAATCGCCCGCAGGCTCGTCGCCAGCGCCGGATTGCGCCGCACGGTGCCCGGCGGCAGCGCCAACCCGCCCGCGCAATACTGCGCCCGCCCGAATCGCGTGTCCCGCACCGCGGGATTCTCGGCCAGCGCCCGCATCAGATAGGGCGACAACGGCGCGCCTTCCTCGGCCAGCTCGATCGCCGGCCCGAACAGCTCCGCCCAGGGAAGCCGCCCGAATCGGCGATGCGCATGTTCCAGCGCCATCACCGCGCCAGGCACGCCCACCGTCCGCCCACCATACATCGCGCGTTCCGAGGGCACGCTGCGCCCATCGAAATCCGTCATCAGCCGCGCCGTCACCCGCCCCGGCGCCCGCGCCAGCCCATCCAGGCACAGCACCTCATCGCCATCGTGAACGAGAATCACGGCTCCGCCCCCGATCCCGGAGGCATTCGGCTCCACCACGCACAGCGCCATCTGCACCGCCACCGCGGCATCCACCGCCGAACCGCCAGCCTTCAGCATCAGCAGCCCGGCCCGTGCCGCCAGCGGGTTCGCCGCTGCCACCGCCGCCCGCCCGCGCGCCGGCCCATGCCGGGCGGGATCGGCGGTGATCCAGGGCTCAAGTTCGCGTCCATGGGCGGTGGCAAAGGGGTCCATGGCACATCTGTGGGGCAGGGGGCACGATGCCGCAACTCCCACCCGCGCCCGCCGCCGCTGGCGCCCCCCGCCGGCCCATGGCACGCTCCCCCCATCGAATTCAGGGAGGCACCCCATGGCCCAAAGCTGGCGCGAGCGCGCGACCACCGTGTTCCATTGCGAAAAGCAGCCGGGCGTCGGCAGCCGCGGTATGGTGGTCAGCAACCACCCGCTTGCCTCCGCGGCCGGGGCGGAAATGATCGCCGCCGGCGGCAACGCGGTGGATGCCGCCGTGGCCACGCTGTTCGCGCTGACGGTGGTGGAGCCGATGATGGTCGGCATCGTCGGCGGCGCCACCATGCACATCCGCACCGCCGACGGCACCAACCGCATCCTCGATGCGATGAGCGCCGTGCCGCTCGCCGGCCGGGCAGACATGTTCAACCCCGTGCCCGGCGGTGCGCTGGAGAACTACGAAACCACCGACCGCGCCAACGTGGTGGGCGTCAACTCCATCTGCGCCCCCGGCTCGCTCCTGGGCTGGACCGAGGCCCTGAAGCGCTGGGGCACGATGTCGCTCGATGAGGTGCTGCAACCCGCCATCAAGCACGCCAGCCGCGGCTTCCGCGCCACGCCCTACCTGCACGAATGCATCACCGGCGCCGCGCCTGACTTGGCCCTCCAGAAGGAGATCGCTGCGATGCTCCTGCCCGGCGGCAGCCCGCTCAAGGCCGGCGAGCTTCTGGTCCAGGGCGACTATGCCGAGACCCTGCGCTTCATCGCCAAGGAAGGCGTCGGCGCCCTGCACGGCGGCGCCATCGGCGATGCGGTGGCCGCCTATGTGCAGAAGATGGGCGGCGCCCTCTCGAAGGAGGATCTCACCGCCTACCGCACCAAGGAGCGTGAGCCCATCCGCACCACCTATCGCGGCTGGGAACTCATCATGCCCCCGCCGCCGGCGGCCTCCGGCGTTCACATCACCCAGATGCTGAACATCATGGAAGCCTACGACGTGCGCGGCATGGGCTTCGGCTCGCCGGACCTGGTGCACCTGATGGCGGAAGCCCTCAGGATCGCCTTCGCCGACCGCGCCGAGGCCTCCGGCGATCCCGATTTCGTGCAGGTCCCCGTCGCCCTGCTCACCAGCAAGGACTACGCCGCCCAGCGCCGCGCGCTGATCAACATGCAGCGCACCCAGGCCTGGTCTTCCGGCATCAAGCAAGGCGAAGGCAACAACACCACGCACATGACCGCCGCCGACCGCGACGGCAACGTGTGTGCCATCACGTCGACCATCAACAACACCTTCGGCGCCCGCATCGTTATCCCCGGCACCGGCATCATCCCCAACAACTACATGCACACCTTCGACCCGCGGCCGGGCAGCGCGCTGTCCATCGCCCCGGGCAAGCGCGTCACCACCTCCATGGCCCCGTCCATGGCGTTGCTGGAAGGCCGCCTGAAGTTCGCCCTCGGGCTGCCCGGCGGCAAGCGCATCTTCCCCAGCGTGTGGCAGGCGATGATGAACATCATCGACCACGGCATGTCCCTGCAGGAAGCCGTGGAAGCCCCGCGCCAGTGGAGCGAAGGGCCCACCTTGGAGATGGAGAACACCTATCCGGAATCGATCTACGGCCAGATGCGCGCCCGCGGCCACCGCGTGGAGGTGCTGCCCCACGTCGCCGGCGGCATGAACGGCATCGCCTTCAATGACGACGGCACGATGACGGGCGCTGCCTGCTGGCGGGCAGACGGCCACCCCGTCGGCGTCTCCGGCGGCCTGTCGCGCCGCGGCGCCCGCTTCTGGCCGGACAAGCCGCGCGACTGATCGTCCCGTCGGGGCGGCATGAAAAAGGGGGCGCCGGCACTGATGCCGGCGCCCCCGTTTCGTTGAACCCCGGCCCCCTCAGGGTGCCCGCGGCACCCCGGGCAGCCGCGGCGTGGAGCCCGGAACCATCGCCGGCACCGGCGCGGCCACGGAGGGCATCGGGGAGGATTGCGGCATCTCCGCTTCCTCCAGCGGCGCCAGCACCGGCAGGCGCTTCAGCTTGAAGCCCTCTTCCACCGGCCCGGTCCACAGGATATATTTCTCGTCGTAGCTCGCCTCGTAGCTCACGCGGCGCACCACGCGCTCCTGCCCGGGCTCGTTCGGCGTCACCACGAATTCCATCGAGACGATCGTGCGGGTCCGCTCGCGGTTGGCCAGCAGCCAGTCCTGGCGCTCGCGCACGATGCCCAGCACGTCCACGATCACTTCCAGCGTATGCGTGGCCGGCGGCCCGCCCGCGCCCATGCCATCCGGCCGGACCGATACGTTGTTGCGGTTCAGCGCGCTGGCCAGAAGTGCTGCCAGGAACGGCCGGTCGGAGACGGAAAGATAGGTGTTCATCTGGTAGTTGGGCCCCGTCGGCAGCACGCCGGCACTGGCGCCGCCATTGAGCAGCCCGGCGGCGTTGCGCACCGCGGAGTTCACGGTGGCTGAAAGCCCGCCCGTCATGGTGGGCCGGCCGCCGCTCATGTAGCCGCTGCCCTCGTCCTGGATGATCGCCACTTCCAGGCTCACGGTGCGGCCGCGCAGCACCTCGAACGGCATCTGGCCGAGGGCAGCGCGGATCGCCGAGGAAACGGCCACCTGCTCCAGCGCCAGGCGCTTGCCCCCGCCATGGCTCGGTAAATCACGGTAGTTGCCGCAAGCGGACAGCAGCAGGCAGGCGGCGAGGGCGGGAAGAAGAAAAAGCCGGGGCATTCGATACCTGTCGGGGGGCCCTGCGACCCCGCCCCGCGTCGCGCGCGGTCCGGGGTCGCCAGCATGGAAGAAAAGGCGACGGCGGGCAGGGCGCTCAGCGCACCTTGCGGGCCTGGGCGAGGCGGGCCTGGCTATCGGCGAGGCGCTGCTGCAGCTCGGCCTTGGACTGGTTGAGGCGGGCGATGGTCGCGGCCTGCCTGGCCATGACGGCATCGCGCTGCTTCAGGGCGGCGGCGAGGTCGGTCGGCTTGGCGCGGCGGGCCTGCATCTCGGCGATGGAAGGGGAGGCGGGCGCCACGGTCTGGGCGGCGGCCGGCAGGGCGGCGAACAGCCCGGCGGCCAGGGTGGCGGCGGCGGCGAAGCGGAAGCTGGTGTGCATGGAAGGCATCCTGTCGTTTTGAGAAGGAAAGGGTTGGGAAGGCGCTCAGCGCACCTTGCGGGCCTGGGCGAGGCGGGCCTGGCTATCGGCGAGGCGCTGCTGCAGCTCGGCCTTGGACTGGTTGAGGCGGGCGATGGTCGCGGCCTGCCTGGCCATGACGGC
>JAPLOI010000040.1 GCA_026400815.1 Alphaproteobacteria bacterium
AGCCACCAGTCTGGATCGAAGGTCATTGGAGAGTGGCTTGCCCATGCATACTGGCCCCCTGACCAGCCTGCACGGTGAATCACATCTCAACCGCGTCGGGGAATCCAATCTGATTCATATCGGACGGCTTTTGCTCTAGTTTGGTGGCGGCTTACGAAATCCCCACCGCAGTTATCATGAGGTTCATTGAAGGAAACCCCCTGCAAGATGTTGCCCAATGGGCGAATTTTGATCGTTGGATTGATGGATTGAATATTCTCTCCAGGGTAGGGAGGCATCTGCACTATAGCCACAACCTGCCTCAAGGTGTGCTCCACAGAGATGTTCGTCCTTCAAATATCATGCTCCCAAATTTTGTTGCGGCAAATCACAACAATTCAGCGGGTAAATGGGATGTTGTAGTATTAAACTACGATATGTCATGGCATACGGCTGCTCGTGGCGGTGAGATAAAAGGTAATGTTACGGAGGTGGGATATTATGCGCCGGAGCATCTATCTGGTGATCGGCAGAAAGCCAGATCCACATTGATTGACTCCTTTGGCTTGGGTATGACCGCATTTTACGTCTTTTCGGGCTTTGCACCGCCACCAGCGGGTAGCGGAGCGACTGATTGGGACAACCTCCTGCGGCAGGCATTCCGGCCTGATCATCGGCTTAAATGGCGGTCTGCGCCAGAACGGTTGCGTCGTATGGTGAGGGCGGCCACCGATCCAGAGCAATCAAGGCGGCCAGAAGTTATACGTCTAGCGGCTGAGTTTGAGCTGCTTCTTCATGCCCTTGAAGGGAAGCGGGATAAGATACCAGCAGAAATGTGGGCAGAGGAGTTAATGAGCCGTGCGGAGGAGGCTGAATATAGTTGGGTACCGGGGCGATCTGAGTTTGTTCGGGAGCCAAGGGTTGGTCGGAAAATTAGGTTTACAGGTTTAGATCGGGAAAAGAATGTAACTGTCGACTTTGAAAACGTGGCTGTCGAATCGACTGACCAGGCGTCAGCTAGCAGAACATGGCCCAACAAACTGAGAGAATCGAAAGCAATTCTAGAACGAGGTGGGTGGGAAATTAGCAAAGATTCTCAGAACAACACGAGAAATATTCTGCTCAAGGCAACCATAACTATAGATAAATTACTAGAAGATCAAGAGTCTGTAATTGAACACCTTAGGTTAGGATTGCTGAAGGTGCGCCTGGACTGATCGATCTATCATGTGACATCGGGTGCGAGGTCCAGGGGCTCGGCCCCTGGTCGGGTGTGGGGCGAAGCCCCGCGCTTGCTTTTGGCTTTGTGGGATTGCGGCACGGAGAGCCCCCCCTCCGGCTCCCCCCTGCCCAAGCGCAGGGGGGAGAGAAGCAAGGCACTGTTGCGCGTTGGCGTCAGGCCTTGATGGCCTGGTGCGCCGCGATGGTGGCGATGTCCACGATCTGGCTCACGCTGCTGTCCATCGCCACCAGTTGCACGGCGTGGGTGAGGCCGATCATCAGGGGGCCGATGGTGCCGCCGCCGCCGAGCCGGGGCGCGAGCCGGCTGGTGATGTGGGCGCTATGGAGGCCGGGCATGACCAGGATGTTGGCGGGGCCGGTGAGGCGGCAGAAGGGGTAGAGGGCGCGGTAGCCATCATCCAGGGCCACGTCGGGCGACATTTCACCGTCGTATTCGAAGTCCACGCCTCGGCTGTCCAGGATTTTCACGGCTTCGCGCATGGTGTCGCCCAGGGCGGAGTGTTGGTTGCCGAAGGTGCTGTAGCTGAGCAGCGCCACGCGGGGTTCGTGGCCGAGGCGGCGGGCGGCGGCGGCGGCGCCGATGCAGATGTCGGCCAGTTCCTGCGGGTTGGGGCGGAAGTGCATCAGCGTGTCGGCGATGAAGATGGCGTGGCCGCGGTCCCCCAGCATGAGCGTCAGGCCGAAGGAAATGGCGCCGGGGGCGGTATCGATGACGTGGCCGATATCGGTGAGGCAGACGGCGGCGGAGCGGGTGAGGCCCGTCACCATCGCATCGGCGTCGCCGGTGGCGACCATGCAGGCGGCAAACACGTTGCGGTCTTGGTTGACCATGCGCTGGCAGTCTCGGGCCAGGTAGCCTTGGCGCTGGAGGCGGGCGTAGAGGAATTCGGCGTATTTGGCGTTGCGGCCGGAGAGGCGGGCGTTGTGGATTTCGATGCCGTCGGTGTCGCCGAGGCCGAGGGCGGCCATGCTGGCGCGCACGCGGTCTTCGCGGCCGATCAACACGGGGGTGCCGTAGCCGGCGTTGCGGAAGGCGACGGCGGCGCGGACGATCTTTTCCTCCTCGCCCTCGGCGAAGACCACGCGGCCGGGGTGGGCGCGGACGGCTTCGCTGATGCTGTCCAGCGCGTTGGCGGTGGGGTCGAGCCGGCCGGAGAGTTCGCGGGTGTAGCGGCGCAGGTCGCTGATGGGCTTGCGGGCGACGCCGGAATCCATGGCGGCCTTGGCGACGGCGGGGGGGAGGCGGGAGATGAGGCGGGGGTCGAAGGCGTTGGGGATGATGTATTCCGGGCCGAACTGCAGGCGGGAGCCGCCGCCGGCGGCGTTCACCTCATCTGGCACGTCTTCGCGGGCGAGCAGGGCCAGGGCCTCGGCGGCGGCGATCTTCATGGGTTCGTTGATGGTGGAGGCGCGGACATCGAGCGCGCCGCGGAAGATGTAGGGGAAGCCGAGGACGTTGTTGACCTGGTTGGGGTAGTCGGAACGCCCGGTGGCGATGATGGCGGTGGGGGAGGCGGCGCGGGCTTCCTCCGGGGTGATTTCGGGGTCTGGGTTGGCCATGGCGAAGATGATGGGGTTGGGGGCCATGGCGCGGACCATGTCTTGCGTGAGGGCGCCTTTGACGGAGAGGCCGAAGAAGACGTCTGCCCCCTCGATGGCTTCGCGCAGGGTTCGGGCGGAGGTGGCGACCGCGTGGGCGGATTTCCACTGGTTCATGCCCTCGGTGCGGCCCTGGTAGACCACGCCCTTGGTGTCGGCCAGGGTGATGTTCATGGGGTGCATGCCCATGGCCTTCAGGAGTTCCACGCAGGCGATGGAGGCGGCGCCGGCGCCGTTCACGACGAGCTTGGTGGTGCGGAGGTCTCGGCCGGTGAGGTGGCAGGCGTTGATGAGGCCGGCGGCGGCGACGATGGCGGTGCCGTGCTGGTCGTCGTGGAAGATGGGGATGTCCATCAGCTCGCGCAGGCGCTGCTCGATGACGAAGCACTCGGGCGCCTTGATGTCTTCGAGGTTGATGCCGCCGAAGCTGGGGCCGAGGTAGCGGACGGCGTTGATGAACTGGTCCACGTCTTCGGTGTCGATGCACAGGTCGATGCCGTCCACGTCGGCGAAGCGCTTGAAGAGGGCGACCTTGCCTTCCATGACGGGCTTGCCGGCAAGCGCCCCGAGGTTGCCGAGGCCGAGGACGGCGGTGCCGTTGGAGATGACGGCGACCATGTTGCCCTTGCTCGTGTAGTCGTAGGCGAGGGAGGGGTCGCGGGCGATGTGCAGGCAGGGTTCGGCCACGCCGGGGGAGTAGGCGAGGGAGAGGTCGCGGGCGGTGGTGAGCGGCTTGGTGAGGCGGGTGGCGAGCTTGCCCGGGGGATGGGCGGCGTGCATGGCCAGGGCGTCTTCGCCGGTGATGCGCGCGGTGCGGGTGTCGGTGCTGCCGTCGGCCATTGGTGGAGGTCCCCAGACTAAGGCGAATTTGGGGCATCATGACGGGCGCGGCGCGTCGGGGATAGGGGGCGGGAGGAAGGTCGGGGATTAGCGGCGCGACGGCAGAGCCCTGGCCTTCCTTCTCTTCCCTGGCCCCGCTAGACCTTCCCCATGAGCCCGGTCCCCAAGGATGCCACCCCCGCCATGGCGCAGTGGTTCGCGCTGAAGGCGTTCAACCCGGATGCGTTGCTGTTTTTCCGGATGGGCGATTTCTACGAGATGTTCTTCGACGACGCGCAGGCGGCGGCCGGGGCGTTGGATATCGCGTTGACGCATCGCGGCACGCATGAGGACAAGCCGATCCCGATGTGCGGCGTGCCGGTGCATGCGGCGGAGGCGTATCTGGCGCGGCTGATCCGGCGCGGGTTCCGGGTGGCGGTGGGCGAGCAGATGGAAGACCCCAAGACGCGGGTGGGCAAGGGGCCCATCAAGCGCGCGGTGGTGCGGCTGATCACGCCCGGCACGCTCACCGAGGAGGCGCTGCTGGAATCCGCCCGGGCCAATCTGCTGTTGGCGTTGTGCGAGATGGGGCGGGAGCTGGGCGCGGCGTGGCTCGATGTCTCCACCGGGTTGTTCGAGACGCAGATGGTGGCGCCAGGCGCCTTGCCGGCGGTGCTGGGGCGGCTGGATCCGGCGGAGATCCTGGTGGCGGGCGGGATCGACCTGGGGGATTGGAGCACCAGGCGCGGGCCGGAGCAGGCAGTGCCGTCCGTGGCCGTGGCGCGGCGCAAGCTGGCCGAGGCGTTCGGGGTGGCGGATGTGGCGGCGTTCGGCACCTTCGGCGATGCCGAGGCGGGGGCGGCGTTGCTGGCGCTGGAATATGTGCGCACCACGCAGGCCGGCACGATGCCGCGCCTCGCACCACCGGCGCCGCTGGGCGTGTCTGGCCGGTTGGAGATGGATGCGGCGACGCGGGCCAGCCTGGAAGTGACGCGATCGCGCGAGGGCGGGGAGGGCCACACCCTGCTCTCGGCCATCCGGCGCACCGGCACGGCGGCGGGGGCGCGGCTGCTGGCGGAGTGGTTGAGCGCCCCGCTGACGGAGATGGCGGCGATTGCGGCGCGCCAGGATGGCTGGGTGTGGCTGGTGGCGCATGCGGATGTGGCGGCTGAGCTGCGCGCGGTGCTGAAGGGAGCGCCGGACATGGCCCGTGCCCTGGGCCGGCTTTCCGTGGGGCGTGGCGGACCGCGCGATCTGGCCGCCATGGCGCATGGGCTGGGGGCGGCGCACCACGCGGTGGCGCTGCTGGAAGGGCCGCTGCCGGCGCTGCTGGCCGGGGTGGTGGCGGCCTGCGATGTCGGCCGGGAGATGCAGGGGCGCCTGGCCGCGGCGCTGGCCGAGCCGGCGCCGCTGCGGGTGGAAGACGGCATGATCGCCGCCGGCTTCGATGCGGAGCTGGATGCGGAACGGGCACTGCGCGATGACAGCCGGCGGGTGATCGCGGCGATGCAGCTGGATTTCGCCCAGCGCTACGGCGTGGCGAGCCTGAAGATCCGCCACCACGCCCAGCTCGGCTACGTGGTGGAGGCACCGGCCGTGGCGGTGGAGAAGCTGCGCCAGTTCCCGGACCTCACGCTGCGCCAGGGCATGGCGAACGGGGCACGCTTCACCTGCCCGGAATTGTCGGAACTCGACCGCAAGATCAGCGAGGCGGCGGACCGGGCGCTGGCGCGGGAGCGCACGATCTTCGCGCATCTCGTGGGCGCGGTGCTGAAACATGCGGAGGCCATTGCTTCCTGCGCGGCGGCACTGGCGCGGCTGGATGTGCTGCTGGGTGCGGCCACCCTGGCCGGCGGCGGCACCTGGTGCCGGCCGGAATTGCGCGAGGACGAGGCGCTGCACATCGCCGCCGGGCGGCACCCGGTGGTGCAGGCGGCGCTGGCCGGCTCCGCGGTGTTCGTGCCGAATGACTGCAACCTCTCGGCCGAGCGGCGCGTGCTGCTGCTCACCGGGCCGAACATGGCCGGCAAATCCACCTTCCTGCGCCAGAATGCGCTGATCGTGATCCTGGCCCAGGCCGGCTTGCCGGTGCCGGCTTCCTCCGCGCGCATCGGCATCGTGGACCGGCTGTTCAGCCGCGTCGGGGCGTCCGACGACCTCGCGCGCGGGCGCTCCACCTTCATGGTGGAAATGACGGAGACCGCCGCCATCCTGCACCAGGCCGGCCCGCGCTCGCTGGTGGTGGTGGACGAGATCGGGCGTGGAACGGCGACGCTCGATGGCCTGGCGATCGCCTGGGCGGTGCTGGAGGCGCTGCACAACACGGTGCGCTGCCGCACCGTCTTCGCCACCCATTTCCACGAACTCGCCCAGCTCACCGCCGAACTGCCGCGCCTGGCCCCGCACACGATGCGGGTGAAGGAATGGAAGCAGGACGTGGTGTTCCTGCACGAGGTGGCCGAGGGCGCCGGCGGCCGTTCCTGGGGCGTGCACGTGGCGCGCCTGGCCGGCGTGCCGCTGCCGGTGGTGAAGCGCGCCGGTTCGATCCTGTCGGCGCTGGAAACCCGCGCCGGCCGCCTGACCGAAGCCGCCGCCCTGCCGCTGTTCGCCGCCGCCCAACCTGAGGCCAAACAGCCGGAACCCGCGCCACCGGAGCCACAGACCGACAAGCTGCGCGACGCCCTGGCCGAAATCGACCCCGACACGCTCACCCCGCGAGAAGCGCTGGAGGCAATCTACCGGCTGCGCGGGCTGCAGTAGCGAGATCCGGAACACCGCATCCTCAGGCATCGCCGCCTCACCCGCGATCTCCGCCGCTGGCCCCGGCGCGATCCGCGCGCTCATGCCGTCGCCGGTCAGGGGCCGCGATACTCGGCCAGCAGATGGTCCAGGAAGGCGCGCACCGCCGGAATATCCAGCGATTCCTCTAGCGCCACGGCATAGATGCCGGCCCGCCCCTCCGGCCCCGCGATCTCCACCGCCGCCAGCCGGCTGTCGCCTTCCGCCTCGTGGTCGAACAGCACGCCCACGCCCAGCCCGGCCACGATGGCCTCCTTCATCGCCTCGCGGCCCGTCACCACGAAGCGCGGCTCCGGCTGCACCCCGGCCGCCGCGAACACCCGCTCCGCCACCTGCCGAGTCACGGAGCCGTCCTCGCGCCCGATGAACGGCAACCCGGCCAACGCCGCCGGCGCCACCCGCTTGCGCCCCGCCAGCGCATGGCCGCGCGGCACGCACAGCGCCAGGCGCACATCATGAATGCGGGTGCAGGAAAAGCCGGTCACCGGTGCGGCCATCGCCACCAGCGCCACATCCACCCGGCACTGGCCCACTTCGCCCAGCAATTCCGAGGTGTTGCCGATGCGCGTGCTGAGCGCGATGCCGGGATGCGCCGCGAGGAAGCCGGCGATCCAGCGCATGGCCAGATGCGGCCCGGAAAGCCCCACCGAAAGCCGCCCGCGTTGCAAGGTGCGCAGCGCATCCACGGAAAACTCGAACTGCGCCAGTCGCGCCAGGATCAGCCGCGCCCGCACCAGCAGGTCGCGCCCGGCCTCGGTCAGGTCCAGCTTCGGCCGCCGGCGCAGCAGCGGCACGCGGCAGGCCCGCTCCAGCCCGGCGATCTGGATGGAAACGCTGGGTTGGCTCACCCCCAGCGCCTCCGCCGCGCGCGAAAGGCTGCCCGCCTCCACCACCGCCACGAAGGTGCGCAGGGCCGCGAGCGTGATGCCGGGGTCGCGCCGGGCTTCCTCGGGCAGCGCCTCCGCCATCGCACCCCCCTCATCCACTTCCCCAACATTATGAGAGAATTATGACAATGGAAAGCACATATCAATGACCCTATAATGACCCCACATCGCAGAGGGCCCCTCCATGACCACCGACATCCTGGGCGAGATCGCCCAGCGCCTCGACATCAACGGCCGCCACCAATACGGCCTGTCCGACATCAACCAGATCCAGCACGGCCTCCAGGCAGCCGCCCTGGCCGAAAAGGCCGGCGACCCGCCCAGCCTGATCGCCGCCGCCCTGATGCACGATATCGGCCACATGCTGCACACCCTCGGCGAGAACCCCGCCGAACACGGCATCGACGACCAGCACGAGGATATCGGCCACGCCTTCCTCGTCAGCCATTTCGGCCCGGAAGTGACGGAACCCGTCCGCCTCCACGTCGCCGCCAAGCGCTATCTCTGCGGCAAGGAAGCCGACTACTTCGCCAAGCTCTCCAAGGATTCCGTCCTCAGCCTCTCCCTCCAGGGCGGCCCCATGTCCGAGGACGAAATCGCCGCATTCGAACGCCTCCCCCACTGGCAGGAAGCCGTCCGCCTGCGCCGCTACGACGAAGGGGCCAAGGTGAAGGGCCTGCAAACCCCCCCGCTCGCCCATTTCATGCCCTACGTCGCCCAGGTCCTCCGCACCGCCTGAGCATCCGGCGCCCGGGCGGGGTAGAAGGCACAACCCACCCCGCCCGGAACCGCCCCCATGCCCAACCTGCGCGACCCCGCCACCCCGGCCGACACCATCATCGCCGCCCTCGGCCTCCACCCCCACCCCGAAGGCGGCCACTACCGCGAAACCTGGCGCGACACGCCAACCGACGGCACCCGCGGCGCCGGCACCGCCATCCTCTTCCTGCTCCGCGCCCGCGAACGCAGCCACTGGCACCGTGTGGACGCCGCCGAACTCTGGCTCTGGCACGCCGGCGCCCCGCTGCGCCTTCTGCGCCAGCCCGGGCCAGACCTCACCCTCGGCCCCAACCTCGCCCCAAGGGACGGACAACAGGCTGAAACCCTCCAGGGCCTCGTGCCCACCCACGCCTGGCAAGCCGCCGAACCCCTCGGCGCCTGGGCGCTGGTCTCCTGCACCGTCTCGCCGGCCTTCCGCTTCGAAGGCTTCGAGCTCGCCGCACCGGGCTGGCAACCTCCGAGCCGATAAAGCGCTGGTTTCCCAACGCCCTTGCGCCTATATTTAGCCCGATCTCGTAACTGCACCGCACTGGAGCGCGGCCAATGGCCCTCGCCCTCTCCTTGAGCCGCCTTGCCTCCACGGAGCTGCGCACCCTCATGCGCCGCCGCCTCGCGGGATTTGCCGCCATCCTCGTCGCCGCCGCCGCCATCGTCCTCGGCGCCACCCTCCTCACCTACGACCCGCACGACCCCTCGCTGAACACCGCCACCGCCACCCCCGCCCACAACCTTCTCGGCGTGCCCGGCGCCACCGTGGCGGATCTCCTGCTGCAAGGCTTCGGCGCCGCCGCCGCCCTGCCGGTGCTGGCCCTGCTCGCCTGGGCCTGGCGCCTCGGCGCGGGCGGTGCGCGCGGCTCGGCGCTCTGGCGCATCATCGCCCTGCTCGCCGCCCTGCCAGTGGCCGCCGCCTCGCTCGCCGTCCTGCCCACCCTGCTCGGCTTCAAGCCCATCTGGCCCACCGCGGCGGGCCCCGGCGGCGCTGCCGGCCTGCTCGCCTCCGCCGACGCACTGGCCGCCGGCCGCGGCCTCATGGGCCAGGCCGGGGGATTCGTCGTTTGGGGCCTGCTGACGCTGCTGGCCCTCGTCCTCACCCTGCTCGCCCTCGGCCTCTCGCTGTCGGAATGGCGCGCCGCCATGCGCCTGCTCGCCCGCGCCGCCCGCCGCATCCGCTACATCGCCGCCTGGGTCGCCTATATCGCCCGCCGCATCGCCTGGGCCGGCGCCTGGGTCATCACCCGCGTCAACGGCCCCGCCGCCGCCACCGCAACCCCCGTCCCCATCGCCCCCGAAGCCGGCCGGCCCCAGGCAGGCCATCGCGCCGAACCCGCCCTCGTCATCCCCCGCGCGCCCCAACCCCTCCCCCCCCCCCCCCCCCCCCCCCCCCCCCCCCCCCCCCCCCCCCCCCCCCCCCCCCCCCCCCCCCCCCCCCCCCCCCCCCCCCCCCCCCCCCCCGGAAACTCCCGGGCCTCGATCTCCTCACCCAGGCCCCCAACCGCAGCAACGCCGGACTCCCCACCCCGGAATCCCTCCAGGGCACCGCCCGCCAGCTCGAATCCGTCCTCAACGACTACGGCGTCCAGGGCAAGATCGTCGCCATCCGCCCCGGCCCCGTCGTCACCCTCTACGAACTCGAACCCGCCCCCGGCATCCGCTCCGCCCGCGTCATCGGCCTGGCAGACGACGTCGCCCGCTCCCTCTCCGTCACCGCCGTCCGCATCGCCACCGTCCCCGGCCGCAACGTCATCGGCATCGAGGTCCCCAACTCCAAGCGCGAAACCGTCTACCTCAGCGAACTCCTCAACACGCCAGAGTGGGAGGAACAACAGTCCAAGCTCGCCATCGCGCTGGGCAAGGATATCGGCGGGGCCCCCGTCATCGCCGACCTCGCCCGCATGCCCCATCTGCTCGTCGCCGGCACCACCGGCTCCGGCAAGTCGGTCGGCATCAACGCCATGATCCTCTCGCTGCTCTACCGCATGTCGCCCGACCAGTGCCGCCTCATCATGATCGACCCCAAGATGCTGGAGCTCTCGGTCTACGAAGGCATCCCCCACCTCCTCTCCCCCGTCGTCACCGAACCCGCCAAGGCCGTCGTCGCCCTGAAATGGACGGTGCGGGAGATGGAACGCCGCTACCGCGCCATGTCCGGCCTCTCCGTGCGCAACATCGGCGGCTACAACGACCGCGTGATCGATGCCCGCTCCAAAGGCGAAGTCGTCACCCGCCGCGTGCAAACCGGCTTCGACTCCGAAACCGGCAAGCCCATCTTCGAAGACCAGCCTTTGGCGCTGGAAACCCTCCCCTTCATCGTCGTGGTCATTGATGAAATGGCAGACCTCATGATGGTCGCCGGCAAGGAAATCGAAGCCGCCGTCCAACGCCTCGCCCAGATGGCCCGCGCCGCCGGCATCCACGTCGTCATGGCCACCCAACGCCCCTCGGTGGACGTCATCACCGGCACCATCAAGGCCAACTTCCCCACCCGCATCAGCTTCCAGGTGATCTCCAAGTTCGACAGCCGAACCATCCTCGGCGAACAAGGCTCCGAACAGCTCCTCGGCATGGGCGACATGCTCTACATGGCCGGCGGCGGAAGAATCACCCGCGTCCACGGCCCCTTCGTGACCGACCGGGAAGTGGAGGAAATCGTCGCCTACCTCCGCGAACAGGGCGAACCCAACTACCTCGACGAAGTCACCGAAGCCCCCGACAACGAAGACGGCCCCCTGGCCCTCGGCGGCGCCGGCGGCGGCTCAGACGACGACAAATCCCTCTTCGACCAGGCCGTCGCCGTCGTGGCACGAGACGGCAAGGTCAGCACCAGCTACATCCAACGCAAACTCGCCATCGGCTACAACAAGGCCGCCCGCCTGGTCGAACAAATGGAAACCGAAGGCATCGTCGGCCCCGCCTCCCCCACCGGCAAACGAGAAATCCTCGTCCGACGGACGCACGACGAAGACTGACCCCAGCCCCACCCACTCAACCACCCAACCTTAACTTCTCTCCCCTCGGCGAAGCCGGGGGGATTGAGCCGCGAAGCGGATCAATGAGGGGGGCTCTTCCCCTCCGCGCCCTGGCTGGTCGGAGGAAGCCCCCGCTCCCCCCACCCGTCATCCCGAGCAACGCGAGGGATCCACGTGTCCAGTCGATCCAGAACCCCCAGCGCCCGGACCCACCCGTCCAACAGCCCCACACCCCAAGCAAGCAAGCCGAGGGCTCCGCCCTCGACCCGCCAGGGACCTGAGGCCCCTGGACCCCCATCCCTCTTCACCCGTCACTGTCAGTGTGGCCAAAAAGGAGGCAATCCAGCCGGTAGTGCCGACTCCCACCCGCCGGGCACAACCCCCCACCCCTTCCTTCTCCCTGCCTCCCCGTCTCCCCGCACATCCTCCTTGAGAGGCTACAGCCGCAGAGCAGAGTGGTTCAGCGGCTGCGAGCAGGTGTTGTGGTTGGGTTGGGACGTATTGGGCGAGGCACACGTGGGGACACGATGGAGCGATGCGACAAGCCCATGCATCCGTCATCTGGGCACTACTCGAGCTATTAAGACCGTCTTAAGAGATTTTAAGAGATTTTAAAGCGTCTTTTGTGCACTACAAGAATTTTTCAGACATTAAATTTAATTGCCAGGATATATACTTTAGTCGTTTAAGAGGGCCGTGCACGTGCAAAACTCTAGCGTGTATTTAAAGTCGGCCCTGGTCGACGGCCGTGTGGTCGTTCAGATCTGGGCGAAAGCTGGCACACGCGCCGATAGCGCAAGATTCACGTTGGCTTACGACCCCAATCAAGCCACTCTGGCAGGTATCCAAGGCCCTTCAGGTTGGTACTTGACTCCGACCATCGGGATAGGATCGGCTGCTGTCTCGATGGTCGCCGTGGGGTTCGGCACGGCAACTGTCGCGCGAGAGAGTGACGGACTCCTTGCGACATTTTCGTTCATTCCCAGTCAAGGTGCGGCACGCTTCCAAGCATCTTTGAACGGCGTTGTCCTGAGCAACACAGGGGGCATACCCCTCGGAATAAGCCCTATCCCTTTGGATGTCACGTGGGGTGGGGCGCCATCGCTAATTGCAATAGCGGCTACGTCGGCGATCAAGCCCGAAGGCAACACAGGTAGCACGGCCTATACTTTCATCGCCTCGCGCTCGGGTTCTCTGTCCCAGATCAGCATTGCCACGTGGTCAGCATTAGGCACTCTGGGAACGAATTCGGCGTCAGCTAGCGATTTCATAGGTGGCGTGCTGCCCACGGGCACAGTGACGTTTGCTGCTGGGGAAACCAGCAAGACCATCACTGTGCTTGTTGCGGGAGACAGCGTCGTGGAATCCAATGAGGGTTTCACCGTTTTGCTGAGCAGTCCTAGTTTGGGAACTACGATCGGCACTGCGTCTGCCAGCGGTATCATCCAAAACGACGACGCCTCACTAGCTATTGCCGCCGCGTCGGCAGTGAAGCCCGAGGCCAACACAGGCGGCACGGCTTATACGTTCACGGTCACGCGCTCGGGTTACGTGTCGCAAGCTAGCACTGCCAGCTGGTCCGTTGCAGGTTCGGGTACGAACTCCGCTGCGGCCAGTGACTTTGTTGGCGGCGTGCTTCCCACAGGCACTGTCAGCTTTGCAGCAGGCGAGACCAGCAAGAACATCACCGTGCTGGTGGCAGGCGACACCTTAGTGGAGCCCAGTGAGGGGTTCCGCGTCTCACTGGGCAACCCCAGCACGGGCACTGTTATTGGCACGGCCACA
>JAPLOI010000054.1 GCA_026400815.1 Alphaproteobacteria bacterium
CAAAAGGCGCGAAGAAGCCCCATTCGTCGTCGCTCAACAGACCCCGGACCAAGGCTGACCTCCTTCACAGAGGTCAGCTTCGAATCACACCGCACCGTGTCGGGGGAATCCTCTTCCGACAATTTGTCCACGCGGCCTAATGCGAGATATTCGGAATGGCCGGCATGAGTATTGTACCGCAGGCGCTAGCAAGGGCCGGGAACGCCCGGTTTCATAGAGAGGTGCAGATGGATCAACGTAAGCCCGCCGCGCCGGTGCCGGCCCCCGGGATGTCTCGCGAAGGCGAGGCGGGGGGGGATGCGGCAGCGCAGGGCGAGCCGCATAACGGTGCATCGGCCGTGCCCGTGCAGGCGGTGGAGCTGCTGATCAGCCGCCAGCTTCGCGCGATCTATGATGAGGTGGTGAGCGAGCCGGTGCCCGACCGGTTCGTGAAGCTGCTGGAGGAGCTGGAGCGCAAGCGGAGCGGGTCATGACTCCCGCCGAGAGCATGAGGGTACCTGCGGCGGAGGAGAAACCCCGCCCTGTGGTGACCGAGGCGCAACGCGCGGCCAGCAAGGACGAGCTGCTGGCGGCGGTGCCCAAGCTGCGCGGCTTCGCGGTTTCGCTGTGCGGGCGCACGGCGCGTGCCGACGACTTGGTGCAGGAAACGCTGGTGAAGGCGTGGGCCAACCTCAATTCATTCCAGCCCGGCTCCAACATGGTGGCGTGGCTGTGCACCATCCTGCGCAACGAATTCTACTCCGAGTTCCGCAAGCGCCGGCACGAGGTGGGCGACGAGGAAGGCCGCTTCGCCGCGCGCCTGGCCGCGAAGCCGGCGCAGGAAGGGCATATGCGCCTGCTGGAGTTCCGCGATGCGCTGGCGCTGCTGGCCGATGAGCAGCGCGAGGCGCTGATCCTGGTGGGCGCCTCTGGCCTTTCCTACGAGGAGGCGGCGACGATCTGCGGCTGTGCGGTCGGCACGATGAAGAGCCGGGCGAGCCGGGCGCGGGCGAAGCTGGCGGAGATCCTGCAACTGACGCCGCAGAACCCGATGGAATCCGACCGCGCCTGGGATGCGGCGGTGGACAAGGCCTGGACCGCGCGCGGCCCGGGCGAGGGATAGGAGGGCGAGATGGCGAAGCCGACGGACAAGCCGGTTCATGAGATGGTGCCGAACGTGCCGCCCATCCCCAAGGTGGAGCAGCCCGATCCCACCTCGCCGGAATTCCAGAGGGAGGCCCGCGAGGAGATCGCCAAGGAGAAGCTGGACCCGTGAGCGGGCCGGAGAGCCTCGCCGGCCATCGCGTGCTGGTGGTGGAGGATGAGGAACTGATCGGGCTGATGCTGGTGGAATTGCTGGAGGAACTCGGCGCGGCGGTGGCCGGCCCGGCCGGCTCGGTGGCGGAAGCGTTGCAGCTGGTGGAACGGGAAACGCCAACGCGCGCGCTGCTGGATCTCAGCCTGCGGGGCGAGGCGGCGTATCCGGTGGCGGATCGGCTGCTGCAGCTGGGCGTGCCGTATGTGTTCATCACCGGCTATGGCCAGGGGCACCTGGTGGCGCGGCATGGGCATGCGCCGGTGCTGACCAAGCCCTTTGGTGCGGAGCAGTTGGCGGCGGCACTGGCGCGGGCGGGTTGGATGGCGCCACGCGACTGACGCCGGCTGGGTGTCGTTGCGGGCCGCGTGGGGTTCCTGCCGGGGTTGGCTTCAGTCCAGGCGGTAGCGGATCGGCAGGCTGACGCTGCGGCGGGCCGGGTCCATGCCCGGGGGTGGCGCCGGCAGGGTGGCGCCGGACAGCAGGGCGAGGGCGGCGGCGTCCAACGCGGGGGAGCCCGATGGGGCTTCGAGCGCGACGTGGCGGACGGTGCCGGCCGGGTCCAGTTCAAAGCGCACGCGCACCACGCCTTCCTCCTGCCGGAAGCGGGCGGCGGGGGGGTAGCGGCGGTGGCGTTCCACCCAGGCGGAGAGGGCGGCCTGCCAGGCGGTGATGTCCTGCTGGCTGGCGGCTGGCGGGCCGGGCGTGGCCGGTGCGATGGCGGCTGGGGGCGTGGCGGCGGATGGGCGCTGGGTCGGGGCGGCCCGGCTTGGTGCCGGTGGCGAAGGGGCCGGTTGGGGCCACATAACGGGGCCGGGCGTGGCTTCCTGCAGGTCTGCCGCGCCGGTCAGGGGTATGTCCGAAGGCGGTTCCGGCGACGGAGCCGGGGTGGCCACGAGGTCCACCGCCGCCGGCTCCATGGCCGGGGGCAGGCGGCGCGGTGGGGCGGTGGCCAGGGCGGCGACGGCGGCAAGATGCAGGGCCAGGGCGGCGGCCAGGGGCCATCCGGGGGGCCATCCGGGGGGCCAGGTTGGGCGCCGGGCGCGCATCCCCTGGCAGGTTCCTGTTCCTGGGGTCAGGACCGCTTGGAGAAATCAACCACCGCGGCGAAGCCGGCTTCGGTGCCGAAGGCCAAATGCGTGCCGTCCGGGCTCCAGGCCAGGGCGGAAATCGGGCCGCGGCCGGCGGCGGCCACCGGCAGGATGCGGGCCGAGTTGATGTCGGCCATCACCACCAGCCCATCGGCAAATCCGGCCGCGATCGCATCATGCGTGGGGTGGGCGGCCACCCGGGTGCAGTTCACGCCATCCCCACCGGCCAGCTCCGTGGGCGGCTTGCCCATCGGGCCGCCACCGTGGAACGGCCACATCACGATGGAATCCGCCCCCGAACTGGCCAACCACTTGCCGTTCTTGGTGAAGGACAGCGCCATGGTCTTGGCCGGATACCCCGTCATGCGCATGTGCTGGCCATCGGACAGGCGCCAGCCATGCAGGGAATTCTCCTGCATCGCCGTCACCACGCAATCGCCATCCGGCGACATGGCGATGCCGATATGGCTGCCCTTCCACTCCAGCTTGCGCGGATTGTCGGTTTTCGACGCGACGAACCACACGCTGGCGCCGTTGTAGTGGCTGGCGGCAAAACGCTTGCCCTTGGCATCGAACACCAGGCCCGTGACGGACGAGGGATGCTGCACCGTCTTGAGCTTCGTGCCCGCGCCATCGAACACATGCACCGCCTTGCCCACGGAACAGGCCAGCACGCCCTTGCCATCCGTGGTGGCGGCCACATGCTCCACCCACTTCATCATGCCGAACTCGGCAATGGCCGAGACGGTGCCATCCGTGGACACGCGCACGAACCGCCCGTCATCCCCGCCGGTGACCCAGCCCGCCGCGCGGCTATCGGCGGCAATGGCCATGGCCGCGCCCTCATGCGCCGCCACCTTCTGCCACTCGCCACCCTTGCGGACGATGTGAACCGAGCCGTCCCCCAACGCGAACGCCAAATTGCCGCTGCGGTCGTAGGCGGCACCGACGACAAAGCCATCCAAGGTGCGAGTCTCCCCCCGCTCCTCCAACAACCGGTCCGGCGTGATCGTCTGGCTCATGGCGTGGTTCCTGAGAAAGGAAGGCCAGGGCTCTGCCCTGGACCCGCTGGGGCCTTAGGCCCCAGACCCCTTAACCTTTTCCGCCTTCGGCGGGGAGGGGCCGTCTGGGTGGTGGAGAGACCCGGATGGCCCCTGCTTCCTAGGGGACTACTCCATCTGGCACGACTCGAAGCCGCGGCGGAGTTGGGGGCGGTTGAGGTTTCGGCCGATAAAGACCAGGCGGGAGGTACGGGGGTCGCCTTCCTTCCAGGGCCCGATGAAGTCGCCGTCGGCGATCATGTGGACGGCCTGGAAGGCGAAGCGGCGGTCTTCGCCGGCGTAGCTCAGGATGCCTTTGGTGCGCAGCAGGTCCTGGCCTTTTTCGGCCAGCAGGGCGCCGATCCAGGCGTTGAAGCGTTCCGGGTCGATCGGGGTTTCCAGCTCGAAGGACATGCTGGCGATATCGTCGTTGTGCTCGTGTTCGTTGTCGGTGAGGAAATCGGGTGTGTGGTCTAGCACGCGGTTGAGGTCGAAGGCGCCCTGGTTGAGCAGTTCGGCGATCGGCACGTCGGATTTGGTGGCGTGGTGGATCTTGGCGAACTTGTTGATCTTGCGGATGGTTGCCTCGACCTCTTTCGCCTCGTCGGCGGAGACCAAGTCCATCTTGTTCAGCACGATCACGTCGGCGAAGGCGATCTGGTCTTCGGCTTCGTGGCTGTCGGCGAGGCGTGCGGGGAGGTGCTTGGCGTCCACCACGGTGATGATGGCGTCCAGCCTGGTTTTGGCGCGCACGTCCTCGTCGACGAAGAAGGTTTGGGCGACGGGGGCGGGGTTCGCGAGGCCGGTGGTTTCCACGATGATGCCGTCGAACTTGTCGCGGCGCTTCATGAGGCCGCCGACGATGCGGATGAGGTCACCGCGCACGGTGCAGCAGATGCAGCCGTTGTTCATCTCGAACACCTCCTCGTCGGTATCCACGACGAGGTCGTTGTCGACGCCGAGTTCGCCGAACTCGTTGATGACCACGGCGTATTTCTTGCCGTGGTTCTCCGTGAGGATACGGTTGAGCAGCGTGGTCTTGCCGGCGCCGAGATAGCCGGTGAGGACGGTAACGGGCACCAGTTCGCCTTCCGGCGCTTTGGTTTCGGACATTTGGGTGGCTCCGAAGGGGCTTTACTGAGGCCTTATATAGGTCCGTGCAGCGTTCGGGACCATGCCTTGAGCGCATCGAGGCGCAGCGTATCCAGCGCATCGGCGGTGCCCTGGGGGCCCAGGGGGCCGTTGGGCGGCGGCAGCAGGGTGCAGTGGCGCATGGCGGGGTGCACGCCTTCCAGCATCCGGGTGCGGATTTCGGGCGAGAAGGCGGCGACGCGGGTGGCCTGGGCGAGCAGGAAGGTGCGGGAAGCGGCGTCGTGCGCGCCGCGCTGGGCCTGGGGGTCGGTATGGAGGATGAGCAGCACGGGGGTGGGGCGGAAGCGGCTGCCGAGCAGGCTGGCGACCTCGGGCGCGTCGTGCACCTCGATCACGGTGGGGCGCAGCCGGGTGAGCTGTTCGGCGACGCGGGTGGCGTAGCGGTGCTGGGCGCCGGTGAGTAGCCAGGCGAGGCCGACGCGGCGGTGGACCACTTCGACGAGGGCGCCCTGGCCGGCCGGGCCGAATACCACGGCGCGGAAATGGCCGGGCATCAGGTGGAGGTGGCGCACCAGGGTGGCGGCGGCCTCGCAGCCGGGGCCGGCGGGGGGCAGGATGACGGCGACGGTGCCGCTCACGTCATCCCGCCGGGGCCTGACCCGAGGGGATTGGGCCGGCGAGGATCTGGCGGCGCAGCGCGTCCAGCCGGGCGGCGGCCATGGGCAGGTCGAACAGGCGGGCACGGGCGCGGCCGGCTTCGCCGAGGGCGGCGAGGCGGGCGGGATCGGCGGCCAGTTCGCGGATGGTGGCGGCCAGGGTGGCGGGGTTGTCGGGGTCGATGGCCAGGCCGGCATCGCCGAACACCTCTGGCAGGCCGCCGCGCGGGGCGCAGAGCAGGGCGCCGCCGGCGGCCATGGCTTCCAGCGCGGTGAGGCCGAAGGGCTCCGGCCAGCGGCTGGGCACCACGATGATGGCGGCCCGCGCCATGGCGGCCATCACCTCCGCATGCGGGCAGTAGCCCCACATCTCCACCTTCGCGGCGGCGGCGCGCGGGCGCAGGGCGGCGATCCAGGGGGTTTCCGGGCTGTCCGGCCCGAAGCGGTCGGCGCCGATCATCACCGCGCGCCAGCCGGGCAAATGCGGCAGGGCGGCGGCGCAGGCCTCCACGAAGGTGTCCGCCCCCTTGTCCCGCACCACGCGGCCGGCGAACAGGATGGTCTTTTCCCGGTCTGGCGGGCTGGGCGGCACCTCGTTGAGGTCGAGGCAGTTGTGCAGCACCACCGGGTCGCGCGCCAGGGAAGCCAGGTTGTGGGTGGGCACGCCTTCCAGCAGGCGGCCGCGCAGCCAGGCGGAGGCGTTGGCCACGGCGGCCAGCCTGTGCAGCAGGCGGGTGCGCTCGGCGGGGGTTTTGGCGTTGCGCATGCCCTGGGGGTCGTTGTGGAGGAACAGCGAGACCGGGATGTGGGGGAAGCGGCGGGCGAGGAACAGGGCGAGTTCTGGGCGGTTGTGCACCTCGATCAGCGCCGGGGGCTCGGCCTGGATCAGGCGGGCGACGGCGTGGCCGTAGCGGCGGGCGGTGTTGGCCGGGGGCCACCAGGTGGCGCGGGCGGGGCGGAACGGCACGTCCGAGAAGGGCGGCATGGAGGGGGGGGGGCCGATCACGGTGGGGGCAAAGCCCTCCCGCCAGGTGGCCAGGCGGCGTACCAGCAGGGCGACCGCCCCGGCGGCACCGGGGGAGAAATACTCGCGGTACGGCAGGACGATCGCGACCGGCGGGTGGCTCATGCGCCCGGTCTATCAACCCGGCGCGTTCTGCGGCAATGCTCGCGCATGCGATTCGGGCGGGTGTTGTTCTTCGCGATCCTGGTGGGCGGCAGCGTTGGGCTGGCGTGGCTGATGGCGCGCGTGCTGGCGCCAGGGGGCTGGCGGGCGGCGGACGTGGCGCTGATGGCCTGTTTCCTGGGCGTGGTGCCGTGGCTGGGCGTGTGCCTGGGCAATGCGCTGCCGGGCTTCGCGGTGCTGGTGGGCGCGCGCCACCCGGCGCGGGCGGTGCTGCCTGTCGCCGGCGAGATCGAGGCAGGGGAGATCGTGCTCACCACCGCCATCGCCATCACGGTGCGGAACGAGGACATGGCGCAGGTGCTGCCGCCGCAGCGCGCGCTGCTCGATGCGCTGGATGCGGCGGGGGCCGGCGATCGGTTCGTGCTGTGGGTGTTGTCAGACACGCAGGATCCTGTGGCGGCAGCGGAGGAAGAGGCGGCGGTGGCGGCGTTCCGGGCGGCGGATCGCGACCCCGGGCGGGTGCGCTACCGGCGGCGGGCGGCGAATACCGGGTTCAAGGCCGGAAACGTGATGGAGTTCCTGGATCATCACGCCCAGGGGATCGACCTGGTGCTGATGATGGATGCGGATTCGGCGATGTCGGCCGATTCTGCCCTGCGGCTGGTGCGGATCATGCAGGCGGAGCCGCGCATGGGGATCGTGCAGCATCTGACGGTGGGCAAGCCGGCGGCGGCGGCCTTCCCGCGGCTGTTCCAGTTCGGCATGCGCGCGGGCATGCGCGCCTGGGCGACGGGGCAGGCGGTGTGGCAGGGCGACGAGGGGCCGTACTGGGGGCACAACGCCATCCTGCGCGCGGCCGCCTTCCGCGACCACTGCAAGCTGGAGGCGCTGCCGGATGGCAGCACCATCCTGTCCCACGACCAGGTGGAGGCGGCGCGCATCCGGGCCGCGGGCTGGCGCGTGTGCGTGTGGGCCGGGGAGGACGGCTCGCAGGAGGCGAACCCGCCGGCGCTGCCGGAATTCCTGCACCGCGATGCGCGCTGGCTGGCCGGGAACCTGCAGTATTGGCACCTGCTGCGCCTGCCGGGCTTCCGCTGGATGGGGCGGTGGCAGCTGGTGCAGGCGATCCTGATGTTCCTGGGCGCGCCGCTGTACGTGGGCGTGCTGGTGCTGGCGGCCGTGCTGGCGGCCACTGGCGGGGCGGAGGACGTGCCGCGCGGGGCTCTGGCGGCGATGGCGGGAGCCTGGGTGTTCGCGCTCTATGCGCCGAAGCTGCTGGGCTACCTGGAGGTGCTGCTGCACCCCGCCCGGCGGGCGCGCTATGGCGGGGGGTGGCGGTTCCTGGCCGGGGCCGCGCTGGAATTCGCCTTCTCGCTGCTGATGGACCCGGTGGCCCAGGTTCACAAGACGCTGGCGATGCTGCGCCTGGCGCTGGGGCGGCGCGCCGGCTGGCTGCCGCAGAACCGCAGCGACCGCGGCGTGGGCTGGGGCGAGGCGGCGCGCATGTTCTGGCCGCACACGCTGGTGGGGGTGGCGGTGTTCGCCGGCTTCGCGATGGGCGGGCCTGCCGCGGTGCTGTGGGCGCTGCCGTTTGCCGGCGGGCTGCTGGTGGCGATTCCGTTCTGCGTGATCACGGCCGATCCCGGCTTTTCCGCCTGGCTTCGGCGGCACGGGATCGCGGCGGTGCCGGAGGAGGTGGCGGCGGGTCCTTCCCACCAGCGAGCGGCGCAGAGCACCTAAGCAAAGCGGTCACAGAGGACACGGAGGGGCACAGAGAGCACAGAGAAGCCGCCTTCTCGGGTCGATCCATGAATGCCTGCCGGGATTACCGGCCTTTGAGCAGTTCCGCGCGAACCTCTGGCCACGGCCGCCGGGCGGCGGTGTCGGCCAAGGCCAGCCGACGGTCCAACTCGGCCTTCTGCGCCTCGGTCAGCGGCGCGGTTTCGTCTTCGACGCAACTGCACGACGGGAGTGGCTGCCGTTCCATCGCGCTACAGCATCGCCAGGCGCGTCGCGCGCTTGGGGGGTGGGTAGGCGGCGTCGATCTCCGCCAGGTCCTGTGGGGTGAGCGTGATGTCCACCACCGCGGCGTTCTCGCGGACATGGGCGGGGTCGGCGGCCTTGGGAATGCAGATCACGTGCGGATGGCGCAGGCCCCAGGCCAGGGCAATCTGGGCCCGGGTGGCGCCGTGGCGCTTGGCCACCGCCGCCAGCGCCGGGTTCTTCAGCAGCCGCCCGCCCTGGCCCACCGGGGAATAGGCCATCACGGGTATCCCCTTCCCCGCCTGCCAGGGCAGCAGATCGAACTCGATCCCGCGATGCTCCGGGTTGTACAGCACCTGGTTCACCGCACACGCGGCGCCATCCTTCACGCCCAGCAGCTCCCGCATATCGGCGGGATCGAGGTTGGACACCCCCCAGCGGCGGATCTTGCCCTCCGCCCGCAGCTTCTCGAACGCCGCCACCGTTTCCGCCAACGGCACACCGCCACGCCAGTGCAGCAAATAGAGATCGATCACATCGGTGCCCATGCGCTTCAGGCTGCGCTCGCACGCCGCCGGCACGCCCGCGCGCGAGGCGTTGTGCGGATAAACCTTGCTGACCAGAAACACCCGGTCGCGCTGGCCGGCAATGGCCTGGCCCACCACCTCCTCCGCGCCGCCCTCAGCATACATCTCGGCGGTGTCGATCAAGGTCAGGCCCAAATCAATGCCCAGCCGCAACGCGTCAGCCTCCGCCTGCGCACCACGCCCGCCCTCGCCCATATACCAGGTGCCCTGGCCCACCGCCGAAACCGCCGTGCCGTCGGGGAGAACAACCTGGCGCATGGTGCGGGCTCCTGGAGCAGTTGGGGAAGGAAGGCCAGGGCTCTGCCCTGGACCCGCCAGGGACCTGAGGTCCCTGGACCCACATTAGTTCCGCCTTCGGCGGGGAGGGGCCGTCTCGGCGCGCGACACAGACCGGGTAGGCCCCTCCCGCCGAAGGCGGAAAAGCTATCGGGGTCTGGGGCCTAAGGCCCCAGCGGGGTCGAGGGGCAGAGCCCCTCGCCTTTACTTCGCCGACGCCTCCGCGATCCGCAGCAGGCGCAGGAAGTTGCCGCCCCACAGGGCGGCGATTTGGCTGGGGCCGTAGCCGCGGCGGGCGAGTTCGGCGGTGAGGTTGGGGCTTTCGGAGGCATCGCGCCAGCCGGTGAAGCCGCCGCCGCCGTCGAAGTCGGAGCTGAGGCCGACGTGGTCGATGCCGATGCGCTTCACGGCATAGTCCACGTGGTCGCAGTAATCGGCGACGGTGACGGTTTCGATCTTGCCGCCGGTCTTGAGGAAGCCGGGCACGGCGGTGATCTGCACCACGCCGCCGACGCTGGCGAGCAGGTCCAGCTGTTCATCGTCCAGGTTGCGGGCGTTGTCGCACAGCGCCTTGATGCAGGAATGGGTGGAGAGGACGGGGGTGCTGGAGAGTTTGGCGGCCTGCATCATGGTTTTCTTGGAGGTGTGGGCGATGTCCACCAGCATGCCGAGGCGGTTCATTTCGGCCACCACCTGGCGGCCGAGTTCGGAGAGGCCGCCGTGTTCTTCCGGCTTGTCGCCGAGTTCGGCGCGGGGGTTGGAGCTGTCGCCCAGGGCGTTGTGGCCGAAATGCGTGAGGGTCATGTAGATCGCGCCGAGGTCCTTGAAGGCGCGCAGGTTTTCCACGTGGCCGCCCAGGGCGTGGCCGTTTTCCACGCAGGGCACGATGATGGTGACGCCGTCGCGATGGGCCTGCTCGATCTCATCGGCGGTGCTGGCCACGCGGGCGCCCTGGTTGGTGGCGCCCATCTCGCGGATGGCCTTCAGCATGGCGGTGGCGCGCGCGAAGGCGGCGGCGTTGGCGTCTGGCGTGCGCGGACCTTGCGCCACGTAGGCCGCGAAGCAGCCGGCGGCCATGTGGCCGCGCTTCATCTTCGGCAGGTCCACGTTGCGGCGGGTTTCCTCGAAGAAGCTGGGGCCTTCGGGGAAGGGGATGTCGATATGGGTATCGATGGTGAGGAGGCTGCGGTGCAGCGCGAGCGTGTCTTGGGTCATGGGCGGAGCGTCGGGCGGGGGCGCGCGCGCGTCAAGGCCCGGCGGGCGCGCAAAGGCGGCGCGGGCGGGGTTGTTTCGTGTAGGATTGCTTCAAAGAGCCGGGAGGGGGGGCATGAGCGGCCAGCAGTCGGCGGAGGTGGATGTGGCGCTGGTGTTCGCCGTGGATTGCTCCGGCAGCGTGAGCAACGAGCGGATGGCCATGTATATCGAAGGCCACGCCCAGGCAGTGACGTCGCCGGCCTTCCTGGCGGGGCTGGCGAACCTGCCCACGGGGCGGGCGGCGCTGGCCTATGTGGCGTGGTCCAACCAGGACCGGCAGCAATACCTGGTGCCGTGGCGCGTGGTGGACGGGCCGGAGGCGGCGGCGGAGTGGGCGCGGGTGCTGCGTGCGGCGCCGCGGCCGGGGGCGGGGTTCACCTCCATCTCCGGGGTGATCGATCTGTGCCACGACCACTTGTTGCGCATTGCCCCGCCGGCGGCGCGGCGGGTGATCGACATCGTGGCGGACGGGCGCAACAATGATGGCCGGCCGGTGCAGGCGGCGCGGGATGCGGCGGTGGCGGCCGGGATTACCATCAACGGCCTGCCGGTGCTGGAGAACGACCCCCATCTGGACGAGTATTTCGCGCAGGAGGTGGTGGGCGGCCCGGCCTGCTTCGTGCTGCCGGTGCGCGACGAGGCCGGGTTGCTGGATGCGATAAGGCGGAAGCTGCTGGCCGAGATCGCCTGAGCGCCCGGTAGGCCGGTGCGGCGGGCTGGGCTAGAGCGGGAGCCGACCTGATAGAGGGTCGGCCACCACTCTAGCTCTTTGTTTTGGCGAGCAACTTACGCCTATCGGATGATTCCATCCGGTCGGCTGTTGCTCTAGGGTTGGGGGTTCGCAACGGGAGGGCCGGATCCTGCGCATCGCCGTCGGCATCGTAACCACCGGGCGGGCCGCCATCCTGGCCGAAACCCTGGCCGAGCTGCGCCGGCAGACGCGCGCGCCGGATCGCGTGGTGGTGTGCGGCGCGGCGGCGGAGGACGTGGCCGGGATCGATCCCGCGCTGGTGCTGCTGTCGCCGCGCGGCACCTCGCGCCAGCGCAATGCCGTGCTGGCCGCCTTGGCCGATTGCGACCTGGTGGCCTTCCTGGATGACGACTTCCTGCCCGCGCCGGGGTTCCTGGCGGCGATGGCGGCGGCGTTCGGGGCCGATCCCGCGCTGGTGGCCGCCACCGGGCATGTGATCGCGGACGGGATCAAGGGCCCGGGGCTGAGCGTGGCGGAGGGCCGCGCGCTGCTGGCGGCGGATGCGGGGGCGGCGCCGGGGGACCGGCCGGTGCCGGCCTACAACGCCTATGGCTGCAACATGGTGCTGCGCCTGGCGCCGATGCGGGCGCACGGGCTGGCATTCGACGAGGCGCTGCCGCTGTATGGCTGGTACGAGGATATCGATCTGTGCCGCCGGCTGGCGCCCTATGGCCGGATCCTGACGCTGCCGGGCGCGCGCGGTGTGCATCTTGGCGTGAAATCCGGCCGCACCTCCGGCCTGCGGCTGGGCTACTCGCAGATCGCCAACCCCGTGTACCTGGCCCGCAAGGGCAGCTACGCATGGCGGCGGGCGCTGTGCAGCATGGCGCGGCATCTGGCGATCAATGCCGCGCGCTCGCTCCATCCGGAACCCTGGGTGGACCGGCGCGGCCGGCTGCGCGGCAACCTGCTGGCGCTGGCCGACCTGCTGCGCGGGCGCTGCGACCCGCGGCGGATCCTGGACCTTTAGCGGTGGGCACCTGCGCCATCTGCTTCGTGACCGATGCCCGCTACCTGATCCCCACGCTGGTGGCCGCGTCGCAGGCCCGGCGCTTGAGTGCGGCGGGGCTGGCCGGTGTGGTGGTGGTGGCGCTGGACCTCGATGCACCCCTGGCGGCGCGGGCGGAGGCGGCGTTCGCGCAGGCCGGCGTGCGGCTGGTGCACGGGCGGGCGGCGGAGCTGGGCGGCGATGCGGTGATGGCGCGGCTGTTCCTGCACCGGCTGCTGCCACCGGAATTCGATGCGCTGCTGTACCTCGATGCCGATATCCAGGTGGTGGCGCCGCTGGACACGCTGCTGGCCAGCCCGCCGCCGCCTGGGCATTTGCGCGCGGCGCTGGACCCGATGGCGCTGCTGGTGCGCCGCGGGGGGCGCCGGGGTGCGGCAGTGGCGGCGCGTATGCACCAGGGCGGGGTGCCGGCCGCGCGCCACGCCCACTACGTCAACGCCGGGGTGTTGCACATCGCGCGCGACGGGTGGGACGAACTGGCGCGCGAGGCCTTCCGCGTGCATCGGGCCGGCGGGCCATTCCCGGACCAGGACGCGCTGAACATCGTGGCGGCCGGGCGGGTGCTGGGGCTGTCGCTGGCGTGGAACTTCCCGATCTTCCTGCGCAATGCGGGGCTCGACCGGATGATCCCGCCCGCCGTGCTGCACTTCATGGCCCGGCCGAAGCCGTGGGACGGCACGTTTCCGCCCTGGTTGGCCGCGCATGTGCGGCCCTATGCGGAGATGCGCGTGCAGTGGCCTGATCTGGCCGCCCTGATGGCGCCGATGCCGCCGGCGCGACGGGCACGCTACGCCCTGCAACAACGCGCCAAGCAACTGCGCGAGCGCCTGCTGTGGGGACGGGGCGCGTTGCTGGAAGTGGTGTTGGCGGCAGAGCGGGAGGTGGCGCTTGGCGGTTCGTAGCACATATGTGCTACAAATCGACGCCCCGGAGGATGCCATGGCCACCACCACGCTGCGCATCGAGGACGAGCTGAAGGCCCGCGTCACGGCCGCGGCGGAGCGTGCCGGCAAAAGCCCGCATGCCTTCATGCTGGAGGCGATCGCGCAGCAGGTGGAGCAGGCGGAGCTGGACGAGGCGTTCCATCGCCTGGCGGACGAGCGCTGGCGCGAGGTGGAAGCCGGCGCGACGGTGGAATGGGACGAGGCGCGCGCCTGGGTGGAAGCCCGGCTGCGCGGTGAGGGGCCGGCGCGGCCTCGCCGATAGGCGGGGGCGCTGAGCCATGGCCCGCATCCAGCCTGCCGCGGGTGTCCTGGATGATTTCGACCGCTTCCTGGATCATCTGGCGCGCTTCGAGGTGCCTGACGGGCCGGCGCGCATCACTGGCCTGCTCGCGGCCATCGACATCCTGCGCCACAGCCCGTTGATCGGCCGCCCGGTGCGGGCCGGTCGGCGCGAGCTGATCGTGGGGCAGGGCGGGCGCGGCTATGTGGTGCTGTATCGCCACGTGCCCGCGGTGGACACGGTGTTCGTGCTGGCCATTCGCAGCCAGCGGGAGGAGGGTTACAAGCGGTAGTCCCCGCGAAGCTGTTGAACGTAGTACGCCAGCGCACTACATTTGCGGCATGAGCCACCCCGCCCCCATCTCCGTTCGCCTCGACCCCGAGGTGCGTGCCGTGCTGGAGGACGAGGCCGCCGCGCGCGGCACGGGGCTTTCCAGCCTGTTGCGCGAACTGGCAGCCCAGGCGGCCAGGGATATCCGCCGGGCCCGCATCCGCGCGCAGAGTGCCGCCGTGGGGGCCCATGTGGCCGGGGATCGGGAGGCCGGGGACTTCTACCGGGAGTGGGGCAGCACGCGGCCGGAGTGCTGAACGTGGCCGCTTTCGTGGCCGGGCAGATCGTGGTGGTGGACTGGCGCGACGCGCTGCCGAAGGAGCCGAACAAGCTGCGCGCCGCCGTGGTGGTGGAGGACCATGCGCTGTTCGACCCCGCCTACCCCAACGTGATCCTGGTGCCGCTGACCGAGGATGCAAGGCTGGCGATCGCCGAGCTTTCGGTGCGGATCGAGCCGACGCCGGAGAATGGGTGCAGCAAGCCCTGCCACGCGCTGTCGCATTGCGTGGCCACCACCTCCAAGGCCCGGGTGCGGGCGGCCACGCCGGCGCGGATCACGCCGGCGCAGCTCGCCGCCATAAGGCGCCAGATTGCCGAGGCGATCGGGGCTACGTAGGTGACTCGGGAGGCCGTGCGGTACGCAACACTGATTGCCGAGTCGGTAACGTCGCAGCGCAAAGATTCAATGCCGCGTCAAGGTCTCAAAGATTGAAACAAAAGACTCCTGACTCACTAAATCCCCGATGTCCACAGGGGGTAAGGCACTACATTTAGTGGTAAGGGTAGTTGGTGGCGACCACGAATAACAGAGTAGGATCGCTGTGTCGGGTTCCGGTGGCATAGTGCCGCCGGGTTTCCCCGGCGGCACATACGAAAGACAACCACATGACTAGAGCAAAAGCCGTCCGATATGAATCAGATTGGATTCCCCGACGCGGTTGAGATGTGATTCACCGTGCAGGCTGGTCAGGGGGCCAGTATGCATGGGCAAGCCACTCTCCAATGACCTTCGATCCAGACTGGTGGCT